>JBBQVT010000054.1:0-24106 GCA_038211245.1 Desulfobulbales bacterium | reverse complement strand
TACTGTTTGGTTTTCCAATCCCTCCAGCATACCTGGTATCGTCAGGCCAACGTTTTGTGAAAGTTTTTCAACTCCCCAGGCCTTAGCAAATTTTTCACTGGCAGCACTGCTTGTTACCGGTTGATATGCGGTAAACACATTTGGCAACCCCCCCATATCACAGGCTCCTTGAACATTGTTCTGTCCACGCAGGGGGTTGACTCCGGAAGATTCCTTACCGAGATTCCCCGTCAGCATGGCAAGATTGGCTAGGGATTTGACATTATCAACCCCTGTAGTGTGCTGGGTTATCCCCATGCAATAGACCACAGAAGCTTTATCAGCTTTCCCATAACACTCGGCAATCCTGCGTATATCTTCTGCCGAAACACCACATATTTCCGCTGCCTTTTCCGGTGGATAGGCCTCTAAGGATTTTTTAAAGCGGTCAAATTCTTCTGTTCGTTCATCAATAAACGCCTGATCATGCCAGCCACTGGCCAGGATCACATGCATTATGCCGTTGAGCAGGGCCACATCCGTGCCCATCTTTTGTCTGACATAAATATCGGCAATTTCCGAGATATGAACTTTCCGTGGATCGGCAACGATGATTTTTGCGCCATTTTCTTTGGCCCGATAAATACGGGTAGCAATGAGGGGATGGGCAACCGAGGTATTGGAACCAATAATGAAGATACAGTCTGCTTTTTCAAACTCCTCTATGGAATTTGTCATTGCACCACTACCGAATGCTGCGGCAAGACCTGCCACAGTTGAGGAGTGTCAGAGGCGAGCGCAGTGATCTACATTGTTGGTGTTAACTGCCGCCCGAGCAAATTTTTGCAATACATAATTTTCTTCGTTGGTAACCTTGGCTGAGGTAAGAAAACCGATACTGTCCGGGCCGCTTTTTTCCTTAATTTCTTTTAATCGAGCAGCAGTAAAATCAAGCGCCTCATCCCAAGAAGCCTCCTCAAGTTTACCATTTTTACGGAGAAGCGGCTTTTTCAACCTTTTTTCATTATGAATAAACTCGTGCACATTCCAACCTTTGATGCAGAGTTTTCCTTCATTTACCGGGCTCGTTTTGCAGGGTATGGTTCCTACCGCCTTGCCATCCAGCACTTCCAGAAAAAAATTGCAGCCACAGCCACAGTATGTACATGTTGTAAGTACTGTCCTGTAATCCATAGACGCTCCCATTTTATTTCTTCCCTTCAGTAGAATCTATTTTGTTTAATGGCGATCTTTGTCCTCTAATCATGCCGGTCTTAAAATCGAATTTATCATCCATGATACTTCCGACCTTTTTATACAATGTTCTGAGAGGAATACCTGACGGGCAGGCCTCTTCACACAGGCCGCAATCAACGCATCTGCCGACCATATGCATGGCTCGTGTATGATGAAAAACCGGGATTTCCGGCGGCAGTTCTCCACTTTTCACCAAATCATCACATTTGAGGCTACACTCATTACAAAAACACATGGGGCAGATATTACTGCAACCGTAACACTTGATGCATTTGACAAATTCATCCATCCAATAGGAGAACCGCTCGGAAAGCACCAGTGCATCAATGGCTGCAACTGATTTTTGTGCACCTGCTTTGGCACAGTCTCCTGCCGTAATATTTTCAGGATAGGGTTGCAGACACTCACAGGCATCGGCGAGATCTTGCGGGCAGGTTATGCCAACCGCAAGAACTTTCTTGGGATTGAGCTGATTCCAGGTATAAAGCGCTTGCAGCCCCCGATCATCGCAACCTCTGACCAGAACCCCGAATGTTTCCTCGGGGTACGCTTTGGCGATATTCATAAGATATTTATTCAAAGGATATCTGGAATCGCCGGCGATGATGTTATCGCCAAGAGACATATCTCTCAGTTCTTCACCCTTTTGGAAAAGGTGGGGAGCAATATGGCCGTTTTTACGAACTAGCCCAAGAAAGCCTTGGATCTCGCCCGTTTCCAGAAGTTCCTTTACTTTATCCTTAATCGAGTCAATCATAAAAATACCCTGCCCTAAGGGGCTCAATATTATGCCAATTCTTTCCGGTAATCGACCTTCAAAGGTGAAGGTCCGAGTTCGCGGAGTTCTTCAATAAATGTGTCAAATTCGTGAACCAGCTCAGGCGCTTCAGCTGAGGATACCCAGCTCGCTTTCAAGCGCTCTTCATCTATGCCACTGAACTTGAGCATTTCTTTTAAGACAGTTACACGCTTCTTGGTGGAATAATTACCATACAGGTAATTGCATTCACCCAAGCGTCAGCCGCCGACAAAAACCCCATCAACCCCGCGTTGAAAAGCAAGAAGAATATGATGCGGCGACACACTGCCACTACACATAACCCGGACGGTACGAACATTCGCCGGGTACTGCAAACGACTGACCCCAGCCAGGTCAGCAGCTGCGTATGCTCACCAGGTACACAAAAAACAAACGATTTTGGGCTCAAAAATGTCGTTACTCATTTGTATTATCCTTTTTTTTGTCCCTTAGAAAAATTATTTATATATTTCTTTCAGAGAATTTTTCGTAATGGGATTTTTCCCGTTTATCGGGGCTACGGTAAAACTAGATGGCTCGAATCTGAGCCAGTAGCTGTTCCGGTTTATAACCTCTGAGTATGGCACTGTGCGAAGGACATGTTGATGCACAGTTGCCACAACCTTTGCAAAGAATCTCTTTCACCTCACAAACATTCGTCTGGCGATTAAAGGAAATCGCATCATACGGGCAAACATTGAGACATCCCATACATCCAACGCAGCTCTCGGCATCGATCTCGGCGACGATACTGCTTTTTACCAGCTTATCCTTAAAGAGAATCGCGCCGATCCTTGACGCCACTCCCATGCCCTGGGTCCTTGCCTCAACCGATGTTACTGGGTACCTTGCACTACCGCAGACAAAAATGCCGTCGGCGGCAAAATCAAGTGGCCGGAGTTTGGCATGCGCTTCCAGGAAAAAGCCGTTCTTATCGGAGGGCACTCGCATAAGGGCAGCGACTTCCGGTGCATCAGGCCGAGCAACCAATGGCGTCGAAAGTACCACGAGATCACACGGAAATTCTTTGGTTTCGCCAAGCACCGCATGGTGAAAGACCACCTTGCCATCCGAGACGACAGGTGGTTTCTTGGGATCATAGACATCGAATTGAATACCCATGCCCCTGGCATCCCACAGCATTTGTTCCTTCACATCGCCGTACATCTGCATGTCGCGATACAGAACATGTACTCCTGCTAAAGGATTTTTCCTCTTAATGATCATGCTGTTTTTAACCGCCGTGGCACAGCATATTCTGGAGCAGTATTCTCTTGTCTGATTCCTGGCTCCGACGCATTGAATCATTACCACTCTGTTGGCCTTAAACGATCCGTCTTTCAACCGCTGTTCAAGTTCCATCTGGGTAATGACATTTTTGCCGTTGTGGCCGAAAAGGCCTTCCTGGATGAGAGGAATTGCCCCTGAAGCAACAACTATGCAACCAACCTTTACATCGACTTTTCCGTTCGGTGTTGCGATCGCTATCTGGAAATTGCCGATGTATCCGGTAATTTCGGTAACTTTCGAACTGGTAAGGGCGGTAATTCCTGAGGTTCTCATAACCTTCGCTGCAAGTTCGAAGACCTGCTGCTCGGCTGATGCACCGGTTTCGAGAACATTCAAACCCAGCATCAACCCGCCAAACTTTTCTTCCTTTTCGACGAGAATGACTTCGAGGCCCATTCCTGCCAAGGCTTCGGCGGTCGAAAGCCCGGCAATACCTCCACCAATGACGAGAATTTTGCGCACCAGAGAGGATTCAATATCCTTCTGCGGCTCAAGTGTCGAGCTTTTCGCAACGCCCATCCGCACCAGATCCATAGCCTTTGCCGTGGCAATATCACGTTTACCCATATGCACCCATGAGCATTGATCTCTGATATTGACCATTTCAAAAAGATATGGATTCATCCCTGCCTGGGCACATGAACTAGCAAAAAGGGGATGGTGGGTTCGCGGCGAACACGAGGCAACCACTACCCTGTTGAGCTTGTTCTCTTTGATGGCGTTCTGAATTTCGCCAATGCCGGATTCCGAGCAGGTGTATAGATTTTCTTTGGCGTAAACTACCCCCGGCAAAGTCGCCGCATACTCCGTTACAGACTTGCAATCAAGGTGTCCCGCAATATTGGAACCGCAATCGCAAATAAAGACACCCACTCTCAATTGTTCAGTATTTTCCCCACTCTTTTTCTTCATATTCTTAAAAACCTTTTTAAGATATCTTGAGTAATTTTTCTGGAGTCACTGTTACTGTCTGTACCGCTCTAGAAGCAGCGCTGCTTGCCTGGGCAACGGATTCAGGGATATCCATGGGACTGTGGGCACAACCACAGACAAAGATGCCTTCCCTCGTTGTATCAAGAGGATTTTCCGGACTGGTTTTAAAAAATCCGAATCGATTTATCTCAATATCAAGAATTTCTGACAATTCTTTCATTCCTTTGGCCGGAGCGCAGGCGGTCGCAAGTATCACCAGATCGAATTCTTCCCGTTTGACGACCTGAAGTTGGGTGTCTTCGTACACCAACACCGGATTGTCATTCGGGCCGTTTATGATCTCGGCGACTCGGCTGCGTCGGTAACTGATATTCGACTTATTGCCGCCCCGGACTTTATATTCATCAAAACCTTTGCCGACCGCGCGAATATCCATGCCAAAGATAACGGATGTGGTGGCATTATCGTGCTCATGGGCAATAATTGCTTCTTTTATCGAGTGCATACAGCAATAACTGGAACAGAACGGGTAGTAGCGCAGATCCCTGGAGCCAACACACTGAATAAAGGCAAGTCTCTTGGCGGTGCTAAAGGTCTCTGCTTTCTTCTGCAACTCCAGCAGCCTGCTTTTAACAGGCAAATACTCTTCATACCGGCCGGCCCATTGCACAAGATCTGGGTCGGTTTCACCGGGAACATAGGTTTCATAGAACTCTTCCGATTTCTTTCCTTGCTTTTCTTCGAACCGGGCAAGCATCTTCAGAAGCTTATTTCCCTCTTTTTCAAGCTCCTTAATCTGCATGTGCACCGCCACATCCGAAGGACGGTCTATGTGGCCGTGCGTTGGGCCACTGGCGCTGAGGAACCTTTCAAATTCAACAGCAGTCACAACATTCGGCAAATCATTGTATCGATATTCGGCAATCTTGCCCGGATCAAAAATAGTATAACCGTTGGCGGCGATGATTGCCCCGATTTCGAGATCGACGATTTTATCTTTCTGCTCGAAATCAATGGCACCGGCTTCACATTTTTTTTGACATATTCCACACTTTTTCCCTAGGAGGACCCGGCAGTGATCAGGGTCAAGAGTATGCGTCGAAGGAATCCCCTGGGCAAACCAACTGTAAACAGCCTTACGAGTACTGTGGCCTTCATTATAGAGATCGAGAACGTCCGTCGGACATTTTTCGGTGCATGCCCCACAGCCCGTGCATTTATCCTCGTCTACATAGCGAGCTTTTCTCCTGACTCGAACCTTGAAACACCCGGCACTTCCTTCAACCTTTTCAACTTCGCTATATGCCATCAAATCAATATTGGGATGCCGACCGACATCCAGCATTTTCGGCGAAAGTATTCAGATAGCGCAGTCGTTGGTGGGGAAGGTTTTGTCGAGCTGTGCCATCTTTCCGCCAATACTTGGCAGTCGCTCAACCAGATGGACCTTAAAGCCCATTTCAGCCAAGTCCAAGGACGACTGAATCCCCGCAATGCCGCCACCAATAACAAGCATGTCCCTATTCACAATCTACCTCCTGTTCAGGCAGTTAATATATCAATTTCAGGCGATCTCTTCAATTTTCAGAGGCCCCAGAGATTGTATTACCTCGGTAAACCTCGTTGCCACTTCAGCAAATTTGGTACCTTCTGCTGAAGATATCCACTCCAGGCGAAGTCGTTCCGGCTCAATGCCCAGGACATCGACAAGCTCTTCCGTCGTTTTGAACATTTTTTCAGCCTTTACATTACCTTCCAGGTAATGACAGTCGCCGATGTGTCAGCCGGCGACAAGGACGCCATCGGCACCATTCTGAAATCCCTTTAAAATAAAATTCGGATTTATCCGCCCGGAACACATCACCCGTATGATACGAAGATTGGGGGGATACTGAAACCTGCTGACGCCGGCCAGATCTGCCGCAGAATAGGCGCACCAGTTACAAGCAAATGCAATTATTTTCGGTTTGAATTCCCCTGACATTTTCTCTTCCTTAAAAAGTAGATTCTTACAGCGCTGATCTCTGAAGCCAGCGCTCAGATTGATACCCGTTTGCAATTATGAATCTCAAAACAGCTCAAGAGCATGCTTATATGCCTAAAACTAATACTCAAAAGCCGTCTCTACCATTGTCAATACTTCTCGATCACCAAAATGATGCACCGAAGCGGCTCCCGTGGGACATGCCACGGCACACATTCCACAGCCCTTGCAGAGAGCTTCTTTCACCACTGCCGCCAGCATGGCCTTATCTGTTTCCTGCACGGAAATGGCATTAAAGGGACACGCCCTTTCACACTCGCCGCAGCCCCGACACATAAACTCTTTTACATGCGAAACAACACCCTCAACCGTAATTCGGTCTTGAGACAGCGTCACGGCGGCTCGTGAGGCTGCGGCTGCAGCCTGAGCTATGCTCTCTTCGATGGGCTTCGGGTAATGGGCCATACCGGCGAGGAAAATTCCGGCCGTGGCAAATTCCACAGGTCGCAGTTTTGCATGGGCCTCGTTAAAGAAATTGTCGCCGTTACATGAGAGCTTGAACATTTGGGCAAGCACCTCATTATTCCGTGGCACGATTGCCGCAGCCAGGATCAGCAAATCAGCATGTATCTCTACATCCCTACCGAGTATATGGTCCTTTACGGTTATGGTCAGCCTAGCCCCATCGTTTTTAACTTCAGGTTTTCTGTCCAGATCATAGCGTATAAAAATAACGCCCTTTTCCCGTGCTTCTTTATAGAGCAATTCCCGCTGACCGTAGGTGCGGATATCCCGATACATGACAAAAACCTGCACCTCGGGATTGATTTTTTTAAAACGAATTGCCGATTTAACGGAATGAGTACAACACACCTTTGAACAATATGGCCTCTCCGGTTGTCTTGAACCAACACACTGGATAAAGGCCACTGCATTCGCCGCGGGGAGTCTCGGATCATCTTTGCTAATGGCGCGATCAAGATCAAGGTGTGTCAGAACCCGCTCATCTTTTCCATAAAGATACTCTTGCGGCACATGCTCCTGGGCACCGGTTGCGACAATCACAGCCCCATGCTTCAGGAGGCGATCCGGCCCCTTGACCGAAAGGGTTGTCTCAAAATTACCGATAAAGCCAGTGGAAGTCTTAACCGTAGCCCCAGTGTACACATTGATGAGGGCATGAGTTGCGACCCTCTTGGTCATTTCTGCAAGTTTTTCCGGGACGCTATCTCCCTTCCAGGTATTGAGAAGTCCTAGGGCGTTACCGCCGAGTTGCTCTTCCTTTTCCACCAGATGTACGGCATAGCCCTGGTCGGCAAGGCCAAGAGCCGAGGTCATGCCGGCGATCCCGCCGCCAATAACCAGCGCACTTGGCTCAACCGAGATTGTTGGTTGCCCGAGAGAAGTGATCAACCGCGTTCGGGCAACCGCCATGCGCACCAGATCCTTGGCTTTGGCGGTAGCTTCATCCTTTTCCTTGCTGTGCACCCAGGAACACTGGTTGCGAATATTGGCCATTTCGAAAAGGTATTTATTGAGCCCGGCGTCCCTCAAGGTCTCTTGGAAGAGGGCCTCATGGGTTCGGGGAGTACAAGCGGCGACAACAACTCTGTTCAAACCCTTTTTCAGTATAATATCCTTAATTTTTTCCTGACTATCCTGGCTACAAGTAAAGAGGTTTTCTTCGACGTAGGTAACACCGGGAAGAGATCTGGCCATTTCAGCGACAGCAGGGACATTAACAATACCGCCGATATTGGTTCCACAGTTGCAGACAAAGACACCAATGCGCGCTTCTTCGCCGGCTATATCCTTTTCTGTTGGGAAGGTCTTGGTTTTGGTAAGGGTACCTCGTGATTTTGCCAGATCAGCCTCGGCCCAACAGGCGGCGGCACTTGCCTCCATAACCGAATAGGGAATATCTTTCGGTTCCTGGAAGGCACCGCAGACATATATGCCGTCCCTGGAGGTCTTGACCGGTGAAAAACAATCCGTCTTGGCAAAATTATCAGCGTTCAGTTCGATCTCAAGCCTGCCGGCAAATTCTGCCAACTCCTTTGAGGTTTCCATGCCCACTGAGAGCACCACCATGTCAAAGGTCTCTTCCAAAGCCTTGCCATTCTCATCGACATATCTGAGAGAGAGGTCTTTGGTCTCCCGGTTTTCAACGATTGTATGGACCCGAGTGCGAATAAACCTGACACCCTTTTCATCCTTGGCCCGTTGGTAATAGCTTTCAAACTCCTTGCCATAGGTGCGCATGTCCATAAAAAATATGGCAGTATCAAGCGCAACAGGGGAATGCTCCTTGGCAATGACAGCTTCCTTGACCGCATACATGCAGCACACCGAAGAGCAATAACCATGGTCACATCGGTTAATATCCCGTGAACCAATACATTGCAGCCATGCTATTTTTTTCGGTTCTTTTTTATCGGAAGGCCGTACCAGATGCCCATGGTAGGGTCCGGTGGCACTGAGGATCCGTTCCATTTCGAGGGAGGTAATGACGTTTTGATATTGGCTATATTGGTAGTTATCAAGTTTTTGTGGGTCGAAGGTCGAAAAGCCGGGGGCCAGGATGACCGAACCAACTCGCAGGTGAACAGTTTCTTCCTTCTGCTCGAAATCAATTGCCTGTGCCGGACAAACCTTGGCGCAAAAGCCGCACTTGCCATTCTTGAGATAGATACAATTTGCAGCATCGATGGCGTATTTTAACGGAACTGCCTGGGGATATTCAACATATATGGCCTTTCTCTTGGCAAGACCCGCATTAAAAGTGTCCGTCACTTTTTTGGGACACTTCTCCGCGCACTCGCCACAGGCAATACATTTGTCCATGTCCACATATCGGGGATGTTGCAGCAGTTCAACTGCAAAGTTCCCAGCCGTGCCGGTAATGGATTTTACTTCAGATAATGTTTTAAGCTCAATATTCAGATGACGGCCGACCTCGACCAGTTTAGGTGAGATAACTCACATCGCACAGTCATTGGTCGGGAAAGTCTTGTCCAATTGGGCCATCACTCCGCCAATGGACGGCGACTTCTCCACTAGATAGACGTAAAAACCCGAGTCCGCCAAGTCAAGTGCTGTCTGCATTCCTGCAATACCGCTGCCAACAACCATGACCGAGCCCTGAACCTTTTGAGGATTTTCTGCATTCATCAAATTTCTCCGAAACTAAATTGGTTATTCCGTTTAGCAACAATCTGAACACCTAGCATCACTGTCAAAGTTGTTCTGCCAGATATGCGTAGAGGTCTTTTACTTCCACATCAATATCCGTATTGGACTTCGCGCAGGTCAGGTGTATTTGGCATTTCGGACATGCGGTTATAATCGTCTGGGCACCAGCCTGTTTCGCCTCCATCAGTCGCTTTGTCTGCATGGTTTTGGAACATGACGAGCATTCCATCCAGGCGGTCGTTCCACAACACACTGCATTTTGTCGGTTATTATCCATTTCCTTGAATACAGTATCGGGAACCATATTGATGAGTTGCCGAGGCTGCTCATACATGCCCATTCTTCTTCCCAGCCGACAGGGATCATGAAAGGTTACAGTTCCATTTGCCGCTTTTCTTAGACTAACACCGGATGTAGGCAATTTTTCGACGAGAAATTCGGAAATATGACGTATCTCAAAGGGAAGGTCGCCCACTATCGCCGGATAATGCTCCTTGAAAGTGGCATACCCTTCGGGACAGCCAAAGATCACAGTTTTTGCGCCGGATGCGACAATTGTTTCAACATTTTTCCTGGCAAGTTTTGCAAACTGTTCTTCATTGCCCCCCCAATAAGAATCATGTCCGCAACATCGCTCATCATTGCTGACTACCGGTTCGATACCAATGGCATTGAGAATTTTGAGAATGTTTTTAGCAATATCAATGACATTCAGATCAAGATACTTAAAGACCGGGTTATGGAAAGGGGCACATCCGACAAAGTAGAAAAATTCTCCCTTTTCCTTAATAGTCCCAGCGCCGGTAGTCCAAGCTGTCCTATTCTGCTTCAGGGTGCCGGACTGGATGGCGGTAATCGTCTGAAAGATCCCGTGGTGACTCGCGCGTGGCAAGTTGGCAACTGCTGTGGCCTTTTGCCGATAGGAACGTATAAATTCAGGAAAATCAATGCCCACCGGGCAGCGGTCACTGCACCGCGAACAACTCAAGCAGGCCCAAACATCATCCGACTGCAGAATATTCCCGTCAGGTTCAACCAAGGTGCGTTTTATCATCTGCCGTGGTGAAAAACCGGGACGTTCAGCACTTATGGGACAGCTACCGGTGCATACCCCGCACTCCATGCAATAATCTATTTGCTGTTTTGTGAGCTGCATAGTCAAACCTACTTATATTAGAAGAAAGTCATCGACAATTATATCGCTGTTTCCGGGTGAAAAACATTTACATTTTTCAGATCGTCACCTAAGTATACACGTTCATTTGGCCCAAGTATTCCAAGAGAGAGAGCAAGTATGGTCCAAAAATGTACGACGTTGTAGTGACCACCAAAATGATGAGAAAGCTCGTGGATCTGGGCATGGCAGTTATGACACCCGGCAATACAATAGGTCGCGCCGCTTGCCTTGATTTGTTCGTCTTTTATTCTGCCATATTCCAATCTCTGATCTTTAAAACCTGACTGAAGGAATCCTCCGCCACCGCCACAGCAGTAGTTGTTGGATTTATTCGGATACATCTCCACCAGGTTTTCTTCACCGATTGCTTGTTTTACGGCATACCTGAAATCTTCGGCAATGGCGTCACCAAAGCTTTTTCGAACAATCTGACAGGGATCCTGAACAGTAAACTTGATCTTCAAATCCTTGTTCCAGTCGGGATTTGGTTTCAATTTTCCTTCTCTGATCCATTTTGCGTAATATTCGTAGATATTTTTTGTTTCGAAGCTGTGAGCGATATTGAATTTTTTCAGTCCGGCCCGGACTGCGAAGGTAATGTGGCCTCACTCCGTATTGAGGTATGTCTTAACCCCCAGGGCATCAGCCTGTGCCGCCTTTCTGCGCACCAGCACCTCCCAATTTTCGTTATCGGCGAGAAACAGGCAGTAATTCTCAGCAGCCCACGCCTTACTGCTATAGGTCCAATCGACATCGGCGAGATGTAGGATTTTCCAGAGGGGCACCATCTCATCGGGTTCAGTCATCGGCTCTCGGGAGTTCTGATTAACAAAGAATTCGGCACCGACTTTATCGATGGGTGCAACCATATCAGCAAACTCGGGCTGGGCTGCCTGGTATTCTTCGAGGACATCATTGACGACAAATATAAAATCCTCAACCGGAGTTCCCATGGCACTGCAGGATTCACTGTTGACGGCTGCATCGCAGGAACCACGAATGCCTTTCGGTCGTTGGTCTCTCGGTCTGGCCGCACGAACATTGAAAACCAGCTGGGGAATGTCAATTTTCATGGGGCAGACATAGACACAGCGCTGACACATTGTACACGTCCACGGCCAGTCGGATTTCATCACTTCTTCATCCATACCAAGAACAAGCATACGGAGAAATTTCCGGGGATCCATGTCAAAAAGGCCGGTCGCCGGACACCCCGAAGAACAGAGTCCGCAGGTTAGGCAGAGACTGAGGTTCCCGGCCGGCACAATCTCTTTTATGTCATCCAAAAAGGATTTTTTGGACTTTCCTTCAAGCTTTATTGCCACTTCAGCCATAATCATTTTTCCTTCTAAAAAGTAAATGTATACGGTGATATGCCGCTCAATGGGCTTTTCGAGGAAAAGCTGACAACACCCTTAAGGGGGAGATGCAGATTCTCCGAGTGCCGCTACGTCCAAAGCCAATTAAACCTAGCCTATATTGATGTTGTTATCAAGGTTTATTGCGCAGTAAAAACCCTTCCCGGCCAGTGGAATGGGCTTGTACAAAACCGTCCACATCTTCCCTTCCTGGAAGTGAATTTTTCGCCTTCAAACTACCATCACAACCTATTGTGCGAACAATTGTCACCGCACAACATAAACTCGGATCTTCATGATGCGAAAAGCCCTACCTATCCTATTGCACCCACCAATCCATTTTTTATTCACAAATGTTGTGCGTGTAGTGCACTGGAAAATTCGAAACGATCCATCCCCGGCAAAAACCAAGCGTGGCAAGAAAATTGAGGCAACTCTGAAAAAAAAAGGCGCTGCTGACAATACCGGCTATTGTCAGCAGGGCCTCATACGGCAAGTAAAACTGGAGATATTATTTCACTTTGCAGGCCTTTGCGTCAAAGCTTGCTTTACATGCAGAACACTTGACGTTTTTCTCTAATTCATCGGAGAAAACCGCCCATTCCTTGCCGCACTCCGGGCATTTAATTTTCACTTCACTCAAGGTCTTGTTACTTTCAAATCCCGGACAATGTTGATCTGCCATAGTGAATCTCCTTTTCCCTGAATTGTTAAATTCCTGCTCCGTGGACCTATTACCTTCAATTGTAGAATAAATTGACGTACTCCACTCATCAATAATTAAAACAATAAGCGAAAAACCATGAAAATCAAACTGCGGATTACCTATTATTGATCTTTTTCATCTTTCCCGGAGACAATTCACGCCGGCAACAGATACCCCTCTGAGGCTTTCCGTTTTGTTACCGGGAAGAAAGTGGCTTTCCGGCAAGATCGTACATATCGCTCACTTTCCACAATCATTATCCTTTCAATGTTGTCGATTCTTTCGCCAGATCAACAAGAGCGTGTTCAATCATTTTCACTTCAGCGTTGAGAGCTTGACGTTTTTCGGTCCGATAAAAGAAACCCTTACCCATTTTTCCGGTGCGAGTGAAAAGAATTATAGCATAGCGGTTTTTCTCGGTGAGAAGATCCTCGACCCAGAGAACACGATCAATATTCAACGAAAAATCAATGCATATCCGCTTGGCAAACTTTTCAGGGTTGGCGGAGACAGACTGACCTTCACCTGTTCGTGCATACAGGCAAATGGCAGATTTGAAGTGCCTCACCTTGCCTTCCGTGCCGGAACGGTCGAGTATCTTTACATCATAGGAGCCGGGGTACCAGGCAATGGGCTCAACATCATCCTTCTTCGTTCCATCCCAGCGGTATATGCCATTAAAAATAGCCATATTCTTGCCTCCTTCCAATCTTTCCAAGAGAACAAACGAAAGGGAGACGGCATTTGCTCAATGCTGTCTCCCTTCTTTTATTACTTAGGCGGATGCATCAAGCCCGCGTCTGTCGGCCATATCCGACAAAACTCTCTCCCGCGTTTTATCGATACCCAGCTGCTGTCGCTTTTTATCAATATGGGCAATCATCAGCCTTGCCATTTCCCTTGGATCATCGGCGAATCCCCACTTGCCAAAACCGAGTTTTTCAAGATCTTCAAAGAGATGCTTTTCAAACTTGGTTCCTTTGGTCATGGGGAAGGTGTGCCCGAAGACAACATATATTCCGGAGGCGACAAAATAGTGGCCGATGGCGATGGCCTTCTCACTCATCCATTCCGGCGCACAGCCTGCTGCCGGCAGATCGGCAAGGCAATCGCCAAGCCCACCAACCTTGACCATCTCTGAGGCGGCCGTAAGAATCCTGCTGTTGTCAACACAAGAGCCCAAGCCAAGGATTGGCGGCATGCCAACAGTTTCACAGACTTCAGCAAGTCCGGGTCCGGCAAGAGCGGCAGCTCCAGGTCCGGTCAGTCCTGCTTTTGCAAGGGCCATTTGCGAGCAACCGGTCTGCAAAACCAGCACATCATTTTTGATTAACTCTTTTACCAACTCCACGTGCGAGTAATCTTGTTTTGACCGCGGATTAGTGCAGCCAACAACACCGGCAACTCCACGAATCCTCCCGTTAATGATGTTGTCATTAAGCGGTGTAAAACTGCCACGAAATGACCCACCCAGCATATAATTAATATATTCGAAAGAAAAACCGTGTACTCCCTTTGCCTTATTTCTTGGAATCTGGATGGGCTTTTTGCGGTTTTTGAACCGAGTGATCGCCTTGATGACAATTTCATCGGTACATTCGCGCGGATTGTGCTCCTCAAGTTGAATATGCAGGGCACCTTCAATTTTGGCTCTATAGTTGGTCGTGATAAAAGGAGTATCATAGAAATCAGCGACCTTCTTCATATCTTGCTTTATGCATTGGATATCTACGGTCATTGCATCAATAGCACCGGTTACCAATACAGCCTCGGTACTGGAAAAATTTCCTGCATGCGGGAGACCGCGTCGAGACAACGCCTCGAGACCGGAGCAACACATTCCTACCAGATTAATTCCTTTAGCTCCAACATTCTTGGCCGCCTCTATCAAAGTCGGATCTGCAACCGAAACAACCAAGGATTCAAGGAGATTAGGCTCATGCCCGTGAACGATAATATTAACCTGATCTGCTTTGAGAACACCCATATCAACTTCTACTTCAACCGGCGATGGTGTGCCAAACAAGATATCCGAGATATCGGTGGAAACCATTGAGCCACCCCATCCATCTGCAAGAGCTGTACGCGAGATTTGTTTGGTAATGTTTTCGTAATCCTGATCGACACCCATGGCGGTGCGGTGCATCATTTCCATTATCTCCCGCATGGCTCCACGCGGCACAATGCCGGCTGCTCGCCAAAGCTCCAGGGTTTTCGGTGGCACCCTTTTCATCATCGGGATCTCTCCATCGACCTGAGTATAGGTTCTCTCAAGTTCTTGATAAAGATCCAGGGCAACCGCCTTCAAATCCCGTCCTTCCGTGGGAATGTCGAGAGATGCAGCAATTTCCAGGAGCTTGATCGGATCTTTGATGGAATAATCCTTAACCTTGCCGTTGATGACATCGCGAAACAGTTCAAGCATCGCCATACCATGATCGGTATGGGCCGCCGTCCCCGCTGCGACCATTCGCCCAAAATTTCTGGCGACAATGGTGTCGATCGTTGCCCCACACACCCCAACCCGGTCATAGGGGCTATTGACGTTCATCCGGCACGGCCCCATGGAGCAATGTTTGCAACAGGCTGACTGCTCGCCGATCGGGCATGGCTTCATGGCGTGGGCTCTGTCAAACAAGAGCTCCACCCCATCTTGTCTGGCCTTGGTGATCATCTGGGCGGTTGAATCGCAGATCGTCAAATCCTCAACCTTGATAAGTTCTAGTGGTTTTGCCATGATGCCTCCTAATGCATAAGGTTATAAAAAGCCTACTCCCTTAAAACTTCGATCTTTTGAGAAAGATTCCCAATTATTTATTAAACTATGCCACACCGTGACATTGTCAATACATTAATTTTGCATGCGCTGGGAAAATATTCTATTCTGGCGGTGAACTACCTGACAATAAAGATAAAGCAGGATATCTCAGAACAAAAAAAATCGTCCCCAACACGGGAGTGGTGGAGACGACACGATTTGCAAACAGAAGGGAGGACTGCTGCGCCTGGCGTGGAGTACATTATTTTTTCATTGCCATCAATTTTTCGACTATGGCAAAGAGCGCCGGGGGGGCACTTCGAATATCATCAAAAGCCCTCCTCGCTCCACGGTCAGCCGACACAATCTCCTCCTGTTCAGGGAGGAAACCAATAATTTCGTAATCAGGCAAAGAGCTGCGAATCAACTCCTCATCCTCTATACCTTTTACCCGGTTTCCAAGAATAATGATGTTCTTGATACCGATATCTTTGCCGAGCTTTCTGATCTTGTCGGCAGCCGCCCGACTTCTAGAACCGGGGTTGACGACAATAATCAGAGCGTCTACAGAAGCCGAGGTCGCCCGTCCGAGATGTTCGATTCCCGCCTCCATGTCCATGATGACAATTTCATCGCGAAACAACACCAGATGATTCATCAAGGCCTTGAGGATGGTACTTTCCGGGCAGAGACAGCCGGTACCGCCGCTCTGCACGGTTCCCATCACCAGCAGTTTGACACCGTCTCGTTCAAGAGAAAAACGCTCGGGAATATCATCGACCTTAGGGTTAAGAGCAAAGAAGCCGCCCATTGTTCCCGGTTTTGCCCCCGTCCGTTCAGCGATAAGCTCAGTCAGCTGGGCAATTGGCGTTATCGGTTGATCTTCGGAAATACCCAGGCCGGCCGCGAGGTTGGCAACCGGATCGGCATCAATAGCGATAACCTTATTATTTTTATCGGCAGCCAGACAGCGAGCCAAAAGCGCGGTAACTGTAGTTTTGCCAACTCCGCCTTTGCCGCCTATTGCAATTTTTAAACTCACGTCGGATCTCCTGCCAATTAATTTGTTATCTGAAGGTCCCGAAACTCTTCACTTACGACCTTTCCTTCGTGGTCAACCATGGTAACGACAAAATTGTTTTTGGTTGCCTCTGCATACAGTTCTTCAATATGAATAGCCTGCAATTCATATTTTCTTCCTTTCTCCCGAGGCAAACTCAGAAAACAATCGTTTGCTTCTTCCTTGGTTCGAAACGCTGGAATAAAATGAACATTCTTTTCGGCATTATGGAGTCCGAGAAAACTTTCATCTTTTTTTTCCGGATCGCAAACAAAAACGTAAACCCACCCTGTAATCTTTGCATTTTCGGTCATGACATCTCTCTATTTAGTGGAATTCAAAAATGTTATCCTCCTCTTTTACTAAAGAGAGTAGTAACCATTATTCTTCCAAAAAAAAAGCCCCATCCCGTAAAGGATGGAGCTTTTGATCAAACAAGAACTGGGATCTAGATTTCCAGATAGGAATCGGAAAAAAGACTCTCTCCGGTGATAACCCGAACGGTTTTCACATAGTCGGCCAACTCTTTTGACAATGAAGAAAGAGTTGGTGCGGTGCCGTCCATAGCTTGGTGAACCACATCGACGATGTCCGGGCGCCGGCCCTTGGCAACAGCAGTCAATGTGGTGTCGAGCGGATCGGAAATAACCGCCTTCATCCCATTCCGTTCCAACATGATCATATAAGTAGTATTGAGGATTGGTCGAAGATGCACTGGGGGGCCGTTAGAAATATTGGATAAGCCACAGGTCGACATACAGCCAGGTGCAATATCTTCCAACATCATTTGGAAATTCATCAGGGAAACACACTGCACCTGCTGAATATTCACCGGTGTAACGATGCCATCAACCCAAATTTTCTCATTGGGAATACCCGCTTCGTTTGCCGCATAAAGAAGCTCGACAGCAAGGGCAGCTCGTTCATTTTCATCACGAGGCAGTCCATCCGGTCCCCACATCAAGGCAACAATATCGGCTCCATACTTGGCAGCCATCGGCAGCATCACCGTATATCGCTCGGGACGGGCCATAATCGAGTTGACGACATGCGCCTTTCTTGCCGGCTTAATAACTTTCAACCCTTCCTCAATTGCCGCAATGTTCGAGGTATCAAGCAGCAGAGGCATATCAGGCACAACCTCTTGCACCACCTGAACAACCCACGGCATCAATTCATGGCCGTCTTTTTTCGCCGGGCCAAGATTAATGTCAATGTAATCCATGCCAAGCTTCTGCTGCTCTAGGGCTTCAGCCTGAATCGGCTTTGGATCACGCTCTCTATATGCCTTTCCAATTACCTTGGAAATGACATTGAGGCTTTCGCCATGCAGAATCATGTTTTTCTCCTTTGTAAAAAAATATATTAATATCCAACTCTTCGGCACTGCACCAAAATCGCAATACACAAAAAATAATTTGCCGGCTCCTTCATGATGAAAGAACCGGCAAGTACTGTTCGCTTTTTATAGTCTCGCCCTTAAGAATCCTGCGAGATGGGCAGCCTCTCGCGGACCGACGGTAATGGTCCAGCCTGGCAGCTCTTCCTCTACATCGCCGGCGATTGCCGCCGCGTATCCAGGGATAATGAGTTCGGTATGTTTGACCTTCTCCATGATCCCGCTTTTCTTGACGAAGGCACCGACATCATCACCGCCGAACTTACCGGCGGCCCAGGCGGTGAGTACGGACAGTCCCTCGGAATCCTTGATAAGCAGCCAGGCAGGAACCTTACTTGCCTCGATTTCACCAGAGACTATAAAGTAGGTCAAGGCGAAGTTGGTGGTAACCAATACCGGGGAATTTTCGTTCGGCGCACCGATCTCAAAAATACCCTGGGTGACCGTCATCGGTCGCTGTGGATCGGTAAAGATATTGAGTCTCTCAAGCAACAGCGGGAAAATCACCTCAGTGGTGAGGTCGGACATAACGACGATGCCACCGTATTTGGCAACGAACATACTGGCGATAAGCCCTTCCGTTGCGATATTGGAGGCCATCTCACACGGGAAGGTTATGGTCGGAAAGCCGAGCGACCGATTGCCGGCTTTCAGCGCCGCACGTCGTATAGCAACCTGATCTTCCAGCGCCTGCTTGATTTCCCGTGAACCTGGATCAAGTACCAGGTCCTTCAGCCCCATACCGACCAACTTGTCGGTGAGAGCAATCAGGCCATCAATGGAGTCAGCCTTGACCGCCAGGGGCAGATCGTTATCCAGGGCGATTTTGCCATATGCATCGACATTTGCTGCGGTTGCCGCATAAATCAACGGTCTTTTAAAACCAGCGGTTGCTACAGCCCCGCCAATAATTTCCGCACTCTCACTCATCAAGATGAGGTTGAATTCGGAGGTCTCGGCGATGAGCTTTGCCAAGGTGGCAAAAGCTACACCGTCACCGTTGACATCCTTTAGGGCAACCAATTCCGGCCGCAAATTCAAGCCGACACGCTCATATTGCAGTGCATTCCAAACTTTAAGTTTGGCCTCGACAACCGCGACGGCGGTATCGGAGGTAATGGTTCCAGCAAAAAGAGTCTGATTAAAGAAGGTTTTTTCGTGCCGACAGAGGACGGTCTCCCCACCGGTCTTTGCGGCCCGCACACCTTTGCCGATGGCTACTGGGCGGATCGGCGGAGCAGAGGCCTCGGCAAGTTGCGCCCTGGCATCATCGGACACGTAGGGGCAAGAGTCGAGTTCGGCCTTGCCGGACGCAAGGTTCATAGCAAAAGCAAGGCACGTCGGAACGCCACACTCCTTACAGTTGGTTTTTGGCAGGAGTTTGAAAATTTGTATTCCTGTTAACGCCATTTGTGTTATCTCCTTATTTTTATTTAACAGCCGGCCAGGGCATGGTCTCAACAGCAGGAAACCATGCCCTTCCAGCTTGAAAAATTATCACATAATAGGTGGCAAGCTGAGGGCAGGATGCCCTTTTTCCTGGAGCCATGGCAAAATCTCGTCCTCAGTGATACCGACGGTTTCATCGGCTATCATATCGGCGAAATTCTGAACACCCATTGCCGCACCTCTGGCATTCAGTCGATCACGAATCTCATCTTTGACCACTTTCGGCATCCAAACCATGCGCAGTAAGCCGCCATCGCCGAGGATGAACTTACCTTGGGTAATATTGAACTTGGAATGGCCGACAAACCCGGGTGAAGAAGCACCACCGCCCATAACACCGGCAAGCGTAGTAAACTTCATGCCGGAAGGAGTTTCACCGGTATAGTCGCGACCAACGGTCATGATGCCGTTACAAGCAGGGAGCACGGCAGCAATACATTCGCAGCAACCACACGTGGTCATCGGCGCTTGGCACATGGAGTAGAAATTGTAGGTATCAATGGCACCCTTGGAGGCACCCTTGATAAACTCATCTACGCCTTCAAAACGGCCGAGAACCGGATCAAGTACCTTGCCTTTTTTAATCGGCTGATTGGGGCCGGTAGGATTGATCTCAAAAGACGCTTTACAATCCATCCAGTTATAGGCGCCGCAAAGACCGGTTCTTTCCGGACTGACGGTACAAACGTGGCTTGGCGCAAAAGACTGACAAAGACTGCAGGAGTAGAAGGTCTCTACCGCCTCATCGGTCATCTTGTCAACACGCTCGTCACGGGTTCTGTATTCGCCGCGGGCGGTAGCGGTCAGTTTGTCGACATCTTCCTTGTTGGTAAAGAGGGTTACCTGGACTTTATCGACGATCTTCTTGAAATCCTGATGGAATTTGGCATGCAATACCACGCCGATATCCTTCAGGGTGAAGCCTTTTTCAACAGCGCCTTTGCTGATGCGGACCCAGGAAATATCCCTTTGACCGATATGCATGACGCCTTGGATGTAGTTGATCAAATGGTGAATCTGACGCTCCATGATCGGCTCGAAGTCGGTCTGGAACTCGCGACCGGCAATCTGCACGAAAATGCCGAGCGGTAAAGTTCCGCCTTCCTTCATATCCTTAAGATCTTGACCGACAACAATGACCTTGCCGTCTTCGATCTCACCCATTTGAGCCATCTTGACCAGCTCAGTACACTGGGTCTTACCACCACCCATCTGGCCGTAAAGATCACCACCGCGTACCCGTTCACCTTCAAAGGCCGGGCCGAAGGAACAGGGAATATCGATCTGCGTGACATTGATCTTCAAACCGCGAACCTCGACGGATTTCTGACAGATCTCGTTATGCGGCACATTGGCGACAACATGCTCATAGGTACAGATACCGGTCGGCAGGATCTCCGGGATATCGGTATCGGCAAGCGTCGGGAAGCCCCAGTTGACACAACCGGCAGCAGCAACCGCCCACTCGGTACCGACATCGCCCAAAGCATTGACGAAGGCGAAGATACGGTTTTTGTTGTACATCAGCATACGGCGATAGTCACCCGGTTGCACCCCACCGAAGGCCATAGCGGCACGGTTGGCGAAACCCAGGGCGAAGACGGCTGAGGAAATATCCGGTCCAAAGGGGACGATACGGGTATTCCAGCCTATCTGTACCCCAGCCTCAAGAAGCTGCCCGATGACGGTTTTGCCGTTATGATTGGCGGCGCAGAAGATATAAAGGTTTTTCTTTTGATAATCCTCGACGATCATTTTGGCGATCTCGGCGTTGGGAGCAGCGCCGACGATGGCTGCAAAACCGGGAGCCGAGCCATCAACAAATTCGACACCGCGCTTCCTGAGGATAATGTCATTGGCGGGACCGACCCAGATTTTTCCGGCATCGATATCCGGATCTTCAGTGTCTACGTAGAAATCCGGCTCACGCAGAATACGCAGGGCCTCTTTCACCTCATAGGCGAAGATACCGGCCATACCGGCATCAAGAAGCGGTCCGAGATAGGGAAGATGGTTGCTGCCCTTGATGTGGGGCGGCAGAAGACCACGAGCAAACTTCATCGGCTTCTTCAGATCTTCGAGGGTCTCGCATTTTATACCGGTGAGAGAATAGATAACCGGAAGATAATATGCGGTATTGGGGAATCCTATTTTGGTGCTGGCGTCATAGGTCTGAAGAGCTGTTTCCAGCTCTCCCTCAACCTGGGATACCACCTTATAACCACCCTGTATTGCTGCAAATGCTACTAATCTTGACATGCTTTACTCCTTTATTGAGGGATTAGTAATATCGTATTGGTTTCAGTGAAATTATTCCATTCCAAGGGCTTGTCTGTCAGCCATATCCATAAGTACCCTGTCACGAGCCTTGTCGATGCCGAGTGCCTTACGTTTTTTGTCGATATGGGCGATCATCTTATGTGCATGCTTGATCGGATCGGGTTCACAATCCCACATGCCGCCATACATTGTTTCCATTCCCTTATAGAGATAATCCTTGAAAACCGGGGCACCCTCAAGCGGCATATGGTAACCAAACACAGTGTAAACACCGGAAGCAACAAAATATTGACCAATTGAAATGGCCTTCTCACTCATCCATTCCGGTGCACTGCCGGCAGCCGGCAGGTCACAGATGTCGTTGCCCAGTCCGCCGGCCTTCACTACTTCTGTGGCAGCCAAGAGGATTCGGCTGTTGTCGACGCAGGAACCAAGATGGAGTACCGGTGGGATTCCAACAGTCTCGCACACTTCGGCAAGGCCCGGACCACAAAACACTGCGGCCGATTCCGGCGTAAGCAGACCGTGGATACCGGCGGCGATGGCACTACAACCGGTGGTCAAAACGATAACATCGTTTTTGATCAGTTCCTTAATGAGGGTGATATGCTCCTCGTTATGCTTAGTGCGAGCGTTATTGCAGCCAACAACACCGGCAATACCGCGAATACGACCGTTAATAATATTGTCATTCAAGGTGAAATAATCACCACGGAAGCTGCCGCCCAAGTGGTACTTGATCGACTCAACACTAAAACCGGCAATCTGTGACGATTTGTGCCGCGGAATCATGACTTCTGCGCCTCGTTTCAGATAGTTGTCAATGGCAATCTTGACGATACGGATGGCATCCTCCATGGCGTGATGCTCGTCAAATTCGATATGAACAACGTTATCCTGCTCCATCTTGGCTATGGGGTGAGTGGTGATGAGCTTGGTGTGGAAACATTTTGCCACATTGGCCAAATTCTGGAAGATACATTGAACGTCAACCACCATCGCATCACAAGCCCCGGTAATGATCGCCAGTTCTTGCTGGAGAAAGGTGCCTGCAGGTGGAACACCATGACGCTGCAGCACTTCATTAGCAGTACAACAAATACCACTCAGCTGGATACCTTTTGCACCCTTCGATTTAGCATATTCGACCATTTCTTGAGATTGCGAGGCAGCAACAATCATTTCCGACAGCAACGGCTCATGGCCATGGACTATAATATTGACGTGATCTTCTTTCATCACACCAAGATTGGCTTCAGCCTGAAGTGGAGAAGGTGTGCCAAACATGACATCCTGCAGATCGGTACCTATCATCGATCCACCCCACCCGTCAGCCAATGAAGCACGGGTGCCCTGTTTCATAAGATTTTTATAGTCCTGATCAACACCCATATGGGTGCGATGCATAATCTCAACAATCTCACGATCAACGTTTCGAGGCAATACACCCTGCTCTTTCCATTTATCCTGGAGAGGTTGCGGTGCTCTCTTGAGATAATCAAGAGTGCCTGAGGTTTTACCCCATTCATTAACAGCCTTTTCGCCGACAGCAATAGCGATTTCTTTTATGTCCCGATCCTTGACTACGCCGTCAACTTCAACGGTGGTGCTTACCCCAAAATACGGGGCAATCTGGATAAGTTTAATGGGATCCTTGATCTTGTAATCGGCAACATCCCCTCTCGCAGCAGCAAGGAAAGTGATGGCAACATTTCGTCCATGATCGGAGTGGGCAGCGGCACCGGCAGCGATCATCCGAACGAAGTTTCTGGCGCAGATGGTATTCGCAGTGGCGCCACAAAGACCTTTACGGGTATCTTCCCCCTGAATGCCATCTTTCGGCAATGGCAAGCGACAAGGGCCCATCGCACAGTTTTTGCAACAGATGCCCTGAAGGCCTATGGCGCAGGGTTTCATAGTAACGGCACGATCAAAGATCGTTTCAATGCCCAGTTGCTGGGCCCGGCGAATCATTTCCTGGGTCGACGGTTCAATGGATGCTTCCATCGGATCTGCGAGTTTTACAACTTTTTCGACTTTTGTGATTACTTCTGCCATATCGAGGTTCCTCCTCAAAGAGTTTTTTGAGATTACCAATGACTCATTAATTATCTCAAGAGCGACACATCGTATACTTTTTATATTTGATATTGTTTATCTTTTCCGGCGATGGAATCTGTCCAGCATATCAAGAATTTTTTCTTGCTGATCCTTCTGCACCGGATCGGCAGTCATAGCCATTTCCACATCCGCATCTGAGCTGCTTCCTCCAGCTTCGTGAGCGGCTTGGCGGGCCTGCGCTCTCAAGCGCATCAGGGCCTTTTCATCTTCGTCCCGCCGGGCTTTATCAGCTGCCAGTGCATCGGCAGCGGCTTTTGCCTGTTCTGCCACATCGGCCTTCGCTTTGGCTTCGGCATCAACTTTCGCTTTCGCATCGGCATCGGCTTTGGCTTTGGCGTCTGCTGCGGCTTTCGCTTCGGCAGCG
>JBBQVT010000053.1:0-24333 GCA_038211245.1 Desulfobulbales bacterium | reverse complement strand
GCTTGCGCAACGCTCTCTCACCCAGATCCTGGATTGGTTTGACTGCATTGAAACCACAAAGGTACAAACTGTCATGGGCAGCTATCGATGGTCCACCGAATCAGTGGCCAGAGACAGACTGTTCTTGAAGTACTTGGGAGTAGACACACAATAGTGTACGCTTTATCCCAAGGAATAAGGGGACATCATACCTATTTCCAAAGCATAGATAAAGATATGATAGCAAATTAATTCCGTACATATCAACTTTCCCAAAAATATTCCTGATTACAAATAACAACAATTTGTTAGCTGACAGTTAATTTTAGATGAAAAAATCGGCGGCAAAAAGGGGTCGGACCAAGTCAAGTTAACCCCAAAACGTCAATGGTATAATAAACTATTTGCAATAGAATTTTTAATCTTCTATGCTGACCGGCGGTGAGACATTCTGGAAAATAATTAATTGAACACGATATCAGGGGAGTAAACATCAGTATATGGAAAGACAGCCACGAAAGACATTACAGCAACTGCAGCAAATACGAAAATGGGTGGACGTAGCCGCTCGCCGGAAAATGCTCCTTATAAGTTGCCTCTTGCTGAGTATTGGTGCCGGCCTCGGCGTGTATCTGGTGCAGCCGAAGGTGTATTCCAGTACTGCCCTGCTCAGTTATGAGCAACAAAAAGTGAATCCGGCCAAGATGTCCCCGGAAAACCAAGGACGAATAACCAATGTTGTAAGTAACTTATCTGAAATTGTGTTGAGCAGAACTAGTCTTGAAAAGATTATTATCGATGAAAAATTATATAAAGAAGAAAGAGAAGATTTGCCGATGGAGGATGTGGTAGCAAAAATGCGCCTCAACATCATCATTTCTCCATCTAAACAAGGTGACACTTTCAGTGTGGGTTTCATGGGGTGGAGCCCCAAGGAAGTTGTGCGTGTCGTCAACTCTTTGGCTGCACGATTTATTGAACAAAATATAAAATACCGTGGAGAAAGAGCAACGGAGACCTTTGCCTACACAAAGAGTGAGCTCGAAATGGCCAAGGATATGCTCGACAAAAAAGAAGCGGTCATGCGTGATTATAAACTAAAATACTACAATGAAATGGCCGATCAGCGTGCTTCCAATACATTGAGATTGACAGCATTGCAGGACCAGTATCAAAAGAGACAGGATTCCATTCAGGATCTGGAACGGACCCGTATCCTCATTCGCGATCAGATTGCTCTTCGCAAACAGGTATTGGAATACATTCCGGTGGTTTCCGGACCAACGACCCCTGCCGAAAAATACAAATCATTACGAGTTGAAACCGTTCGCGACAAACTTTTCCGCCTGCAGGCTGAACTTCGCGGTTTACAGGAACGGTACACGGAGGAGCATCCGAGAATTAAAAGTCTTAAAAAACAGATTGCCTATCTCGGCCAGGGGGCTCCGGTTGACGGAGAAACGGGCTCTGCATCGCCAAAGGAAGGGCAAAAAACACCGGGGCAATTGGATAAAACGCTGCTCGACCTTCAGGCCCAGCTTGATAACATAAGTCTGAGTGTCAAGAAAATGGAGAAAGAAAAAGAAGAGATTGAGATTCAGGTTAAACAATATAACCAATGGGTGGCCAAAGCCCCGGATCGAGAAGCCGAATGGTCTGCCTTAACGCGGGAATATAGCGAGCTCAGGAAGTATTATGACCATATTGTTGGCCAGGATTTGGAGGCCGGGTCGGCACTGAACCTTGAGAAAAAGCAGAAGGGGAGTCAGTTTAAACTTATTGACCCAGGCCAGATGCCAATTAAGCCGCTTAAACCGGATTTTCTCAAGATTATGGCAATTTGTCTGGTGGTCGGTTGCGGGCTCGGGGGTGGTCTGTCCTTAGCTCTGGAAATGCTTGATGCATCTTTCCGGGATCCAACGCAGCTCGAAGAGGTTTCAGGTTTGGAGGTTATCTGCTCAGTTCCACGCTTGGCCTTACCCAAAGAAATAACGAGGAAACGGTTGTGGACCGCGCTGGAATCTGTTGTTTTGATAATCTTCGGGGTAGCCCTGGCCATTGCCTTTATATACTTTTGGAAACAAGGGCGTATCATTGTCTGATTGGGATGGAAGATCCCAATCAGAGAAGATTTTCGAAGGAAAGTGGGCTGTGGTCGGTTCCCTTATCTGTTTTTTAATTCGCCAAGAAGGGTTTCCGCTTTTCTCCGCTCGGGAAATTCAACATTACGTGCCAGGAGCCGCTCGAGGGTTTTTACCGATTCGTCAAGCTGTTGATTGCCCTTCTGGGCCAGGGCCAGGTGATAGGTAATCACCGGATCATCGGGTCGGTTCTGCAGGGCGAATTCGAACTGGGCGATTGCTAGAGAGTAGGACGCCCGATGATAATGTACCCACCCGAGGGTGTCGGCGATATTGGGGTCATCCGGCAGAGCCTGTTTGGCGGTCATGGCCAGCATAAGTGCCTTGCCGATATCGCCACCCGCCGGATCCGAGACGATCAACCAGGCGAGATTGTTGGCTGCCTGAGCGTTATCCCCCTTGATTTCCAGGACTTTGGTGTACTGTTCCATGGCCTTCGAGGTGTTACCCTCCGCTTCATGCAATGCCGCCATGCCCATAAGGCCGGGTATCGATTTCGGGCTGTGTTGGATCATGGTATTGAACTTGACCATTGCTTCCGAGCTTTTTCCAAGCTTGGTCAGTAATTTTGCCGATGCAAAAACCGCTTGGATATTTTCCGGATTGAGTTCCTGAGCCTTTTCGAAGGCGGCAAGTGCTTCTTGATCTTTTTTCTGGCTCTGCAGAATGCCGCCCAGCAATACATAGAGCCTCGTGTCGGCCGGCACTTTAGCAATCTGCTGCCGGATAAAGGATTCGGCAGCGGGCAGGTTATCCCTATATTTCAAGTTGATAAGCAGACCAATTGCCTGCGTATGGGCAGGATCGATTGCCAGCAGATCGGTCAGGTAACCTTCAGCCTTCGTGCGGTCTCCTGCCCCTAGAGAAGCTAAGGCAAAGTTTCCGAGGATTTCCGGATTGCCGGGAACCTGTTTGTTCATGTCAGCAAGAATAGTGACGGCTTGGTCGTACTGTTTCGCACCGATCAGCGCCCGGCTGAGGATAATCGCCGAACGTAGGTTGTTGGGTTTCAATTTGATGGCGATGGCGGCTTCCTTTTTTGCGTCCTCAAAGGAGCTTTTAGCCAGAAAAAGTTGGGCCATGAAGGTGTGATATTGGCTATCGCCGCCATTTTTCTGAATTGCCTCGGCGACTGCCTTCTGGGCCAGGTCTACCTCTCCGAGGCTGTAGTGGGCCATGCCCAGGTAGAAGAAGGGGTCCGCCCACGCCGGAAAATCTTTGTTGAGGCTTTGCAGGATCGGCAGACTCTCGCGCACCTTGTCGCCCTTTAAAAGAAAACGAGCTTCAAGAAGTCTTGTTCCGCCATGGCCGGCATGGTCTTTTTTTAGCTCGTCAAAGATTGGCTGGGCGTTGTCAAACTTCCCTTGATCAAAATAAAGAGTGGCAAGTGCGGCAATGATGTCCGGGTTTTTTGGGATATCGGCTCGCGCTTTGGTCAAGGTTTCGTCGGCGGCCTGGAAGTTATTGGTTTTTTGATAAAAATCGGCCAACTGAAGTCGATGCAGCGGATTTTTCGGATCTATTGCAATAACTTTATTAAGTTCCTCGCCGGCTTTTTCGATATTGCCGGCGCTGCGATGGAAGCCGGCGAGAAGCAGATGGGCCTCGGCGTTGTCCGGGAATTTTGCCAGCATCTCATCGAGCAGTTTTTTCGCTTTTTCATTGTCTTTTCTCGTGTCATAGAGTTGCAGCAGGATCTTATAATTTGCGAAGCTTTCGCCATTTATGGCGATCGCCTTGCGGAAAGCCTCTTCGGCCTGCCCCCACTGCTCCTGTGCGGCATGGATGCGGCCTTTGATGAGCTGCAGTTCGTCGGACTTATCGAGTTCTTCCCCGGTTTTTTGCAGTGCCGCCAAGGCCTCGGTAAATTTTTTCTCATTCAGTTCAAGGTTGGCCAGAAGGGCGAGGGCATCGCGATAGGTCGGATTTTTCTCGAGGATATGGTCGAGTTGCTTGCGACTTTCCTCTCTCTTGCCGGACAAGAGGTAAAAGAGAGCGACCTTGGCATGGGCATCAAGGTTCTCCGGGCTGAGGTCGGCGGCCCTGACAAGTTCGCCAAAGGCTTTTTTCGGGTCGCCGCTTTTCAGATAGAGCAGGCCTAACTGGTAGTGGGCTTCTCCATATTTCGCATCAATCTGGATGGCGTTTTGCAGCTCAATTACAGCTTCCGGTCGTTTCTCTTGATCGATGTATTGCAGGGCCTTCTGGTAGTATTTGAGTTTATCTTTCTCCGGGTTAGAACAGGCGGAGAGGAGACATGCGCACATCAACAACGACAGCATCGAACCTAACATTTTTTTTGTAATCATAAATGCAGCCCTATCCAGTTTGATGTTTTGACGATGGAATCTTCAAGAGAATTACTGTAAAATAAGAAATTATCTGGTAAGTATACTACCAAAGTGAATGTAATTCTAGCCAATAAAAAACAATTGGCGATGCAAAATAAAAATCAAGAGAGTATTTCTTTGTCAGATAGTGACAAAGAGCGGCAAATATGCTCTATATAAATAGTTTCCTTTTAAATAATCATTTCAGGAGGGTGTAAACGTGGCTAGATTACTCATATTTATCGGATTATTTTTCTTTTTCTCCGGTGTCACGACAAGTTTTTCGGCTCAGTCAACAGCCGATGTTGCCTTGTCGGCAGAGCGAAAAATTGCATTGCTCAAAGAGACGGTTGGCGCGCGTGCCGAAGGTATTCAGCATCAGGAGGAATATACAATAGGACATGGTGACGTTCTCACCGTCAGCATATACGAAGAGGGCGATATGTCCGCAACCTCGCCTGCTGCCATGGGGCGGCAGGCTCAATCGGCCGATACTCCCCGCGCTGATGGCTCTCGTGTTGCTGAAGCCGGCACCAGGGTAATGATGGACGGGAGAATCTCACTGCGAGAAATCGGCGATATCGAAGTAGTAGGGTTAACCCTGGCAGAGCTTGCCAATTACCTGAAAAAACTCTATGCAACGATTTATGCCGATCCGATCGTCACCACTACTCTGGTACAAAGCAACAGCTTGCGCTACACGGTGATGGGGAATGTTACCGCTCCCGGGGTGTTTTCGCTCGATTATCCGTTGAATGTGGTCCAGGTTGTCGCCAAGGCGGGTGGTTTTAGTCAGTGGGCCAACAAGGAGCTCACCATTGTGCGTAAAAATCTGCAAGAAGAGGATAAGAAAACCTTTAAAGAAAATACGCTGCTGTTCGATTATGGTGAATTCATCAATGGCAAATCGCTGAATAAAAATATTATCATCCGTTCAGGCGATATCATAATTGTAAATTGATTGATAAAATCAGAACTCTTGCGAGACCTCCATGACCAATCGGCAACCATTCCCTCTTCTTGGCATACTCCTCCTGGCCTTTCCGGCAACCCTCCTCGCCCGTACCAATATTCTGACAACAGGCCTGTCGACCTCCGTTGATTATGACTCTCCGCAATACGAAAGTGCAGCTGTAACCTCCGTCCAGGATGGCAGCGTCGGCGTGAAAAAAAACGATGCCCGGGGAGATGACTCTGCCAACCTGGTTGTCAGGCCTCTGGTGCGTTTTCTCTCGGAAAGCCAGGATAATAATTTCGAACTGCGCGCCGCCCCGGCGATCAAGTACGATATGCTTAATGATGCAACCGGCTGGGATGCCGACCTGTCGATCTCCGCTGCCCAATCGATGAGTAGAAACTGGCGAGTGACGGCGTCAGACGCGTTTATTCGCAGTGACAACCATAACCCTCAATATTCCGGCACTCTCAATTCACCGGGCCAGGATACCCAAAGTACTCCTCCGGTACTGGCTGCCGATCGGGGCAGGAGTCTCTACTGGCAAAATACTGCGAAACTGGCCTCGGAGTACACATACGCCGAGGAGAGCCTTGTCCATCTCGGCGTCGGTTATAATGTGTTGCGCAATGATGAAACGGATGTCCGCAGCTATGAGGATTATGATCGTTCCAACCTCGATGTAAGGCACCAACATCGGTTCAACCCGGTGTGGAAAACCGGTGCCGATTTCAGTCTGGTTCGTGGAGATTTCACAACTACGGGGCAGCAACCACTGTCAGTTACCCCAGAGAACAAGGATCTCTGGGAATATCATTTTATGGCGAATGTCGACAATACTTCCTTTCTCCATCATAAGATTTCCCTGAACTACACCTATATCGGCGCCAGATACGACGAAGACCTCCTTGGTGACAGTCAGATCCACGAGATGCAGTTGACCTGGTGGCATGAATTTTCGCCGCAATTAAACACCACCCTCGGTGCGGGACCTTCATATGAGAAGGCTACGGGGCAGGAAGCCAACGTCGGCGGCAACGGCAAGGCGGAAATCAACTACCTGATCGAAAAAGGCCGAATTTCCTTCGGGGTAGAAAAGGGTTACGATGTGGACAACTTTTCCGGCACCGGCAAGCGTGGTTTCGTCGATTTCTGGAACACCCACTTGCTGTTTGACTACACGTTGTCGGAGAATTTCAGCGTCAACAGCCAGCTAACCTATCGCTATGAAGACCGACAAGAACCATCCACCACCATCACCAGTGAAGCCAACGATCTGACGGAATATACCACCAATCAGATTGCCGCCGGCCTTGGCCTGCGTTACGCCTTCATGCGCTATTACAGCGCCGCTTTAAACTACACCTACACCGATCAGGATTCGGAAAGAAGCGGCGATGATTACCAGGACCATCGCCTGCTGCTCACCCTGTCCTGGGAACAGGAATGGCTCCGCTGGTAAACGGCTAGAGTCCTGCAGCGCACAAGAAGCCGTTCATGTTTTCAATGGTAATTATGATAATTCTGATAATAATTGCCGTAGCCCTTGAAAAGGGTCTTTTCGAATGCATTGGTATTCCAGTCGTTAAAGACTATACCAAGTATCTGTTCTGCCCCGATAAGATCGATAATTTGTTGAACCGCGCCCTGGCTGGCCCCGCCTTGGCGAACGACGAGAATGACGGCATCAACCTGACCGGCAAGGACACTTGTTTCTGCGGCAACTAAGGTCGGAGGCGTGTCGAAGATGATGATACGGTCCTTGTATCGACTCGACAGCTCTTCTACCAGCGCACACATCCGTGTTGAGCTCAGCAGCTCAGCTGGATTAAGTGGCGGTTTGCCGCTTGGCAGAACAGACAGTTTTTCCAAGGATGTTTTGCAGATAAGATCCGCCAGCTGCATCTCATCCTGCAGGTAGTCAACCAGGCCGACGCTGGTTTTCATGCCGAACAAACCTGCCAGAGCAGGTCTTCGTAAATCACAATCAACAAGCAACGAGTGTTGATCGATTCCTTGGGCGAGTGATATTCCAAGATTAGCGGTGATAAAACTTTTTCCTTCCTTTGGCGTGGCCGAGGTAACCATGATTGTTTTCGGCACGGCTTTTCCATCTTTCGGATGAAGGATGCGCGAGCGGAGTATTTTGAACACTTCGGGCAGAGTGTTGTCACCGTTGATTGCTTTGAATAAACGCTCATCCCATTTGCCGCTCATGGCATTTGCCGGTTTCGGCTTTTCAATTATCGGGGTGGGCGGGGTTGGTGGGACAGGAGAGGCAAGAAGTGCCTCCGGTAACTCTTCCGCATTCTTCTCCGTCGCCAGTTGAATTCCTTCATGGTAACCGGCCTTTTCGAGGGCTTCTGATATCTTGACCATTCGTGTCCTATCTCTTTTAACGTGTCAATACTTCTTGGTTATTCAACCTTCATCCTCTTGTGAACCAATCCTGTAATAGGAAAACCCAGGCAAATCCTACCGCAGTACTAAAAACGAGTACAAACAAAACTAAAAGGAATATATTTAATAGTGTTTTTTTCACACCCTGGCCACTGTTTGGCACTTTGACCTGTCGGGAAAATTCTGAGACCTTCAAAGAGTCTTCGCCTTGCAGCCTGATTTGCGTTAAACAATCAAATACGATTTTTCGGTCAATCTGGTTTTTGTCCTGAGTGAAACCGCTGATCATGGCATGATCACAGATTATATTTATTAAACGAGGATTTCCCTGGCTTGCTTCATGAATACAGTCAATTGCCTCGGCGGTAAAGATGGCCGAATTAACTGCTCCGGCTTTGTTAAGCCTATAGGAAATATATTGCGCCGTATCCTCTCTGGTCAGTGGTTCCAGGTGGTAGCGGATACCGATTCGCTGCCTCAGTGGTAAAAGTTGCGGATGGGCCAGTTTTTCTTGAAGCTCGGGTTGACCGATAAGAAATATGCTGAAGACATTTCGTTCGCCGGCATGGTTTGAGAGTAGGCGAATTTCCTCAAGTAAATCTATCGGAAACGCCTGGGCTTCGTCGATGATCAACAGTATTTTTCCTTTTATTTTACTATACCTATCGAGATGATTTGCAAACTGCGAAATAAATTTGCTTTTGTTACCTTGATAGTTGATACCCAGGTGTCCCCCAATGTAATGGAAAAACTCATCTCTGGTGAGCGTCGGGTTGTTAAGAACACAAACCTGTACTTTGCCGTATAACATATTAAGCAGGTTGTTTAACAAGGTTGTCTTGCCGGCGCCAACCCCACCGGTCAGCAACAAAAAACCCTTGTCCGACATAACACCATAGCGCAATGTCGCCAGACCTTCTCGGTGTGACTCGCTCAGATAGACAATATTCTGAGTTGGAGCAAGCTCAAATGGTCTTTGACTTAAGCCGTAAAATTTGCGATACATGATTGTTTGCTCATCATAGAAGCTGCCACCGACAATTCCTTGGGGAACTGGTGGCAGTTACGTAAATATTCAACGTCTTAGCGTAGTGGTTTGATGGAAATAGCATGTCGCTTCAGTTTTTCATACAGAGCAGCTTTGCAAATATTTAATTTCTCGGCAGTTTCTGCAACGTTTCCACCGTTTGTTGCAAGCTTTTGCAGGATTACTTCCTTTTCGATGTGATCAATAATATTTTTTAATGGAGTCCCGTTGAATTCTCTGACAACTGAAGAAAGTTTGCTGGATTGTTCACCCTCTGCCCACGTATCAAAGGCTAAAACACTGCTGAAAAGAGAATCGTCTTCGTACATTAAGATTGCCCGCTGAATGACATTTTCAAGCTCCCTGACATTACCCGGCCAATGATGCGAATTCAGTTGGGCCAATATTTTTTTCGGTTTTAATTTGTTGTCTCTTTTGAAAAGGGTACAGTATTTTTTGATAAAGTGTCTTGTCAGATCGAGAAGATCTTCTTTACGTTCGCGTAAAGGTGGGATGTGAATTTTGATAACACTGAGTCGATAAAAGAGATCAAGCCTGAAGCGTCCTTCTCTTACCTCAGTTGCCAAGTCACGATTTGTTGCAGCAATGACTCTGACATCCACCTTAAAAGGAGCATTTCCGCCTACCCGGATGATTTCGCCATTCTGCAAAACGCGCAGCAAGACAGCCTGCATGCGGGGGCTGATATCGCCGATCTCATCGAGAAAGATGGTTCCTCCGTCGGAGACCTCGAACTTGCCTTTTTTCATTGACTGGGCTCCGGTGAATGCGCCTTTTTCATATCCGAAGAGGTCGCTTTCAAGCAGTGAGTCGCTGATAGTGTTGCAGTTAATGGTCAAAAAGGGCTTGTCGCTTCGGTTGCTTCTCTGTTTAATTAATTTGGCGAAAAGTTCCTTGCCGGTGCCGGACTCTCCTGTAATCAAAACAGTCGCATTTGTTACGGCAACCTGAGATGCCAACTCCTTAAGCTTGTGCATGACCGCGCTGGAACCAATCAAGGTAGTCTGTTCACTTTGATCTTTGGTGGGTTCTTTTGGCGTTTGTTCAGCCTTCAAAACCGTTCTAAGGATTATCCAGTGCAGGCTATCGCCTTTGTAGCCTGCAAACGGTGCGATGTGACAATCAAAAGTTTGACCGTTCAATGTATGGATTTGCGGTGTTGAGGTAGATTCCTCGCAAAGCAATAAAGACAAGATCTCCGGCAGTTGTAAATCGACTGCTTTGCCGGGTGGTCGTGTCTCATGTGCCTTAAAGAACGAAACAGCGGGTGGATTCATGTACTCGATTGATCCGTCGGAGGTGACAACCAGTACTATATCAGGCAACGTTTGTAAAAGAGCTTTGTGATTTCCGGCCAGACGAACAGATTCATTATGCATAGCATTTTTCAAGTTGGAATGATTAACAAGCAAAATTGTAACCAGTACCAGAATGGTTGGCAAAAACTTGCCTGTGTCTTATACACAAAAACTTAAAATTTTCTTACAACCAAACCTTTGCTAACAAGAAATTAACATTATCTTACAGCGAATCCGATAGCGAATCTATAGGTAGGAATACCAATTTTCCATTTTTCCAGAAAAAAAGTCAAAAATCCTGGAATTTTACACATTTTTTTCCTTCTCAACATCAGGAGGTGAAAAATCAGTTCGTCTTTACTTTCCAGTTTAGCTGAAGTAAATGGAGAAAAGGCATAAATATAACATTCATTTTCGCATGCGAGGAATAATTATGGAAATCGGGGTCCAAGGGGTTTGTGTGTATGTCGTGCAGGAAAAGGATCTGGCCAGCAAGGTGGCACTGAGCGCTGAAGATAGTTTTCCCGAAGTTCTTGCCACCTCAAGAATGATTGCGCTTATAGAGATTGCCGCGGCTCGGCTTATGCAACCGTTGCTGCAGGCCGGACAGCTCTCGGTGGGAGTGAGTGTCGATGTTAAACACTTTGCGCCGACACCGGTTGATGAAGAGGTCAAAGCCGTTGCCACATTTGTCAATCTGGATGGTAAGATTTACCACTTCGAAGTCGAGGTGTCAGACCGGGCCGGCAAGGTTGCAAGTGGCAAACATACCCGTGCCATTGTCGAAACCACGCGCCTAGTTGAAGCCGCCCGGGCAAGAATGGCCAAAGCAGGCAAATAGCCGCCGTCTGCAAAACTGGGGACACTGCCCGGTTTTAAGAAAAACCGGGCAGTGTCCCCAGTTTTTGAAAAAAACCACCATATGTTGTAGATTGGTGTTGAGGAAGCCATAAATGTGGGGTATAAACACCCTGTGCGCAATACTCAATTGCTGAATGGAGGAAGATGCGGCGAAGGATTTTCTTTGCGGTATTTTCAGGCGCATCCCATGGGAAAACTCCCCCAATTTATTCTACTTCATAAGAGGTTTTGCATGACACCGGACTTGACCAAACAGGTCTTGACTACTACCGCGGAAACGGTTCTGGCAAGAAGATATTATCTAAAAGATGGTGCAGGGAATGTAACTGAATCGTGGGAAACATTAGCACGTCGGGTAGCAAATGCCGTTGCCGATGTCGATAGTGGTAAAAAGCAGCATAAGCAACTCCGCGAAGATTTCTTTGATTTGATCTATAGACTCGATTTCCTGCCGAATTCTCCTTGTCTGATGAACGCCGGTACCGATCTTGGGCAACTTTCCGCATGTTTTGTCCTGCCGATTGATGATTCCATGGATGGTATCTTCACGGCGATTCGTAACGGTGCCTTGGTGCATAAGACCGGTGGTGGGACCGGCTACTCTTTTTCCCGTCTTCGTTCAAAAAATGCTTCAGTGCGCTCGACCCAGGGTGTAGCCTCCGGACCTCTGTCCTTTGCCGCAGTTTTTGATGCGGCAACTGAAACCATAAAGCAGGGTGGTAAAAGGCGCGGGGCAAATATGGGAGTTTTGCGCATCGACCATCCGGATATTATGGATTTTATCGTCGCCAAGGCCGATCAAACCCGGTTCAATAACTTTAATTTCAGTGTCGGTATCACTGATCTGTTCATGCAAGCGGTGGACGAGGATGCCGATTACGACTTGGTTGAACCCTCTACACAACAGGTAATCAAACGCCTGAGCGCCAGGATGGTTTTCGATAAGATAGTCGAACTGGCCTGGCACAATGGTGAACCCGGTGTCCTCTTTATCGATACAGCAAATCGTACTAACATGACACCACAGCTTGGCGACTTCGAAGCGACGAACCCCTGTGGTGAACAGTGGTTGCTGCCCTACGAAAGCTGTAATCTCGGATCGGTAAATCTAGCGAACTTTGTCAGTAAGGGAAAAATAAATTATGATAGATTGAAAAAAGTCGTGCGCACTGCCACGGTTTTTCTAGATAACGTTATTGATTGCAATCGTTTCCCCATTCCCGAGATCGAGGAAATGACCCTGAAAACCCGGAAAATAGGGATGGGCATCATGGGCTTACACGATATGCTGATTCAGCTGGAAATCCCCTATGCTGATGAGGAAGGGCGGATCCTAGCCGGAAATGTAATGCGTTTTATTCGAGATACTGCAGAAGAACGATCTTTTGAGTTGGCTACTGAAAAAGGACCTTTTCCGGCGTACGATCCAGAGATCAACACCTATCGCCCACGTCGTAACGCTGCCCTCACTTCCATTCAGCCAACTGGAACCGTGTCAATGATTGCCGACTGCGCCTCCGGCTGCGAACCCTATTTTTCCATAGTTATGGTGAAAAATGTCATGGACGGGGATCGGCTGATTCTGGTCAATAAATATTTCGAGAAAGTGGCGAGAGAGGAGGGGTTTTACTCCGCAGCGGTGATGAGTAAGGTGGCGGACAGCGGTACGGTTATGGGGCATGAAGAGTTACCTTTGCATTGGCAGGCAATCTTTCGAACCGCCCAAGATATTGCACCGCAAGATCATATCAAGATGCAAGGGTGTCTGCAGCAAAATGGCGTCGACAGCTCTATTTCAAAAACGATCAACCTGCCTGCCAACGCTACTCGCGAGGAGGTGAAGCTCTCCTACATAACCGGCTATAAGCTTGGCTGCAAAGGCTTAACCGTTTATCGTGACGGCTCAAGGGATAATCAGGTATTGAACATCTCGGATAGCGGAACAAAGGAAAAAACAGCGATAGTTTCAGAACGCGGGCCGGTCAAACAGATCCTGCCGGACACCCTCAATGCTAAACGCTACCGAGTCAAAGATCAGTATCAAAAATCGGTGTACATTATCGTCTGTTTCGATGAAAATGAAAAACCTATGGAAGTGTTTGCCAAATTTCCCTTTGATAACCGTGTAGATTTAAAGGATAAGTCGACAATGTGGACAACCACCTGCCGCCTTGTTTCTCTGGCTTTGCGCTTCAATGTGCCGATGGATGAAATTATCAAACAACTTGACAGGTCAAGTGGCCATATGCTAGATCTTCCGGCGCAGTTAGGTAAACTGTTCAAGTCCTTTTTGGCTGGAACCCAGAAAGGGTTCTCCTCCACTTGTCCTGAGTGTTCGGGGAGGCTTCGTTTTGAAGAAGGCTGTGAAACCTGTTATGAATGCGGATATAGTAAGTGCGCATAGGAAATGTTTCCTAGGAAAGGGGTACGACACATGGCAAAGATCGGCAGAAATGACATATGTCCTTGTCGAAGTGGCAAAAAATACAAACATTGCTGTGCACAGAAAGATCAAAAACGTGTGCAACAACAGTCGGTAAGCGTGACCCTCATGAGTGGGGTCAAGGCAATCCAGGCCGATGCCGAAAACAAAAAAACCGTATGTCGGGAACTGGGTGTTTTTTTCTTCTATTCAACAGCCTCAGGTGATGCCTGGCTTTTGGAAATGACCGAAGGTGATTGCGTTCAGATGGCCCGGAATGGAGTTGCCTTAGAGCCGCCCATTGATGAAAACTCTGAGGTCATTGAGATCAATTACAGTCATACCTTTGCCATAGATAATAAACAGCTGGCAATCACCGCCTATGCCGATAAGACCAACCAAATCCTGTCTGCTGCACCGACGCGCGAGCTGAGTGCGGCAATACGTCGTATCAGGAAAAAATTTTCCGGTGACCAGCTGCAAAAAGTTCATCTCCCGAACCCGGAAAGCCTCGCCACACTATGAGTAGAAAACTGCTTGGCGGATTACGAATAGTTCCCATGATCCTGGTCATGGGAACTATTTTCATACTCTCTGCTCAATCCGGGGATAGCTTGTACCTCCCGCCCTTGCCTGGTGTTGATAAAGTGGCCCATGCGCTGGTTTATGGGGCCTTGGCTGCCGCCACAATCTTTGCTTTCAATGCCCGGTACAAAGAAAAAAATTGTCAACTGGTCATGGTAGTCACCGTGCTTTTCTGTCTTTGCTATGGTATTTCGGACGAATTGCATCAGTCCTTTGTGGCGGGTCGATCGGCAAGTGGATTGGATGTTCTGGCCGACGTCTGTGGTGCTATGCTCATCTGTTTGTTATGGGCAGGGATGTGGAAAAGTCAGCGAAAGAAAATCATAAGCCTCTAAAGCTTTAACGGTTTCGCAAGATTTTCGCCATATCCTTGGCAAAGTAGGTAATGATGATATCTGCACCTGCCCGTTTTATCGATAGCAGGGTTTCTTCCATAACCCTGTCTCCATCGATCCAGCCTTTTTCCGCTGCCGCCTTGATCATCGCATATTCACCGCTGACGTGGTAGGCGGCAATCGGCAGATCGAACTCATCTCGCAAACGAGAGACGATATCCAGGTAAGCAACAGCCGGTTTGACAATGAGGATGTCGGCGCCTTCGTCGACATCAAGGGTCGCCTCGCGCAAAGCCTCACGGCTGTTGGCCGGATCCATCTGATAGCTTTTACGGTCGCCGAACTGCGGGGCGCAGTCGGCAGCATCGCGAAACGGACCGTAAAAGGCCGAGGCGTATTTGACCGCATATGACATGATCGGCACCGACGCATGATTATTTTCATCAAGAGCTGCCCTGATTTCCGCCACTCTGCCGTCCATCATGTCGGATGGGGCCACCATGTCGGCACCGGCCTCGGCGTGGGACAGGGCAGTCTTGGCAAGGATTTCAAGTGTGGCATCATTATCAACAATATTATTGATCAGGCAACCGCAATGGCCGTGGTCGGTATATTCGCACAGGCAAACATCGGTAATAACCAGGAGTTCCGGGACCTTGTTTTTCAGTTCTTTGATTGCCGTCTGAATTATGCCGTTCCTGGCATGAGCCCCCGACCCGACCCCGTCCTTTTTCTCCGGCAGACCAAAGAGGATGACGGAACGAACGCCGAGCTGTAAACATTCCCTGGCCTCATGAGCCAGCTGGTCAACGGTGAGTCGGAAAACCCCCGGCATGGAGGGAATCTCCTCGCGTCTGTTCTTTCCCGGCATGATAAACAGGGGATAGACGAATTGGTCGGAGGTGAGATGTGTTTCGCGGATGAGCGCACGAAAAGCACTGTTTCTGCGTAGTCTTCTTGGGCGGTATTCTGGGAAAACCATAGGTACTCCTGTTTGCAATAGGGTTTGTTATCGTTTGCGAGGCTTGCACTTGGAAACTTAAAGACACTGCTGATTATTGAACAATATCAAATGATTTGAGCTTTTTATGGAGGTGACTCCGTTCCAATCCCACCTGTTCTGCCGTCTTCGAGATGTTGTTATCGTTCTCTTGCAGTTTGTTCTGCAGATATGCCATCTCAAAAAGCCTTTTGGCGGTTTTGTAGTCAACCGCTAGTAAGGCACTCAGCTGCGCGCCGTTACCGCCAGGCGCAGCAGTCTGGTCGGAATGAAGAAACAGTTGAATATGACTGGCGGTCACAGCCGGTTCTTGGCACATGATTACCAGCCGTTCGACGAAATTGCGGAGTTCCCGAACATTCCCCGGCCAGGGATGTTGCATCATCGCCTGATAGGCATCTGGCGTAAAAATTCTGCTTTTAAAACCTTTGTCGACCTGGTTTTTAAGGAGAGCTGTAACAAGGAGGGGGATATCCTCCAAGCGATCTTTGAGTTTAGGCACGTGGATCGGAACTACGTTGAGGCGCCAAAAGAGATCGGCGCGAAATTTGCCGGTCTCAATGCCCTCTTCCAGGTTTTTATTGGTGGCGGCGAGCACCCTGACGTTGACCTTGATGGTTTTATTGCCCCCGACTCGTTCAAATTTCTGTTCCTGCAGGATGCGCAGGATTTTGGCCTGGGTGTTGAGGCTCATATCGCCAATCTCGTCGAGGAAGAGGATGCCGCCGTCGGCTTGGTCGAATTTCCCCCTTTTGCTGGTATGGGCACCGGTAAAAGAACCCTTTTCATGGCCAAAGAGTTCTGATTCAATCAGCTCTTCCGGGATGGCCGCGCAGTTCACTTCGATCATCGGCTGGTCACTCGACTTGGAGGCTCGGTGGATTGCTTGGGCGACGAGTTCCTTGCCGGTGCCGTGGTCCCCTCTGATCAAAACCCAGGCATCGGTCGGGGCAACCATTTCAATTTGTCTTTTGAGAGCCCGGATCGCCATTGATTCACCGGTCAGGATCGGTTTTTCCGGAGAGCCCTGTCGCAGCAGAAGGTTTTCCTGTTCAAGCTTGGCAAGGCGCAGACCGTTGGTGATGGCCAGGATAATCTTGTCATAGGAAAGAGGTTTTTCAATAAAATCGAAGGCGCCTTTTCGTGTTGCCTGCACAGCGGTTTCGATGGTCCCATGGCCGGAGATCATAATGACCGGCATGTTGTAGCGCTCGCGGATCTTTTCAAGAGCGGTCATGCCGTCCATGCCATCTCCCAGCCAGATATCGAGGAGCACCAGATCAATGTTCATCGACTCTAGAAGGTCGAGTCCCTGTTCGGCGGAAGAGGCGGCGATGGAGGCGAAACCTTCATCGTCGAGAACTCCGGCGAGGGTTTCGCGGATGCTTATTTCATCATCAATTATGAGGATACGTTTATTCATTCCCGTCAGTAAGTCAGGCCTGTTTCAGGAGTGGCAGCTCGATAATGAAAACCGACCCGGTCGGCTCATTGTCCTGTACCCGGATGTAGCCGTTATGGTCGGCGATAATAGTCGAAACGATTGCCAGTCCCAGGCCTGTTCCGGTTTTTTTAGTAGAAAAGTAGGGTTCAAAAAGCTTCAGTTTGTTTTCCTTGGAAATGCCTGGACCATTGTCATACACCTTGAGATACACGTTGTCCTTTTCCTGGTTGAGCGAAAGTTCAATATCTATATTACCGCCATTCGGCAAAACCGCAACAGCATTGTCCAGGAGGTTGATGAGAGAGCGTTTGATCTGTTCGGCATCAAAACTGAAAATCGGTATGGGCTCCTTTTCCCTACAGGTGAAGGTAATATTCTTGTGACCCTCCTGGTAGAGGAAGAGGGTGTTTTTCGCCAGCTTGAAGAGATCATCGGGTGATTTCTGCACCTTGGGCATTCGGGCGAATTGTGAAAATTCGCTGACCAGCCGTTTCAATTCATCCACCTGGGTGATAATAGTGCTGGTGCACTGGTCGAAGATGCTGTTCTCTTCGTTCAGGATCTCGGGATAGCGGCGGCGTAAACGTTGGGCGGAAAGTTGGATGGGGGTGAGGGGGTTTTTGATCTCATGGGCAATTCTGCGTGCCACCTCCCGCCAGGCCGCCATGCGCTGCATTTTTTCAAGTTTAGTCAGGTTGTCGAATACCAGGACAAAGCCGACGGGTTTGCCGACTTCATCTTCGAGGCGAGTGAAATTGATCAGGAGGGAATAGGTTTTTCCCAGCACATTGAGCTTCAGGTGCTGTTCAACGGTGATTTTCCCGGTAACCTGCAGCTCCTCAATGAAACCGTCAACGATGGAGGACTGGTATGGAGGCAGGACGTCACGATAGTAAAGGCCGAGGAAAAGAAGCTTGTCAATATTCAGCAGCTTTTCGGCAAAACGATTGATGGTCGTGATCTGGCCGCTTTCATCAAGGGAGATAACCCCGGCCGACACGTTTTGTAGAATGATTTCCGTATAGCGCCGCCGCTGCTCCGATTCCTGGGAACTCTGCTGCAGGGCGGCATGGGCTTCGCCGAGCTTTTTGTTGCTGGAGTTAAGGTTAATGGTCATCTGGTTGAAGGAGTCAACAAGAAGGCCCATTTCATCGTCGGAATCTCGCTCCATGACAAATTCAAGATCACCGTCAGCTACCCGTCGAGTGGCGACAACAAGTTTTTCCAAAGGTTCAGTGATTCCCCTGGAAATGTACAGGCCAAACCAGATGGCGGCAAAAATAACCAGGAGAGTAACGATAAGGAGGATGATCAGGAGCCAGAATTTAAAGGGATCCTTGAAGTGCTTTAATTGCCGATAGCCGGCAATTCCCTGGGAAATGTTGGTCATGCGGGCGAGTTGTTCGCTTTTCACCAAGAGAGAGGTGACGAGGATTGCCTTGCCGAGTTGGCCGCTCCCCAGTTGAATTTCGGCGACGCAACTCACCAGATCGCCTGGTTTCAGTTCCTGGATAAGGGTTTCTCGGACGTGTTCGGCGCGCACTCGTTCGAGGACTTCAACAGGCACCTTCGGGAGAATAGTGCTGCGCAGTTGAGGGCCCCTCACCACAATTTCGAGATTTTTGTCGTTGGTAATAAGGCTGAGACTGTCCGGGCCGTTAATGGGATTAAAGGAGAGGATGTTTTCGAGCGCCTTGCTTATTGCCTCCGGTGTATACGCACTGATGTCCAGGTCTTTCAGCCGCTCTTCAATGCCCTTGCTCATCAAGGTCACCTGGTCTTCTTTTTCACGCAACAAGGATTGGGCGAGTTTCAGGGATTCGGTCAAGGAATTTTCTATACTCTCGTTGAACCAGTAATCCATGCTGGTCGAAACAAATTGCAGGGCAACGAAAAACAAAAGGATGGTTGGGATAAGCGTCAGGGAGAGAAAAGAGATTATCAGCTTGGTTTTGAGTTTGTTGCCGAGTCGGTTCACCCGTCGTTCAAAGAGGAGTTCCGCCAAGTTGCGGAGCACCAGAAAAAGGACGAACAGCACCAGGAGGACGTTGATATTAATGAGGGCGAAGATGAGGATATTGTTTGACGGGATGTCGGATTCGCCTTTCAATAAGCGGCTTTGCAACCAGATAAAAAAGGGGATGAGAAGCAGGCAAAAGATAATTATGCGGCGGATGAGTTTTCGGCGGATTTGTCGAGCATCGAACGCCCGGTTGTCTCCGAGATTCTTTTCCTGAGGTGAGGTCTTCATTTCAGCTATCAGTATTTAAACTCGATGGAATGCCAATCAGTTGCCACGTCCCACCAGGAGAGAAAGGGCAGGACATTATGGAGCCTGAGGGGCAGTGTTTTCTGATAAAGTTCGGAGCGAATCTTGATTTTGTAATGATTGTTGGGAATGAGCTGTTTTAAAGTGACAACCTTGACGCCGTTCAGCTCGTTGAGCACCTTTTGGGCTTCGATCAGGGATTTGCCTGAATAAACCATATTGTTGTCTTCTTCGAGGGTGATTCGATAGTTTTCTTTCAGCGTGTCATAGCTCATGATGTGCTGAAAAGCGAGGGTGACAACCTGCTCCTCCGGCCAATTTTCGGTAATTTTGTAGAGTTCGATAAAAAAGGAGAGTTTGAGAGCTATGCCGCTGTTCAGTATGGATGTCATCTCGGGGGTGAAGCTGTTGTCCAAGGTGGCAAAAACCAGGAGATGCGTTTCTGAGGTGGTTGCCGTCATCTCCTTGAAAGTGGCCTTCCGCTTTGCTTCGGCGGCTGCTCCGGGATCCGCGGCAATGAAGCAAAAGAGCCAGAGGATGAGAGAAAAATGTATTGATTTCAGTAACATGTTTTGCTGTGATATGGTCAGCGGCCAAGACCTCAGGTAGTGTTAGGTAGAACCCAGATGGTACATTGACAGGTGTCGCAGGGTGGAGCTGAGGTACGTCTGCCGGCGGAGCGCTCTTTTTCGACTGTGGCGATGCCTTGTGGCAGCCTGAGAAGTCCAGCCAGCCGGTAATCTACCTGATCTGAGCGTGGTTGTCTATGGCTTGTTCCGCACTCCTTTCTGTGAAGGACGGTGGTGTTTTGAAGATCCGGCATTTGCCCACTTGACAAGTAACAGGAAAAAAATTATTGTGCAAATGCACATTATGATGTTCTTTGCGAAACACCGAATGATGACACTTCAACAAAATTATCTATAAAAAAGGAGTAAGAAAATGCGTGTAGCTATTCCGACCAACAATCCCGGAGGTCTTCTGGCAGAACGTTCCGACCATTTTGGCCACTGTGACCTTTTTACCGTGGTTGAGCTCGACGAGCAAAAGACTGTGAAAGAGGTGACAACCATCGCCAATGGCGGGCATGAAGCCGGGGGGTGTTTAGTTCCCGTGCAGCTTCTGCACGATGCTGCCGTTGAGGCGATAATTGTCGGTGGCATGGGTGCGAGACCGCTGCGCGGCTTTGCCGACGTGGGAATCGCTGTCTATTTTGCCGATCGCGACACGATGAAAAGTGTCGGGGATGTGGTTGACGGTTTTGCCGCCAATCGTCTGCCTGTTATGCATGCTGATCAGGTCTGCAAAGGATCGGGGAATTGTCAGCATTGATGGATTGAATTTTCCCGCCACAACCGGTATAAAAGGGGATCGGAACGCTCCTGCTCGGGAGCGTTCTCTGTTGTGTTTTCTGTAGAACCCCGGAGAGATGTATGTCGCCAAGACCCAAAAAAATCAGAAAGTGTCAGGGCCAGTTTTGTGGTAAATCCTTCAAACCGACCGGCACAGCCCTTGTCTATCTCAAACAGATTCCATTGCACTATGATGAACTGGAAGCCTTGCGGCTCTGCGATAAAGAAGGGTTGACCCAGGAGGAGGCGGGCAAAAGTATGGGAGTCTCCCGCGGCACTATTCAGCGCATCATTACCATAGCCAGGCAAAAGACCGCAGAGGCGTTAACCGGCGGACACGCTCTGGTGTTTGTCGATGAAGTGGAAGAGGTTTAGGAGCCTTGCCTACAAAGATCGCCGGTAATGGTTCTTGCCAGCTTCAGATATTTTCGCGGGTTTTATTGAAGGTGATTCCCGGCCATTTCTCCATGAAATATCTCAACATCCATTCATTTTGCGCGAGATAGGTAAGAAAGCCTTCCGTGTCACGGGCTAAAGCGCCTTGATTTTTTCGCTCGAACTCCTCGAAGGCCTTCTTGTCTTCACAATGCACCCAGCGCGCCGCCTGGTAATCAACCGGTTCGTAGATTGCCTTGACGCTGTATTCGTTCTGTAACCTGGCCATGGTCACTTCAAACTGCAGCACCCCTACCGCCCCCATGATATAGTCTGCGCCGATAAGGGGGCGAAAGACCTGGATGGCACCCTCCTCCGCGAGTTGCATAAGACCCTTTTGTAAGGCTTTCATTTTTAGCGGATCTCGGAGCAGCACCCGGCGAAAATGTTCGGGGGCGAAATTGGGAATACCGGTAAATTTCAACGGCTCCTTGGGGGAGAAGGTGTCGCCGATTTTAATTGTTCCATGGTTATGCAGGCCGATGATATCTCCGGGCCAGGCCTCCTCGACGTTGGAACGTTCCTGGGCCATGAAAATTGTGGCATTGGCGAGGGTGATATCTTTGCCCAAACGATGGTGCCTAACTTTCATTCCCTTGGTGAATTGGCCGGAACAGATGCGGAAAAAGGCTATACGGTCCCGATGCGCCGGGTTCATATTGGCCTGAATTTTAAAAACGAAACCGGAAAAATCCTCTTCTTCCGGATGGACTTGACGGCTGACCGCTTGACGTGGACCCGGTGGTGGAGCCATCTCGACAAAACAATCAAGCATTTCTCGAATGCCGAAATTATTAATGGCGCTGCCGAAAAAAACCGGGGTTTGCCCGGCTTTTAGGTAATGCTCGTATTCGAAGGGGTTGGCCGCGCCGGCGAGGAGTTCGAGGTCTTGCCGCAGGTCATCAGCCTGGCGACCGAGCAGTTCATCAACCTGCGGATCGCTGAGGTCCTCAATGAGAACACTCTGAATATCCCGGGTATTTTGTCCCGCGGTGAAGAGATGGAGGGCCTTGTGGTAAATGCTGTACACCCCCTTGAAAGTCTTACCCATACCGATGGGCCAGGACAAGGGCGTACATTCGATCTGCAGCTTTTCTTCGATCTCGGCCATAAGGTCAAGCGGTGACCTGCCTTCGCGATCGAGTTTGTTGATGAAGGTCATGATCGGGGTGTTGCGCATCCGGCACACCTCCATCAGTTTTTCAGTCTGCGCTTCAACGCCCTTGCCGCTGTCGATGACCATTACCGCTGAATCGACGGCGGTCAGGACTCGGTAGGTATCCTCCGAGAAATCCTGGTGGCCAGGTGTGTCGAGAAGATTTATTTCAAAATCACGATAGGTGAATTTCATCACCGAGGTGGTGACGGAAATGCCGCGTTCCTGTTCGATGGCCATCCAGTCACTGGTGGCGTGCCTATCTACCTTCCGCGATTTGACTGCCCCGGCCAGATTGATGGCCCCGCCGAAGAGGAGCAATTTTTCGGTAAGTGTCGTCTTCCCGGCATCGGGATGGCTGATAATGCCGAAGGTCCGTCTCCTGGCAATTTCTTGGTTCTGTTGTTTACTCATGGCTGATAAAAATATGACTTTGATTTATGGAATGAACTTATTATAAGAACAGGCAGAAAAAAGTGAGTAGGATATGTTCTTTTTCCGATAATGCAAATAGAAAAATGACCTATGAAAAATAAACGTACGATACTGGTAACCGGTGGTTGCGGTTTTATCGGCGCCAATTTTGTCCGGCTGCTGCATAGCAGGTACAGCCATTGGCGGCTTGTTAATCTCGATAAACTGACCTATGCCGGGAACTTGAAAAATCTTGAGGGGATAGAGGAAGGGGACGGGTATCGCTTCGTCAAGGGCGATATCTGCGATATTGCCTTGGTCTCCCGGCTTTTTTTCGAGGAAAAATTTAATACCGTGGTGCACTTTGCCGCCGAATCGCATGTTGATCGTTCGATCACCGGACCGGGGGCATTTATTCGCACCAATATCGAAGGCACCTTCACCCTCCTTGAAGCGGCGCGAAAGGCTGGGCTTGCTGACAATGTCAAAGAGGCGCAGCCTTGTTTTCTCCATGTCAGCACCGATGAGGTATATGGTTCCCTGGGGGAGACGGGTTTTTTCACCGAGACCACGGCATACGATCCGCGTTCTCCATATTCGGCCTCAAAGGCCTCCTCCGACCACCTGGCGACTGCTTATTTTCATACCTACGGCCTGCCGGTGCGCATCACCAACTGTTCGAATAACTACGGGCCCTACCAATTTCCGGAAAAGCTCATCCCTTTGATTTTCAACAATGCCCTGCATAATAAGGCGCTACCGGTGTACGGTGATGGCAGGAATGTTCGCGATTGGCTCTATGTGCAGGACCATTGCGAAGCGATTGTCGAGGTGCTGGACAAGGGCCGAGACGGCCAGTGTTACAATATCGGCGGTAACAATGAGAAACAGAATCTCGAGGTAGTCACCCTCATCTGTGATCTCCTTGATAAAAAACTTGGCCTTGCCGCGTCGGGCCAACCGCGTCGGTCACTCATCACCTTCGTCCCCGATCGTCTCGGGCATGACCGTCGCTACGCTATTGATGCCACGAAAATCAGGGAGCAACTTGGCTGGGAACCACGGGTGACCTTCAGTAAAGGTATTGAAAAAACCGTCGATTGGTACCTCGCCAATCGGCCCTGGATTGACGATATCGTCAACGGATCGTATCAACACTACTATGCCGAGATGTATCGCCTGTAACATCGGAATGAAGAATAGAGCGGCCATATAACACATTGAATACAGAGTAAGAATGAAGATTACAGTGACAGCCATCCCAGACGTTTTGCAGATTGAACCTAAGGTGTTCGGTGACACCCGAGGCTTCTTTTTTGAAAGCTTTAACCAACGACAATGGCAGGAGAGTACCGGTCTTGATCGGGCCTTTGTTCAGGATAATCATTCTCTGTCAGGCAAGGGGGTGTTGCGCGGGCTGCACTATCAGATCCGCCAACCCCAGGGCAAGTTGGTACGGGTGATTATGGGCGAGGTCTTTGATGTGGCGGTAGATCTGCGGCGCGCCTCTGCCACCTTCGGCAAATGGGTGGGGGCTGTGTTGTCAGCAGAAAACAAAAAGCAATTATGGGTTCCAGAGGGGTTCGGGCACGGCTTTGTCGTCCTGTCAGAGGTCGCAGAATTCCTTTATCGCACCACAAACTATTATGCGCCGGAGCATGAACGGTGTATTCTTTGGAACGATCCGGATCTTGCCATTGACTGGCCTCTTTTAGAAACACCGATTCTTTCGGCAAAGGATGCGGCCGGGCACGCTTTCCGGAGTGCCGAAGTGTACGAAAGATAATCCTTAAGGGCGTGGTGCGATGAGTATCTCGAGATTGCGTTTGTCCTTTTCTTGGAGAAAAGACATAAAGCTTTGGTAACTGGTGCTGAGGATACGGTCTATCGGGAAGCCAATCTTTTCCAC
>JBBQVT010000052.1:0-24680 GCA_038211245.1 Desulfobulbales bacterium | reverse complement strand
ACCGCGATGAATGCGCTTAAAAATGCTAGCCACATCCAGTAGTTAGAGTTTCCTTTTAACGCTTTTTCTATCATGACACCCTCACACTATGTAAAAGACAGACGGTTTGGTTCCAAGGGCTGCTGACCGTTGGATGGTATGTTCCTTGTCAAGAATCCGGCGAATCTCTGATTGAGGATCATTGAGATCACCAAAAACGATTGCTCCGATTTCTTTGACGGCCTCTACACAGGCAGGTTCTTTGCCAAGAGCCAAACGCTCACCACAGAAGTTGCATTTTTCAACAACTCCGCGCATTCTTGCTGGGAAATCGGGATTCAATTGTTTTATAAATGGTTGCGGATCCATCCAGTTGAAGCTTCTTGCTCCATACGGACAACCCATCATGCAAAAACGGCAGCCGATGCAGCGATGGTAATCCATTGCGACAATACCGGTCTTTTTATCAATAAAAGTTGCCTTTGTCGGGCAAACCCGAACGCAAGGCGGCTGATCACAATGGTTGCAGAGAACCAAGAAGTCGTTTTCCTTGGCGATTTTCGAAGTATGGTAGGTAGATTGATCGATAAAGGCGTTGGCATATGGTGTTTTCCATATCCATTTGATCTCACTTTTTTTACCCTCAATCTTCGGAATATTGTGCACTTTATTACACACCGCCATGACCTTCTCAAGAAGCTCTGGACGACCGTAAAGCTTACGCATGTCGATGAGCATGCCAAGGCGAATTCCTCCCTTCGCGGCAGCTTCACCTCCGTGCGCAGCAGCGGGCCCACCGGCAGCAGTTTGTTCTTTACTTGTGGAGGCCAAGGCTTGCGCTGTCGTCAAATTGACAACAACCGGAGCACTGAGTCCGGCCAAAGCCGTGACTCCGGCAATTTTTAAAAATTTCCTTCTTTGCTTATCCATTAGTTTGTCTCCTTCTTTGCCGCCGCAACACTCGGGGTCAAATGACAATCCCAGCAAAAGGGTGTGACAGACGTGTAAACATGGCAGGAGTCACAAAACTTCTCCTTATTGGTATGGCAGGCCATACACGCCGTCTGTAAACCCTTGCGATATTCCTTTCCACCTACCTTCACCGCAACACGATTGCCGTCACGAAGCACTTCATCTCGCCATGTATTCAGCAATACCATATGATTGGCGCGCATCTCAACCGCAGGTGCGACACACTCCTTTTGTCCACCCGGTGGCAACTCAACTTTGGGTACCGTGCTTGCCGTCGAGAACGCATTGAACCAGAGGGGGAAAGTTATCAACAGGACGAAGATGATAAGTCCCGGTATTATTGTTCCTTTATTGTACATTTCCATTACTCCTATGTTCTGTTCAGGATTGTCTATAGCATGGTACGGAGGCCTTCATCTAGCTCACCGCGTGTTTCACCTTCTTGAACAATCGCATTGGCCACCAGCTCAGTAATTCCACACACCGCGACGCTGGGATTCCAATAGTTCATGAGCGAAGTCAGTGTTGCTCTATCGATCGCACAAACGCAAGCAAGCATGTTCACGGCATGTTTCTCGTGAACATATTTGACTGCATTGGCACGAGGCAATCCTGAACGCATTCTCAGTTCCATAATTTCATCGGTATTAAGACCGGTTCCTGAACCGCAGCAAAAGGTCTGTTCGCGAATGGTATTTTCAGGCATCTCCACCCAGTCAACAACATGGTCAAGAATATAACGAGGCTCATCCATAAGACCCATGGCCCGGGCCGTATTACAGGAGTCATGATAGGTTGCCTTAACATGGCTGTTTCGACTCTTATCCAGTTTCAACTTGCCATTTTTTATAAGATCTGCCGTGAATTCGCTAATATGGACCATCTTTGTCGATGCTGCATTGTGAAAAACAGTTCCGGTAATAGGTGACTTGGGGATTTCCAGAAAATCGGCAGGACCGTTCATGGTATCCATGTATTGATGAACGACACGCCACATATGCCCACACTCGCCACCAATGATGTATTTCACCCCAAGGCGTTTGGCCTCCGCATACATTTTGGCGTTTAACTTCTTCATGGTCTCGTTGTTGGTGAAAAGGCCGAAGTTGCCACCCTCAGAGGCGTAGGTAGACCAAGTATAATCCAGCCCAATAGCTTCGAACAAAGCCAAATAACCCATGGCGGTATAAAGCCCCGGTTCGGCAAAAACGTCGGCCGATGGAGTTATGAAGAGAATCTCGGCACCTTTTCGATTGAAAGAAACGTTCGGCCTGACTCCGGTCAAGTTTTCCACATCATCAACAAGGAATTCGACATTATCCTTGAAAGTGTGCGGTTGCAGTCCCATGTGGTTACCGGTACGGTTGGAATTAGAAACCGGCTCAAGAATCCAGTTGATACCCACACCGACCAAATGCAGTAGCTCCCGTATCATCATGGTCACTTCAGCGGTGTCTATGCCGTAGGGGCAAAATACCGAACATCTCCGACACTCGGTACACTGATAGGAGTACATGAACCACTCCTTGAGGACGGCAACCGTTATTTCCCGAGCTCCGGCCATTTTACCGAGAATTTTGCCGGCCAGGGTGAAATCATTGCGATACACTGATCTCAACAACTCAGCCCGGAGCACCGGCATATTTTTCGGATCACCAGTGCCGAGAAAGAAATGACACTTGTCGGCACAGGCACCACAACGAACACAGCAATCCATGAAAATTTTCAGAGAACGAAATTTCTCAAGCCGCTCCTTGAGGCCATTGAGAATAATATCCTGCCAGCCTTCCGGCAATTTCCAATCGTCATCCTCGGGAGACCACTCCCGGGCATTCGGAAAATGCAGCCCAGACTGCTTGTTGAGGTATTCCACCTTTTCCTTTTTAGCAGGGTAGGCATAATTTCCGGACTTAAAAACGACCGGGATGTCCATCCATTCCCTGGTAGGTATCGCTCCTGTCGCCAAGGATGGTCCCTGCACTACACTTTTCGATAATTGTTGTAATTTTGGAACTGCCATCGTAACTCTTCCTCTTAAGCTAGTATTGGGTCAATAACCGTATTATTCATCCTTTGCCGGGGAAAGCTCCTTTTCAACCGGGATTCCAGCATCCACCATAAACTCACGGAAGTCATCTTCATATCCGGCATAGGAATGGGGGAGAATCCGTGGGTTCCAAGGGTTTTTATGACGTACTGCCCGGCTATTGTTTTTCAAATTTCTGGTCGGGCTGAGAAACACGCCAGCGAAGTGCATGAGCTTGCTGAAGGGAAAATAGGCAAGCAGCACGCAAACCAAGAACATATGAATGAAGAAGATGGAGCCTATTTTGGCACCGATGGTCGGTGACAGGGTGACCAGTCCAACTGTGAGCTGCTTGATATTAACGATATCAATATCGGTTCGCAGGAAGAAGCGCATGAGAATTCCAGTTACTGCAATTGTGAAAATCAGAACCAGAGGAAAGTAATCGTTCATCAAGGAGATATAGCGGACATGACGGGTAATCAGCCTTCTGCTGAACAATAAAAGACAGCCAGCCACCAGGCCGACATCACTCATATACCAGGTAGGAGCACCAACTTCGAAAATGCCGTCGATGAATTCCCACCAGCCAATCCATGCCGGAACCGGATCAAGGAAAAGACGCATATGGCGGACTACAATGGACAGAAAGGAATAGTGAAAAATCAAGGCGAATGCCCACAGCCATTTTGATGATTCATAGGTGATCTGTGGTCCGTCATAAATTTCCGACTTGGTGTTTCTGAAAAGAGACCGAAAGGTCACTATTTCTAAAAACATTCTTGCCACCACTTCGGCGTTCGTGGACGGCGCCTCAAGCTTATTATGCTTGATAAAATCTAATGATTTCCCTTGGCCGCAGGTAGTCTGTATCGGAAATGGCACTGGGGATTTTGCCCATTGGACCACCCTGTAGACACAACCGCCAAGGAAGATCATTATGGCCAGATACGGCAGAGCGACACCAAACAAATAGGGCATCCCCGGTATCTGAGATCCGAGCCAAGCAATCAATATTAACGCAATGACTGCCAGGAATGAGAAGGCGTACTTCATTTCTTACCTCGCTTCAATTGAACTGTTTTGGAAACCATGCAGTCGAACAAGGCCGGCTGCTTCCCGCATGGAGACCAGTTAAATACCATTAACCTTTTTGAAAACTCTTTTATCGTTTTCAGGAAGCAGTTTTGACGGACACCTGCTGTCTGTTAATATGTGACTCCCTGACTTGATTTCAGCGATACGGACCTGGTAGAGACGTTCCCGGAATTTCATGTAGATATCAAATGCGCTTAGAACCGCCAGATCGACAGCGAATTCGAAATCATACAATTCCTGCACCAAATGTTTGCGCTCCTTGTCAGCGGCAAAAACCTCTCGGGTGATATGTTTTACCGCATTCACAGGCGCAATCGCCTGTGATGGAGAAAACTCCTGTACCGATCGGATACTCATAATCTGTTCAAGAGGAGCAAGGAATTCCTTAGAATCAACCCCACCAACCAAGAGTGGAAAGAGGTTGTTCAAAGCCTCCCGGATATTACCACCGACGGGATTGGCAAATTGATCACGTTCCTTGACAAAAAAACTTGACGAAATATAGGTTGAGAGTGCGTATTCTACCCATTTATTGATAATTTTTTCCCTGTGGTTCCGAAAACCTTCGGCAAGATCCATACAAATACTACCTATATTTAAGGATTTATTCTTCTGTGGATGATCGACAGGAGAACACAAGACGAATGAATGACCATTCACAAAGTGACATCTCTAGCACCTTTTTCCCTCTTTTTCAAGAATATTTTTGTCCTGCTCAATACGCTCAAAATGGCTGTAAACCAGGGGTCTTTGGCTACCTCACTACCGAGGAGAACGACTGATATCACCAACAATATTTATTGCTTCTCGGATATAAGGATCCTCCTTGACATTCTTCAACCAGATTTCCTTCGGGTCACCCTTTTCATCTTCCGATTCCTCAAAGTCACCACCTTCCCCCTGCTCCTCGCGGTATTTGCGATAATGCGCTCCAATTTTTTCCCGCACAAGCCGTGATTCTTGTCGTTGACTGCGCATGTCGTCAAGGTCGATAGGCATAACACTATGCTCAGCCCGATCTGCCGCCTTGACCGCCTCTTCGGTTATGGTTTGCATACCCTCATCTTTCTCGACACGTTCACGGCTCAGCCGGCGAAGAACTTCGAGATCCAAAGGCTTTTCAGTCCAGGGAGTGAATTTAACCGGTTCAATGGAATCCCAAGGCAAAGAATAATCGAGGTAGCGCTCCCCAGACTTAATATGCTCGAAGAGATTCGGCAGAAAAATGTCGGGCTCCACCCCTTTATATTGGGTCGAGCTGCCGTTTACTCGATAGAATTTCTGGATCATCACCTTCAGTGCCCCAAGATCATCATATTTGCTCATATGGAGCAGAGGGATATTTTCATTGAGATCGATGATTGTTTGCACTGTGCCTTTGCCGTGGGTATGTTTACCACCGACAATAACGGCTCGGCGGTAATCCTGCAGTGCGGCTGCCACGATCTCGGATGCCGATGCCGAAAACTTGTTGACGAGTACCACCAAGGGGCCGCTGTAATACTCCTTTTCATCAGTATCACTGAGAATTTTTTTATCACCAAAGCTGTTCTTGACTTGGACTATCGGCCCGGATTTGATAAAAAGCCCCGCTATATCAACAGCATCAACCAATGCCCCACCACCATCGTCACGCAAATCAAGAACAATGCCATCAACATTTTCTTTCTTGAGTTGAACCAGCTCCTTCAGAGTATCATCAGTCGAATTGCGTCCCTTGGAGCCATTGCGAATTCCCTCAAAATCACGGTAGAAAGTCGGAATATAGATGTACCCTGTTTTTCGTCCACCGGCCGATTCGATAATCGTGCTTTTGACGAAAGTTTCCTCTATTTGTACGACATCTCTTATAATTTTAATAATCTGCGAGCCACCATCAATCTTTTTAACTGTCAAGGAAACCGCTTTTCCTTTCGGTCCGCGAATAAGCCGAACAGCGTCGCGCAATCGCATATCGGTGATATCGACAGGTTCTTCCCCTTCCTGTGCCACCTGCAGAATAATATCCTCGGCCTTAAGGGTACCTTGTTTGGCCGAAGCGCTGCCGGGAATAATTCGAATAACTTTGATAAAGCCATCGTCCTCACGGAGAAGCGCACCAATGCCTTCAAGGCTACCACGCATGCTGATATCAAACTGTTCCTTGCCGGCCGGAGGGATATAATTGGTGTGCGGGTCGAAGGCCCTGGCTACGCAGTTAAAAAATCTATCATAGTGATCCTGTAAGGTTTCTTGGTGAAGACGTTGAAAAAAGGTCTTGTTGCGTTTACTGACTTTGGTGAGTGCCTCCTGCCACAATTCCTCCTCGCTCTTCTTTTTGCCCACCTTGTTCTTATCCTTAGGCTTGGTCTGCTCCTCTTCAAGGTCGAGAAATTGGGAAATAACCTGAGCTTTGAGCAGCTGCCGCCATCGCTCCTTTAATTCCACCATATTCTCTGCAAAATCAGTCTTTTCAGGGTCCGTCTCGTATGATTCCTTTTTCCGAACATCAAAACTTCCGACAAACAAGCCCCCGGCACCTGCGGCAATTTTTACCGTGTTGTTGGCCAGCATGGCTTCAGTCGCCTTCTGCACCAGATCAATTTTCTCGTTAAAAATATCGTATCCGGTATCCGGCAGAGTTATTCGACCATTGGCCAAAGTGTCATCAATATAGGGGGCGAAAGCGCGAAGTTGCTCGACATCTTTTTTAAGAAGAAATCGTTTTTGATAATCTAACTGCTTTATGTAGAGATGAAAAGCGGCCAGAGCCAATTCGTCATTGACTACTTTATCACTGAAATGGAGGGCCGGCAGCTGCTTGCTAAGCAAATAGCCGATAAATTTGTTTCGTTTTTGGTCGACTTTCCCAACCTCTCCGGGCGCAGCATCGGAGATCGCAGCAAGGGATAGGAAACAGAGCAACAGGTGAAAAACCAATAAATTGCGTATTATTTTCATAATTCTTAAAGGAGGGGGTTCGGAAGCCGACAACAGTCCATATTTATCAGACAAGTGATAACAGAACAGTCAAACAAATACCATGACAAAGACATCTAAATGGAAAAATAAAAGCATATTCTCGGGCACCGAAAGAAACTCATTATACACCTTTAATAAGATAGGTGCAGATACCTCTCCGGGGGGCAACCACAAGGATCAAGTTTTTTACCGTTTTTGAGCAAAGCAGCACTCGGTTATGACCCCGGCAATCAATCAGTGGAAATGCAGAAGGCTTCAATTCCAGCAAATTTATCGAGCAGATCGATACTCAATTCTGCCGCAAAAAGCTGTAACTCACTGTGGCTGCAGTTGATTATTGATGGCCGTTTTCCGCAGTTTATTTCAACCAGCTCTTTTGCAAGGAAAACGTGAAGAGCATTCGCTGCTTGTCTGCGCACCTCGCCTGGATCAACCCTCTGGCGCTCACAGAAAGTGCAAAATCGCTTAAAGTTAATAATCGATCGGCGGATCCCTCGGTATGTCTTTGAGCTGCTGTTGGCATGCTGCAAATCCCGGAGGATAATTTCCGAAAATCTTTCCACCGCCGCATCTCGAAGCCTATCAAGTTGCTGACCACTAAGAGTTACTCGTGGTCCATCTTTTGCCCGCGTGACATAATAAATTGCCGCATGCAATGCAATTTCAGGTGTTTCTCCTGAGTGTCGAACCAAATACCACTCGTCTTCCAGGATTTCATTGAGGTTACTTCCCATCTTCATCTTTGGTCAGGCCAAACAATTCACGAACTATGGTTACTTTCAGATCACTGTTGTCGCGCCCTGCACACGACTCACTCTTTATGTACATCAAAGGATCGTGGAGAATTTTTGCTACCATGGCCTCCACCATTTTCGTCAAGGTCTTGCGCTCAACATCATCCATCCGAGGCATCCTGACCAAAGTTCGCTCCAGTTCACCAAAAGCGATATCGTCCAATTTTTCTTTCAAGGCTTGAATGGTCGGGGTTACCGCCACCCCTTGATACCAACGTTGAAACTTGAGTGTTTCCTCATCGACAATTCGGCCGGCCATAACCGCCTCCTTGTCGCGTTCTGATTTGTTAATTTCGACGGCATTGCTCAGATCATCAATGTCGTAAAGGTAGACATTGTCAATTTCGCTCAGTCGTGGATCAAGGTCACGGGGGACGGCAATATCAATGAAAAAAAGCGGGCTGTTCATTCGTGCTCGCATTACCGACTTGACCTCATCCTTATGCAAGATAATTTCCTTAGCACCGGTAGAGCTTATTATAATATCAACAGACTCGAGCTGTGCGCCCAGCTCACCCATGGAAACAGCCTTTCCGCGAAAACGCTTTGCTAAATCCACTGCCCTGGCCAGGGTTCGATTGGCGACGATGACCTCGCCCACTCCCTGTCCGACCAGATGCTCGGCGGCAAGTTCTGCCATTTCCCCGGCGCCGATGAGGAGCACCTTTTTATCCTTGAGATTACCGAAAATCTTTTTGGCAAGCTGGACCGCCGCATAACTAATGGAAACGGCAGAGGAGCCGATAGCCGTTTCAGTACGCACTCTCTTGGCGACGGAAAAAGATTTATGAAGCAATTTATTGAGCAGAGGTCCGGTGCAACCGAAATGGGCGGCATGCCGATAAGCCTCTTTCAACTGACCGAGTATCTGCGCCTCTCCCACCACCATGGAATCAAGACTGGCGGCAACCATGAAGAGGTGATGCACAGCCTCCTGGCCGTAGAGAAGATAAAGGTACCGGTTGGCATGCGCACGCGGGATTCGATCGCCAAAGAGAAAGTTGATGATCTTGTCTTCGATATCCGCTCCCGGATCAGCGACCAACAGCAACTCGACACGGTTGCAGGTGGAAAGGAGGTAGTATTCACGCAGGCCGGCCATGTGCTTCAACGCCGCAAGCGGCTCTTCATACCCACCGGATACAGCAATTTGCTCGCGTATTTCCACCGGGGTATTTTTGTGATTTACCCCCAGCAAGATGATAATTTCACCTGGCATAACTGTGCACTCCCCCAAGCAGATATGTTACGCCCCACAGGGTGAAAATAACTGCAGTGAAACCGATCACCGCCATGACAGCGGCCCTTTTACCACGCCAGCCGACGGTAAAGCGTTGATGGAGTTGGACCAGATATATGAACCAGGTTATCAACGACCAAGTCTCTTTAGGATCCCACTGCCAGTATGTTCCCCAGGCCTGCCGAGCCCAGATGGATCCGGTGACGATACCGATTGTCAGGAAGGTGAAACCTGCACTAAGACAGTGATTATTGAGTTGATCGAGAGAATCCAGGGAGGGAAACCTGGAAAAAAAATAACCGAATTTCTTGCTCTTGATTTCCCGCTCCAAGAGCAGATACATCAGACCGCCACAGAACGCAAGAGAGAGAAAGCCATAGGCAATAAGCGAAACTCCGCCATGAATGGGCAGCCAGACACTCTGTAAGGCGGGCAGCAGAGTATCGATATTTTTCTCAGAAAACGATGAAATAACTATAAGGCAGAAAATAAGCGCGGAAACGAAGGTACCGAAATTTTTTACAGAATACCGCCACCTGAAAGAAAGATATGCCCAAGTCGTGGCCCAGGCGAAAAAAAACACCGCTTCATGCTGAGAGGTGATCGGCAAATGGCCGGCAAGAACAAAACGTAAAATGATATACAGTGTCTGCAGAATCCCCGAGACAACCATGATTATCCGGGCAATTTTGCGTATCTGTTTATTTTGACTTATGAAATAAACAAGATAGGCAGCGGAGGCAATAAAAGAGATGCCTAGAATCGCCTGAAAAAGGAGGAATGTGAGTTCTTTCATGGATATCCCAGCGAATAAAAGTGTCAGGTGAGTCGGTAAATGGCACCGGCTCGCACGATTTCATAATCTTGAGGTATCATGCTTCTCAAGAAACTGCCGGACCAAAGCAACTGCATCGACTTCCTTAGGGAGTTCTCGCAGGAGCAACATTTGCAGCTCAAACCAGTTTGCCTCAAGCAGCAGGTCCACTACTCCGACATACAGCAATCTGCGGAACAATTCAGTGTGCATCACCGCCTCATCCGGCCCTTCAAGAAGCTTTTCTCTTATCATGGCAAGAAGATCAACCACCGCCTCGTATTCCGGCCCGATTGCTTCTTCCAGCTGTTCCCGAATCTTCTTCGCCAAGGCAGGACTGCCTCCTCCGGTGGAAATGGCTATCAGCATCTTGCCACGGCGAAAATGAGCCGGAACATGGAAATCACTGCCGCCCGGGTCGTCGGCGCTATTGAGAATACAGACCAGCTTTGCCGCCTCACTTTTTATCCGAAGCTGAACGTCACGATCATTGGTTGCGGCAAACACCAGAAAGGCGCAATTCAAGTCCCCTTCGACATACCCCCTTCTCAACCACTCAATTTTCCCTGCATCGGAAAGAATACGCAGTTCCGTCGCAACACTTGGACTGATGACCCGGATCCGTGCCTCGGCTTCCAGGAGCCCCCTGACCTTCCGCAAAGCGACTGCACCACCCCCGACTACCACACAGAGACGGTTGTTTATTCGCAGATTGACTGGATAGAAAGGCATAAATATCGTTTTTTTGTCGTATTCCCGGCAAGTGCCGACCCAACCTCAACCAAAAGGAAAAAACTCCGCTTTACTCCAACGGGCATGCAGGAGATAGTAACGGCATGCATCGAAGAAGGCCTCTCGCAATCTGACAGCCCTTTGCATGTACCTTCCTCAGTACACCGTTATCAAGTTTTTACCTTAAGAACTATTGTTTGTGACGCAAGCGGTTGACTATAATAGTTTTTTCTTTGCCATCCCGTTTGATGATCTGTTTTTTCAAGGCAATATCGAAATCCTTATCGGCAAGCTTGAGAAATTTCGGCAGGCTCTGCCGGGTCGCATCATGGGCCAAAAAGATCGTACCGCCCGGTTTGAGTAGGGTTGAAAAAATATTCAGCAAGGGTTGAAAAAAATCATCCCGAAAGAGGATTTCTGCCCCGGTTAAAACGTCAAAGGGTTCGAGTGTTGGGGGTTCGAGCCAATCGAGGTGAACGAACTTAATCCCCAGCAAACCTGACGCCGCAGCACTCACCTTCTGAAAATCCATGATGATTTCTTCGTAGTCGCTGAGGGTCACCGAATACCCGGCAGCGGCTGCAGCAAGCCCGGGAGCACCGAGTCCGGCACCGAGCTCAAGGAGCTGTTTGCCCTCCGTATTCCGCTGAGAGCCAAGGACATATGCCAATACCATAGCGGCATCCCAGAGCCGTATCCAAAATGGAAATTCCGACACGTTGGCGAAGGGATCCTTGCCGTCGAGAAATTCCTCAAGATCGGCAATCTTTAAAAGCCTCAGTCGTTTTTCACCAACCTCAAATCGGTCAAAGGTCAGCGTATATTTGGCCTTGATCCGATTGTATATCTGTCGTTCAGGCTCGGGCAGAGTTCGAATATCCATTACCATGAAATCATGCAAATCAGTTGAGTAAACTGCGAATATCTTTTTCCAGGACGGTATGGTTAACATACCCGGTATATTTTTTCACCACATTGCCGGTTTTGTTAACAAGAAATGCCACGGGAATGCCGTAAATCCCGCCAAAATCACTAGACGTCTTTGATTCGGCGAGGAGAACCGGATAATTAATTGCCTTTTTCTCAATAAATTTTGCCACCATAGCCGGACCCTGCTGATCTACAGACATACCGATTACCGAAAATCCGGCATCCACCATATCCGTATGCAATTTGACCAACACAGGAACTTCCTCTACACAGGGTCCACACCAGGTCGCAAAAAAAGTCAACAGAAGGACTTTACCTTTAAAGGTGCTGGAGTTGACAAGCTTCCCATCACGGACATTCTCAAGAGCAAATGATGGCATTTGCGTAACTGCAAAGATTTTCCCAGGTAATATCAAGCCACCCGATACAATAAAAAGAGCCAGGATGGCAAAGATACATTTTCGCTGTTTTTTCATTATTCTGCTCCCAGGAAGATTTCATTATTAGTTCTTCTATGATATACTCAGGCGACATACACTGCCGATAATTTATTCCATATTCCTTCAAAGTCAACAACGGGCAAGAGAGCTGAGCGGGATTCCAGTTCCGGTGTTGTCGTAAAATTGCTCGATCCCCCAATAGTAATAGCTTTTTATCAATACTCTGGGTAAATGGTTTTGCAACCTACCATGAAGGGCAATAAAATTACTCTTTTTTAGGATATCAATGAAACATTCTCTTTTCATTCATTGCACGCGGCACTACCTTGGCAAGATTCTGACATTTTTCCTTTTGAGTCTCTGTCTACCTTCTGTCGGTGCTGCAGAACTCGTCGATAAAGTCTTGGCGGTCGTCAACGATGAGGTGATCACTCTCTCTGAGGTTGAAGAAGAAGCCACAAGAATATATCAGGCCATGGGGAGAGAGGTCTCGGGGTCAACATTAACAAACGTCATGGCTGAGGCTCGGGAAGCCGCCCTTAACGGACTGATTGACCGCCGACTGATCAACCAGCGGGCGAAATTGACCAACACTACTGTAGCCGACGAAGAACTTGCCGCCGCCTACGACAGTACCCGTAGCCGCATGGCTCTTGACCCGGCGGAGTTCAGGAAAAAACTTGAGCGTTCCGGTATGACCGAAGAAACCCTAAAAAAACAGCTTCGTGATCAAGTCCTGCAAAGTAAGCTTATCAGCTATGATGTCCGCTCCAAAATAGTCATCACCGATGAAATGATTCGCGACTACTACAATCAACGTTATACCGCCAAAGCCGAAAAGGGAAGCTTTTATCTTCTGCAGATGGGGTTCCAATGGAACCCGGAAATCAACGGACCGGAAAAAAAACAAGAAGAAAAGGCAGAGACCAGAAAACGGGCTGAGCGCGCTCTCGATCTGGTCAACAAAGGTCAGGACTTCAAGGACATCGCCAAAAAATTTTCCGATTTACCTTCGGCCGGCGAAGGTGGCGACCTCGGCATTCTCCATCTCGATGATATGGCGCCGGCCATGCGAACAGCTCTTGCCCCTTTGCAGCCGGGAGAAATGAGTAAAATAATTGAAACATCCGACAGTTACCAATTCTTCAAACTGCACTCAGCGAAAGACGAAGCTGCTTCAACATCCTCTTCTTATGAAAAGGTAAAAGAGGAGATCAGGGAGAAACTCTACGAAGAAAAGTTGAAAGCGGCCTATGCCGAATGGGTCAAAAAGCTCAAAGAGAGCGCTTACATCCAAAAGCTGTAACCTTAATCGTTTATTATTTATAAAAATATTATGCCACTCCCTGCGACTGACATGGACAACATACTCCTCGGAGAATTCCTCCGCGAAACACGCATCAAACTGGGACTTGACCTTGAGGCCATTGCCGAAGGAACTCGGATCTCCCCGAAAAATCTTTTGGCCATAGAAGAGAGTAACTTTGCCGCGCTGCCGGCGGAGGTGTTTACCCGAGGATTCTATACCATTTACGCCAAATACCTTTCTCTCGATCCAGCAAAAATACTCGAGATGTATGGGCAGGAGCGGAGAAACCTCCCAAAGGAAAGCCATTACAAAACTCCGCCACCCAACAGGCCCGCGCAGAACATGAAAAATCTGGCTACTCCCCCGAGCTCTTTACCCTTTGCTTACTTTGGTTTATCACTCTTGCTGCTTCTCCTGTTTGGTGCTTTTCTATGCTGGTATTTTTCCTGGAATCCAGCATCCTACCTCAGCTTCAAGTTGCGCAGTCTTGATGAGGCCCAGCAGGTTCTCCAAACGAAGAACGGCGGCAACCAAGCAAAAGCTCCGCAATCGTTTTTTGCCGTAGCTCAGGCCCGAAACACGACACCGGCCAAGCCCAACCTGCTGGATCTTTCAAGTCCCTCCATAGCAACGGCAGCAACCAATCAACCGGACGAGCGTCGTGAAAACCTCACCACAACGGAAACCACTAAATACCACGTTAATGCGGTTTTCCAGGAAGATACAAAGATAACCCTGACACTTGATGAAAACCCCCAGCGTACTATGACCTTTAAAGGCGGCGAACAGGTAAGCTGGCGTGCCGTGGAAAAGCTTATAATCACCCTTCCGGTCAAAACCAGGACGAATATTTTCTTAAACGAAATCCTGCTCGAACTGCCCAAACCCGATCACGATTGCATCACCTTGGCTATTCCCGAACACCTTATGAGATAGCCCTTCAACCGGCACCATGGAAACAGATGCCATCGTCCTCGACTGTATCGATCATGGTGAGTCGGATGTGATCGTCACCCTCTTTAGCCAGGCGGAAGGCCGAATCACCGCCATCGCTAAAGGGGCGAAGAAAAGTCTGCGACGCTTCGTCAACAAGCTCGAACTCTTCAGCTTTCTGCATATCGTCTGTACGAGAAAAACAGGCCGCAGCCTGGCCTTTCTCGCGGAGGCCGATCTTCATACAAGTTTTCTCAATATCCGCACGAATCTGGAACTCTACACCATTGCTTCAATAATTCGGGAATTCCTGCTGATCGGGATACGAGAAGACGAACCGGACGAGAGGATCTTTCGCCTCAGCCTCTGGTCTCTGCACAACCTTGATCTCTTGCAGCAACCGAGAGCCATTCTCATCCTCTTTCTCATCCGCTTCTTTGAGTATATAGGCTACCGACCCGATCTTGAGACATGCGGCAGATGTGCCAACCACGTTATGCCCGGGACAAGGTACACCTTCGAGCCAAGTGGCGGCAGAATCATCTGTTCCGGATGTGCCAGAGGTTCAGCGCGAGGCATCGCCATTTCGCACGGGACAATAAAAATTCTCCGCTCAGCTCAAGATCTGCCCCTCGAACGATTGCACCGCCTGAAGATCTCCGGGACCATCCTCCTGGAAGCCCTGGCTATTCTTCATGCCTACGGCAGGTACCTGTTTCAAAGGGATATCATGGCATGGAAAATCCTGCAGGCGTATGGCAACGGCTAACGAAGACATCGCTGCCGACACAGTTTTTCTCGGAGCGGCCCTGCGCATCGCCCTTTAGCGCCTTAGAGATGCAATTCTTGTTTTTTGAGAATGCCTTTCGTGAAGATATTAATCCATCCTTGTGGGGGGCGCCTCACGGCTCCATATAACTCCGGGTACCTTGCAGTCGACGGTTAGCCAAAGGGCAGTCCTAGCCGAGATAACGAATTTCTCCGCTGTGCTCGGTTTTCACCGAGCCGTCGACAAGACGAAGGATAAGGCCGCCACTTGGGTCCAAACCCATTACCTCTGCCTGGTATTGCGGCGCGGTCATAACATCAAAGCCGTAAAGTACGCGCTTGCCGAGGGTGTCGGAGAGATCCAGCCATCGGTCGAGAAGTAGATGCCGGCCCTGGCCGCCGGAAAACCCATCCCCTCGCAGATCCCGAGCTTCTTCATGGAGGAGAATGCCAAAGTTGAAAGCCAGCTTCGCAAGAAAGATTGTCGTGAATTCGGTGAGATCGATATTTTTGCCAAGAATCTGAGTGAGACTAATTGCCGTCCCCTCAAGCTCTACGGGAAAAGAGCTGTTATTGACGTTGATACCGAAACCGACCAGGGCGAATTCTTCACCGTGCCGCGTCTCAGTGTAGCTCTCCACCAAAAAACCGGCAACTTTTCGGCCCCCGACCAAAACATCGTTGACCCACCGCAAATGGCTCGGCACTTCGCATATCTCTCGCACTGCCTGGCAACAGGCTACCCCTGCGGTCAGTGGAATGAAACTGCGCCACTGCGGCAAGAGCGTATTGGCAAACACCATACAGCCCCATACTCCACCGCGGGGTGCGTGCCATGTACGTCTGAATCGGCCCCTGCACAGGCTCATTTCATCGGCTAAGAAAACGCTGCCGCTGGATATTGCCCGTCCGTTTCCGGCGCATATATCAATTTTACCGCGGGCATAATCCATGGCCCGTGGTAACTGTTCATGGCATTCTATGGCCGAGCCGACAAAGGCGCCGTATCGAACTATCTCCTCTTTATTATACTGAACCGGAGTATCTTGCCGCAGAAGCTCACGGCGTAATTGCTGCAGCACTGCCCGGGGATTGGGGTGGTTTTCAGCCATTATTTATCGAAGCAGGGCACCAAAAAGGGCTCAGTGCTCAGTGTCCCATTCGGCCTTGACCCGGGTGATAATCTTCTGGATCAAGGGCAGCTTTTCCGGAGCACACACCCCTAAAAGGGGTTCACCTTGGCCGACGGAGAGCCCCGGTTTGAAATAGACCGAATGAATTACTCCGCGTTCCCCTTTGTAATATACCGGGGTGTCTCGTTTCATCAAAGACATGGTAAAAATCTCTTCCCCCGGTTCAATGGTCACCGCCCGTGCCCCTTTTTTATCAATCCGCGACTGAATATCCATGGCAAAGAAGTATTTTGCCGATTCCGGGGCCGGAAAAAGAAACAGGACATCCTTGAGTATGATCTCAATGATTTCCTTTTTTTTCAGCGGGTGTTTGATGGTCATCAGTTGCACCCCTGCTTCGACGAATTGACCTTCAAGCTCGGTATTAATGTTTGCGACAATCCCATTCACCTGGGCATTAACGAGCCGCGGATTCCTCTCTCGATTGATCTCATACAGAGCTGTACCCGGGATCTGCTGCCATTCACCGCTAGCAGAAGCTACTTCCTGGCCGACAGCCGCTTTAAATGATACCCTGCCGGTATGAACCGAAAAAATATCCACATAGGCAAAGGGATCGGACTTGTATTTACTGAGCAATTCATCAAAATCCAATTCGTTAGACATACAAACAACCTGATAAACCTTTTTTTTGAATGGACCGGCAAATAATTTTGCGAGTCCTGAAGACCATAAGTATAACTCTGCAAATCGCAGACACCTCGTTTATACTGGCTGGTGCGAAGCAAGGCAAGTCCAATTTTCCCGGCGACGTCTTGCAAAGACGACATTAAACCTTGTAGTCGTGGGTATGTCGGCATACGCTGCCTCTGCTCTGACGCTCCTTTCGCCAATCAACTCTACGACGGGCATGCAACTCGGCCAATCTCCGGTTTTATGTTTTACCTCCCCTTTTTTGATGGTATAGTGTCATCTCTTCACAGACAAAACCCACTTCTTCCGTGCAAAACCCTTGAACACATAAGCCCCCAACAATGGCAGATTCCCCTAAAGATACCCTTTTTAATGTCGATTACGTGCCGGAGGACTTCGTTTTTAATGAACGGGTCGTCGAAGTTTTCGACGACATGGTTGATCGCTCTATCCCCTTCTACCAAGAGGTGATAAAGGCATCCGCTCAACTGTTGGACACCTTTCTTACAACCGGCGACACCGTTTATGATTTGGGTTGCGCCACCGGCACCAGCCTGCTGCTTTTCAGTCGCCTGCTGAACCATAAAAAGCTGCACTTGGTCGGCCTCGACACTTCAGCTCCGATGCTCGACAAAGCCCGCCTAAAGTCAGAACTTTACAGCAAACAGGACAGCATCTCCTTCGCCCTTGAAGACATAATCACTTTCGACCACCCGGGGGCGGGTGGGATAATCCTGCACTATACCCTGCAGTTCATTCGACCCCTGCAACGGCAAGTCTTTCTTGCCCGGCTTTTCGACAACCTGCGGCCCGGCGGGGTTCTTTTAATCAGCGAGAAGGTGATGAGCCATGACCGCCGGTTGAATCGTCAATTTATAGACAAATATCATCAGTATAAAAAATCCCGAGGCTACTCGGAACTGGAGATTGCCAAAAAACGCGAGGCCCTGGAAAACGTCCTTATTCCCTTCTCGGTCGAAGAAAACCACGCCATGCTCAACAAAGCCGGCTTCACCTCAGTCGAAACCTATTTTCGCTGGTTCAACTTTGCCTCCCTCGTGGCGGTAAAACCCGCCTGACCTTCTTGCCCAACCATGGATTATCTTCCTCTCCTGCCTGCTTCAGCAAATATCGATGCCATTATCAAGGAGCAGAGTAAACGCCTCACCCGGGTCAACCAGGACAAGAAGGGATTTCTCCGCTATCGTACGCCCGCACTGCAACTCGCACAATATCATGCCGCCCATGTCGACTGCAGCGGTGACACGGTGATCATCGGCGATGCAGAGGAATTGAAGGGACATGATCAGCGGATCATCACCGACCACCTCAAGGCCTTCATGCCGTGGCGCAAAGGACCATTTTCGGTATTCGGTATCGATATCGATGCTGAATGGCGGAGCGAAAAAAAATGGCAAAGGGTAATGCCGGTTCTGCCCGATCTCTCCGGCAAAATCATTGCCGATATTGGTTGTAATAACGGCTACTACATGTTTCGCATGAGCCCGGCCCGGCCTAAACTGGTTCTCGGTTTCGAGCCTTCGGTACAGCACTATTACTGCTTTAAGGCTCTTCAGGGCATGGCTGGGTGCCCAAACCTTGACATCGATCTTCTCGGAGTCGAACATCTGCCTCTTTTCGACTCCTGCTTTGATGTGGTATTTCTCATGGGAATAATCTATCATCGTCCGTCACCCGTCGATACCCTGCGGGATATCCATACCGCCCTGAAACCCGGAGGAACCCTTATTGTCGAATCCCAGGCGATCCCGGGTGACGGGCCGATGGCACTTTTCCCGTCCGACACCTATGCCAAGGTCCCCGGCACTTACTTTGTTCCGACCGGGGCCTGCCTCTGTAACTGGATGAAAAAAGCCGGCTTTGCCGATATCAAGCTTTTCTGCCGCCACCCCATGTCAGGGGCCGAACAACGGCGAACCGACTGGATGACCTTTGAGTCCTATGACGATTTCATCACCCCGGACAACCCGGCCCTGACCGTTGAAGGCTATCCGGCACCCTGGCGCATATTTGTCAAAGGACGGAAAAAAAGCATGAGCGGCCACCATTAAAATGGTGCCCAGTGTTGCCATTCCCGATAACTATGGTTACACTGGCTCAACGCATATTTCTTCTAAACTAAGGAGCCTAGAATGGATTTAAAAAAATACACCCTCTACAGTAGCGGTCTGAAAGGTGCCGAGGCGACTTTCGGCGAAGTAGCGGAAAGAATCGGCATGAACGAGGTAGTCTACTCATTTGAAGGGCATAAACTGAGCCGCGAGAAAAATGTCAGTATTCTCGGCAAGGAACAGCTTGAACGTGGGGATATCAGTATGGAACTGGCGTCACGTATGCTCAACCGCACCTACTACGAAACAGAGAAAATCCGCAAGGTATTACAGACCATTTTCCACATGGTGAACAGCGGCCACCAGGTCTTTGTGATTGGTGCCATCCAAGAGGACGGCTCGGTTAAAGGCGGCACAGGCTGGGCGGTTGAACTGGCGAAGATGTTTAATCGTCCCTTGCATGTATTCGATCAACCACAGAAGAAATGGTTCACTTGGAAAAACGGCTGGCAGGAAGATACGCCGCGTATTGAATATGATACCTTCGTCGGCAGCGGCACCCGGTATCTAAGCGATGCAGGGCGAGAAGCTATAGACAAGCTTTTCGAGGATTCCTTTACCAGCAAGTAATTCCATTTCTAAATCAAGATGGAAACGAGAAGGCAAGCGAGCAGCGACGAGACAGTACAAAAAAGTACGGCGAGGAGCAGCACAGCGCAGCCGCCGAAGTTAACGCTTGATTTAGAAATGGAATAACAGGTATCCATTCTTCGGGGTGGCCTCCCGCCACCCCTTGTTTCTCTTGTTCAGCAAATGACAGCAAACACCACATCAGGATCGCAGCTTTGTCCCGGCTGTCGAAAGCTCATCAACCGTTTGGCCGACCACTGTCCCCATTGCGGGATGAAGAGCCCTGGCTCGCGATGGAAAAACACCTTCTTATCCAGAGGCGCAACCGACGCTGACCGGCTGGTGACGGCCCTCATCACCGCAAACGTCGTCCTGTTTATCCTTTCCATAGCTATCGATCCACAACTCACAGGCTTTAACCCCTTCCAGTTTCTCGCCCCATCCAACCAAAGCCTCTTGGTTCTCGGCTCGACGGGCACGGTGCCCCTCTTTCAGTTACAGCGCTGGTGGTCCCTGGTGGCCGCCGGTTTTTTGCATGGCGGCCTCTTACATCTGGTCTTTAATATGCTGGCCCTGCGGCAAATCGCATCGCTGATGATCCTTGAATTCGGTGCAAACAGAACAATCATCCTTTACACCCTAGGGAGCGTTGGTGGTTTTTTCATCTCCAGTCTGGCCGGGGTATCCTTTACCATCGGTGCCTCAGCGGCGATTTGCAGCCTGATCGGCGCTCTCCTTTATTACGGCAGGAGTCGAGGAGGAGTGTACGGCAAGAATGTCTTCAGCCAGATAGGAGGCTGGGCTCTCGGTATCGCCCTCTTCGGCTTTTTAGTCCCGGGGATCAACAACTGGGGCCACGGCGGCGGCATGGCTGTCGGCGCACTTCTTGCCTATCTGCTTGGTTATCGCGAGAAAAAACAGGAGACCTACAGCCATAAACTGATAGCTATAGGGTGTATCATCGGCACCGGTCTGATTCTCGTCTGGTCGTGTTTGAACGGCATCCTCTTTCTCCTGTTCGCCAGCTGAATCGTTAAAAACCAGTGTTAAGGGTGATTATAGGTCGCGTGTCTTTTAGCGGAGGCTTTGTATAATCCTCCGACAAAAGACCAATTCTACTCGTTGGGGTCGATTTTCAGTATCTTGCCGCCCGGCTTGAGGCTGTCGCCCTTTTTTGCATTGATGGTCGTGACAATCCCGCCCATCTCCGCAAGAATGGGGGTCTGCATCTTCATGGCCTCCATGATTGCCACCCTGTCGCCAACCAGAACCTCCTGGCCTTCATCGACGGTAATCTCGACAATCGTACCGGAAAACGGCGAACGGACATCCCCCGCCTTGGCGAGGTCGAGGATCTCCTCTTTGCTGAGAATCGCCGCCGCACCCTGTGTGCCTACCGCTGTTTTCGCCTGGAAATTAAAGATTGACGGATGATGGTCTACATTAAAATAGACACTTGTTTCACCGGAATCGTTGACCGGCGAGGGCCCAACCTCAATCATATGTTCCTTGCCGTGGTGATCCCTGAAAGTAATTTTTTCCCCTACTGCATAACCACCCTGCCGAAAGAAAATCGATGGTGACAGAACGTAAACCTGGCCGTATTTTTCCGAGAATTTAAAGAATTCCACAGCATCATTAGGGTGCTGCAGGTACAGTACAAGTTGCTCGTCGGTGGGTTCAACTCCAAGCACCTCGGCTAAAGCATAGCGTTCGTGGGCCAGATCCATATCGGCAATAGCGTCAACCCCGCCCTCTTTTTCCAGCACTTCTTGCCAGTTATCACCGAGGACCTTTTGGTAAATCCATTCTTCCGGACGATGGAAGGGAAATGGCCCATATTTGCCGAGCAGAAGATTACGCAGGTCGCCGGAGGGATTGCCATAACGCTCCCCACCAAGAACATTAGCGACTGCGGTAGTCCAAAGAATCTGCGAACCGGGTGTCACCGACCAATAATTACCGAGTTCCTTCTGCACGCGGGGTAGCTCCTTGTGCAGGATATCCGGCATCCGGTCAAGAAATCCACCCTTGGCCGCCTGTTCAAGGCTCGACCCCATTGCCCCACCGGGCAACTTGTGAATCTGTACGGTGGGCTGGAAACCCTTAATCTGTGACTCAAACTGCTCATAGTACTTGCGTTGATTGCCGATAACCTCGGAGGTAGCGATAACCGCCTCCTCATCCAGGCCCACTGGGACATAGCCATATTCTTTTAAGGTTTGAACGATCGTCAACACCGGTGGCGGCCCGTAAAAACCGCTGAAAGCGGAATCGGCAGCGTCAACTATCGTCGCTCCGTTGCGCACCGCCTCAACAATCCTACCGACATCATTGCCATCGGTATTGTGGCCGTGATAGTGAATGGGGACATCGGCATATCTCTGCTTCAGGGCATCAACCAATTCGCCGATTCTTTTCGGTGTCCCCAAACCACCGTGGTTTTTGATGCACAGGGTGATGTCCCGGCCGGTGACCGCGATGATCTCGCCGGCCTTGGCGACATAGTATTCATTGCTGTGCTCCGGCCCTGTTGAAAAACAGATACACGGCTCGTTCAGTTTTCCGGCTTTGCCCACTTCCTCGAAAACCGCATGCATATTGGGGACATAATTGAGAAAATCAAAGGTACGCCATACATCAACGTATTTTGCAAACTCACGTACGGTAAAACGAATGACGTTCTGCGGATAGGGGCGATAGCCAAAAAGATTCACCCCTCGGCAAAGGGTCTGGAACATGGTGTTAGGCATTTTTTCCCGAAGCTTTTTCAGCTTCAGAAAGGGATCAACCTGTTTTCGCAGGATATCCACATGTATCGAAGCGCCGCCGGTAATTTCCAGTGAAAAATATCCCGCTTTATCACGATGTTCAGCGGCCAAGAGGTCGGTATGCAGGAGTATCCGGTTTTTGAAGTCGGACTGGGACTGGTCGCGGGCGGTGTTGGTAATAAAATAGCCCTTGGCCTGACGCAACGTGGCAATTATTTCTCTAACGGGACTTCCCTGGATAATGCGTGTCATTATTTATTCCTTATTGTTAAAACACTTTCAAGCCGATGGTTATCTGTTCCTGTCCACGATAAACGGGATTTTTTATAACGACTACTTGGCAAACGGGTTTTCTCGGGAGTAATGAATCTGGGAGATAAACCTCGCCAATTTACCGGCCTCACTGGCATCTTCGTCATAATAGAAAATATGTGGATGGGTTTCGATATAGGAGGTATCAAAATTGCCGGTTACGAAATCCTTTTCATTAGCAATGTTTACATAAAAGGGAATGGTCGTTTTCGGCCCGCGGATGGCAAAGTTGTGTAGACACCTTTTGAGCCGTCCAACCGTTTCTTCCCAGGTAAAACCATGCACCGTCAGTTTTACTAATAAGGAATCATACACCTCGGGAATGACATAGCCCTGATAGACAAAACCGTCGAGACGAACACCGAAACCACCGGTCGACCGGTAGACGGTAACCTTTTTTCCCCCCTCCGGCATGAAATCGTTTTTCGGATCCTCGGCATTGATGCGCACCTCGATGGCATGGCCGCGGATCTGCACATCCTCCTGAGTGAAGGAAAGGGGCTTACCAAAGGCAATATTGATCTGGTTTCTGACTATATCAATACCGGTGATCATTTCAGTCACCGTGTGTTCGACCTGTACACGGGTATTGATCTCCATGAAATAGTAGTTCTCGTCCTTATCGATGAGGAATTCAACCGTCCCGGCGTTGAGATAATTGGCGGCCTTGGCGGCCTTGACCGCGGTACTGCAGATCTCATCGAGCAGCGGACGGTTTTTTATCATCGACGGGGCGATCTCAATGAGCTTCTGGTTGCGGCGCTGGATCGAACAGTCCCTGGTCCCGAGGTGTACCGTGTGGCCGTGGCTGTCGGCAAGAATCTGCACCTCAACATGTTTCGGATTAATAACCACCTTCTCAAGATAGACGGAGTCGTCATTAAAGGAAGCCAGGGCCTCGGCGCGAGCCACCGGAATCATTTCCTTCATCTCGGCATCCGATTCAATCCTACGAATCCCCCGGCCACCACCCCCCGAAGTTGCCTTGAGCATTATCGGGTAGCCATATTCTGCCGCAAAAGACAGGGCCTCGGCAACACCTTCCCGGCCCTGCTTCAGGTCTTGCGTGCCTGGCACCATGGGAATCCCCGCCTCTGCCATAATCCTGCGGGCGATAACCTTGTTGCCGAGATTGAGAATAATATCCGCGGTCGGACCAATGAAAATAATCCCATTATTCTCACAGGCCTTGGCAAAAAAGGGATTTTCGGCGAGAAACCCGTACCCCGGATGAATGGCACAGCAACCGGATTTTTTTGCGGCTCTGATAATTTTTTCGATACTGAGATAATCACAACGCGGGCCATCCCCGAGGAGGACTGCTTCATCGGCAATTCGGATATGCCGCGACATTTCATCCGGGGTCTCATAAACGGCAACCGCCTCATAGCCAAGTTCCTGGATGGCCCTGGTGAGGCGGATGGCGATTTCCCCGCGATTGGCAACGAGTATTTTCTCTTTCAATGCAGCTCCTTGTCCGGTTCAGTCCGGAATCTTCCGTAACTTTTTGAGAGTATTAGCCGGGAGGATCCCGGTTCCATTCCTTTTCAAACTCCGGCGAATCGTCGACTACATTCGTAAGTAGACCGTCTGATTTTAATCAGCTGCGCTCGACAAATCAATCAATATTATTTACACTCGCCAACATTCACTGCCTTCGTCAACTGTGATGCAGTTTATCACTCACTACAACAATTTTTCCGATGCACCGGCAGGCAGGACTTTCGACCGTTTAAGGTTGACGAAAGTAGCCCTATCAAGTTATATATTGGAGTTTTGTCTCCATATCCAAGAGGGCCAAAAAACACTCCCCACACCCCACTGGCGATGACACGCGGGGTAGATCCACCATCGCTAAATATAACAATGGCCTGAAATCGCAGCACTTACAGGAAGCACGGCAGGCTGCGCATCCTGCCCTTTGCTCATAGCCCACAAGCAGCCCGTAACGATGTCCGACGCATATAAAGGAAAACTGCCATGAAAGCACTTATCGCCCTGGAAGATGGAACCACCTTTGCCGGGCAATCATTTACCGGTCCCGGTGAGGCTGTAGGGGAAATTGTCTTCAAC
>JBBQVT010000051.1:0-25156 GCA_038211245.1 Desulfobulbales bacterium | reverse complement strand
TTACCATCAGCATCGGAGTTGCCACCTGGTGCCCTGATTTCCGTGATGCCGGAGAATTGATTAAAAGTGCCGACCAGGCTCTCTACCAAGCCAAGGCGGGTGGCCGAAACCGGATCGAGCTGGCAGCAACTCCTTCCCCCGACCCGCATCCGGCTGGTTGAGCTAATCCAGCGTTCGAATTGTAACGACTGTGGCAAATGACACATCGCTTAACCAGGACCGGCTGAACTTCCTTGAGATAATCGATTTTCCTTAGCGGATCGGAGAGTTGGACAGGTGGCATGCCTTGGTGATGCAACGGGCCAGAAGACAAAGAAGGAACAAAGGAATCAGACGCGAGCAAAAAATACAAGCCCTCCAATAGTTAGCGTTACGAAAATAAGAAGGCAAAAAAACCTTCAACCACACAAACTACTGGAATATCACCTAGCGCTTTTATGAATCTTTTTCAAGCCTGTTTGGGCTCTGCGGAAAAACCGGATATACATTATGTACTTTTCCCTTGACGGGCGGTTGCCGACTGCAACAATCGGTTCATGATTGATGACAAATTTATCGCACTAAGCATGTAAATGATTATTCTAAGGGTCTAAAAATTTTCAATTTTGGCACCTCGAATCACACACTGATCAAGCTCACGACAGCAACTACTCACCGACCGTATCATGGCGAGAATTTCAAGAAATACCGGATCATCCGAACCGAGATCGTTTTCTGCCCGAGCCAAAAGCGCCGTGCCCCGATGCAGATATTCCTGGAGTTCCTCAACTAATATCTTGCGCTTGCTATGCTTTTCCTTTTCCCGAACCAACAGGGGAAGAATTCGTTCGATAGAGTATTCAACCAAGGCATCCCGCGGGGTATTGTACTGCTCCGAGACCCTTTCCAGGCTTTCCAAAGTCTTCCTTGATATCACATAGGTTTTTGCCACCCGCCGGGTGACGTGACCAACATTTACAAACTCGCTGGCAATCATGCGCAGAGCCTGAGTGTCTTCAATAAGATGATCAAAAAGCGACTTTTGCTTTATACCAAGTTGGCCGGCGAGAATACTCAGGGCATCAATCGATCTCTCCGACAGCTTGAAGGTCGTCCGCACCGACTGTCTACCACGCAGATCAGCAGTTGTTTCCTCGGAAAATTGTAAATTAAAAAAGGGCATCGTTTTTTCTTGCATATATCCTTCCCATGGTTCAGTCGGCTGCCGTTACCAACATTCGGTGTCAATAAATAGTAATATTTCGTTAATGATTATCTACTTTACAATATTACCATTTCCAGGAAAGAGATAAACCTTTAAAGGAAGAATGCAATGACTGCTTATTTCAATAACAGAGTAATCCCCGAGGTTGAATTTACGGGAAGTGTCCCGTTTAGAAACCGGCTTCACCGGCCAGGGCCGATGTTTTAACGGTGTACCATTATTTTTTCATACGCCGCAAAGCGATGACCATGCTCATCCTGAGGCGGTCGAGCGAACGCTGCATCGCCCCGAATTCATCCTTATTGGTGACCTTAATTTCTTCCTCGAGGTTCTTACCGTTGGCGACATCATCGGCAAGCTCCGACAGGGTTTTGATCGGTGCCAAAAAATGGTTGACGATTACGAAAATCAACACCAGCGAGAGAAGCAAGATCGTCGCCATGATCCCGAAGAGAGTAACTTTGAGATCGTTTTTAGCCGCATCGATTGACGTCAACGACAGTCCGATTCTGAAGCCACCCCAATGTTTACCCTTCACATAGATGGGCGATGACACATCCCACATGGTTTCGCCGGTATCCCGCTTATACACCTGCAGGAGGCCTTTTGTTGTATTCTTCGAGGCTTGTATTCCCACAGGGTCATTAAAGATCCGTTTGGTCCGGTTACCGACCTTATCCTTTGCTGCATCACCGGTGAGTGGTTGCTGATATCGAGTGTTATGTGTCGGTAAATAGCCATTTACATCAGTAGCTACCGCAAAAACTATGCTTTGATCCAATAAAAATTCATCTTCAAGGCTAAGGATAGCCTTGTCGAGATACGAATCATACTTCGTGTGGTATTTGGGCGGATCAAAAGCACCGATCTGTTCGTAATTTTTGTCGAAGGCGTCGGCAACCGAAAAAACACCGTTATCAATTGCTTCTTCAATGATCTGTCCCATCATTTTGGCACCGATAATGGCCTGAATTTGCCCTCGGCTCAACAATTCTGCCTCAAGTTTGGCACTTTGCTTGCTCATCAACACATAGGTTCCGATCGAAATTATTAGAAAAATAAAGATATTAACTATCACCGAAACCTTGACACCAATTCTTTTGGTAATGAAGTTCACCATAGGTATTTCTCCTTGCCCCGATGCCCGGGATAAGTCTCTTCACGAAAAATTCTTCATAAATACCACGCAAATAATTTTTCTAAGAGACTAAAATAATTTTGGCGACCGGCAGGCGGTCGGTTGGCAACATATTTCCGTGGTTATTTAGTATAGCCGATACGAATAGCGCCCCAATGTTTATCATTTATGAGTATCGGCACAGACAAATCGAATAATTCCTCACCGGTATCTCTGCTATATTTCTGCAGGAGAAAGGGTTGAATATTTTTGGCCGCTGCCAATCCAGTCCTGTCGTTGAAGAGCCTTTTCTCTCGACTGTATTTGGTATTGTAGTCAGGATCACTGGTAGGTGGCAGGGAATACTTGGAATTATGGGTTGGGAGATAGCCGTTTTTATCGACGGCAACGACAAACAGTAGCCGGCTGTCCTTAGCCAGATATTTATCAAGAATGACTTTTAATGCCGAATCGATGATTTTATCATACTGGGTTGTGAACTTCTGGGGGGCGGTGTTGGCAATGGGGATGTAAAAGGTGTCAAAGAGTTGGGCGACAGTAAGCCTCTTAGCACCGAGCAGGGTTTGGAACTCCAGGATCACCTCGTCTCGACAGGCAAGGGCCATCTCTCTCACCCTAAGATCAAAATCGGCAGCTCCTTCCTTTTCGGCGGATACCACAATGCTGGTGGGCAGCAGGAGCAGCGCAAGACTCACTATTAATAGATATTTTGTTCTATCTTTGATCACTTACGGTCTCCTCAGGTTAAAATTTTAAAAACCCTAGCAGCCCTGACCTTTTGGAAATAATAGTGGAGGATATTTGCTCTCCTAACACCCGAGACCCATCGCAGGCACCAAGGGAGGCGAATATACATTTCACAAATGAACTATCCTGAACAACATGCAGATTTATTTTAGGAGCTGCCTTTGAAGAAATCAGCAGAAAAGGCCCCTAATATGATATAAACCGCCATCAAAGCAGAAAATTTAACAGCAATTCATTTTCCCCTAACATCAATTCAGATATATTGCAATAGTTTATATTCTTGCAAATCTCAAACAATCATTCATTTCATTGCAACTGCCATGCGGGAGGTGGGGCGCAAAACTGTTTGCCATACACACTCCCTTTCTGTATGATAGCCCGAATATGCCCCGAGCCACTGCCCCCGACGTAATACCAATCAGGAAAAATCATGCCTGGCAAACACGACGAGATTGTCCAGATAGTTGATCGACACAATAGAAAAATCGGGCACCAGTCCCGCGCCCGCATGCTCGCAGAAAAGCTGATCCCCCGGGCGAGCTATATCCTGGTTTTTAACGAAAAAGATGAATTATTTCTGCAGAAAAGAACTGCCACCAAGGATATCTGTCCGGGGTATTGGGATGTCACTGCCGGTGGCGTTGTCCTGGCCGATGAATCGTATGAAGAGTCGGCTGCGCGTGAACTTGCCGAGGAACTGGGGGTGCGCGATGTACCGCTGCAATTCCTCTTTGACCATTACTATGACCAATGTGGCAACCGGGTATGGGGACGTGTCTTCACCTGTCGCCACAATGGCCCTTTCACCCTTCAGGAGTCAGAGGTGGCAAGTGGCATGTTCATATCTGTGACCGAGGCCCTCCGCCAAAAGGACAACAAGCCCTTCACCCCGAACGGTCTGGAAATACTCTATAAACTGCAAAAACACCGACAGTCCTCGATAGATGGGATCTTTTTTTTGCACGGTCTCGATTCTTCAGGGCAAGGAAACAAGGGTCGCTATTTCGCTGAGCACTTTCCGCACATTCATTGCCCGGATTTCCATGGAACCCTTACCAACCGGCTGCACCAATTGACCGACCTGTGTCAAGGTTTGTCCAACCTGATCTTGGTCGGGTCGAGCTTTGGTGGCCTGATGGCCACCTGTTACGCCAGAGATCTTCCGGCGAAGGTTGCTCGCCTTATTCTTCTCGCACCAGCCTTGAATTTTGGGGGATTTTGCCCGCCATTGGAAAAGCTTCAGACTCCTACTCTCTTGGTTATCGGCAGCAATGATACGGTAACCCCGCCGGCTCAAGTCATCCCACTGGCGCAGCAAACCTTTTCCAATCTTGAAATCCACAAGGAAGAAGACGACCACATGTTGCATACAACGTTCATCAACATGGCCTGGCACGAACTCTTCATGCGCTAAGCCGTCATTCAAAACTAAATCATACAATTCAATATTATCCACGGCATAAGGTGCCATAAAGAAATGGATAAAAAGTATGAGTTATTTCTTAACGGCCCCTAAGCTTGGGTCATAAGCTGCAGTGGCGATGTCAACGGGGAATCATCCTGCTTTCGCCGAGCGCAAAAGGCACAATCCGCTTTTCCGCTTCCGGCTTTCCAGCTATCACCCGCCGCAGATCGACCAGCGGCTGGGCATAGCCGGTATCGGCAAGGGGGAAGGTACGATGGTGGATGGGGAGGACATACGGGCGACCGAGATCTTCAAAGGCTAAAAATACTTCCTCCGGCGCCATATGCCCGTAGGCCATAAACCAGCGGGGGTCGTAGTCGCCGATGGGCAGAATCGCCAGGCGAAACTGGTGAAACTTGTTTTTTGCCGCACGAAATAAGTCGCCGTTACCGTAACCGCTGTCGCCGACAAAGGAGATATTGCCGCCCGGTGTAGTGATAACAAAGGCCGCCCACAGGGCCTTGTTGCGGTCAAAAATCCCCCTCGCCGACCAGTGATGCATGGGCTCGAGATGGACATCCACTTCAGAGGAAATATCTATTTTTGTACCCCAATCATAGGCTTCGGCAAGAATGGCCGGATTATGGTCCTCAAGAAGTTTATCATTGCCGAGGGGCACGATAATTCGCGGCTGGTGCCGTTGCCTGAGTCTTGCAAGAGTTGCAAGATCAAGATGGTCGTAATGGTTATGGCTGACCAACACCACATCGATGGGCGGCAGATCCTCGAAAGCAATACCCGGTGGATGAACGCGTCGCGGCCCTGCCCAGGTTACCGGGCTCGCCCTGTCTGACCAGACCGGATCGGTGAGAATATTCAGCCCCTGGGTTTGCATGAGAACGGTGGCATGACCCACCCAGGAAACCCGCAAATCATCGCCATAAACCCTCTCGGGTGGCCGGTCATAAGCAGGAAGTTCACTGTATTCCGGCCAATATTGCTGCTTGGAGGTCATCCGCCATTTGAGAAAGGAACCGAAATTTTTATCCATCGGCTTGCCCGGATTATAAAACCTCCCTCCGTCGAAATGATCCGTTACCGCTCCCTGATACTGACTCGCACATCCACCCAGTAAAAACGCGAGAATTCCCATATAAAAAATCCCTCTACGCCTTTTCATTTGTCTCATCCCATCTCTCTTGCCATCATTCTTTCCTCCCCGCATTTAAAGAACAGGGTAATGCATTCCGCGTCAATGTCATGATCCCCCGGACCATTGTCTGTCCAGTAAAGTGTGTTATTATATCTACAAACAATGCAAAACCTTAGCGCACCTTCATGACACGAGGATTGTTACCTTTATGCAAAAACACTTTCTTGTAACTATAAGCAGTAATTCGGACAATCTCTCCGGTGTTCGGTTTGTCAGTTCTTTCTTCAACAACGTAGAGGAACACCTGGTCACCCTTCTGCATATATGCAGACTGGACTGTGATAAAATGACCAAGTCCTTGACAGAGATGTGGCAGAACCCCGAAACAAAAAATGTTTGCCAACTCACCGGCGGACTCAAAAGATCCCTCGACCGGGCCCAGGAACTTCTTGGCCAGGGCAACTTCTCCATTGAGAGGACGATCACCAAAACAGCGGTAGAACGATACGGCAAAGTCAAAGACATCCTGACAGAAGGTTCACAAGGCTGCTATGACGCCATCGTCCTCGGCAAGCGAGCATCCTACACATTGCAGTGGATGTTCGAGAGGCCGGCGGAGGAAGTGGCGCAGGCGATGATCCGCGACAGCTGCTGCGATGTGCCGCTGTGGATCTGCCCGGAATCGGCCCCGGGAAGGAAAAACATCCTGGCCTGTGTTGACGGCTCGACCCAAGGTTACCGGGCGGTTGACCACGTCGGTTTTATCCTTGCCGGCGAAAACCAGCACAGCATTACCTTGATGCATGTAAATAACAATACAACCTGCGAATCGGCTGAGATCTTCGCCAGGGCCGAGGCGATACTCCACGGCCACAATATCGGCGACGAGCGTATCCACCATCGAAGTACCCGGGGGGTCTCAGTCGCCGGAGCAATTCAGAGCGAAGGTGAAAAAGGCGGCTATGCCGCAGTTGCATTGGGTATGCACGGCAGCTTGGAAAAGGGCTTATTGAAGGATTATATTCTGGCCGGCGGGACTACCGCCAAACTCATCGGTAGAATGGAGAAAACCGCGCTGTGGTGTTGCCCATAGGCTCCTTCAGGATTCCGCCTGCAGATCAAGGAGCATCCCGACCTTCAAGAGGGCCTGTAACAGAGCCGCGTTAATCGGCAGTCGAGCGGTACCAAGGCCCGGATGCAGAGCGGTGATGCGCAGACCGGCTTCGACAAAAAGCGGCATCGGGGTAAAAGGATCTTCAGCAATAATGGCGATTTGTTCTGATCCTGCCGCCTCCTTCATGACCCGGCACAAAGCCAGCCGGGCAATGCCGTCTCGACCGGGATTACCGGCAAAACCGAAAAGTCGACACACCACTGTCCGCGTCGCGTACTGACTGCAGCCCCAGAGCCCGGCCCGGGTAAGATCTGGGCGATACAGGACGCAGCCCTTATTGTCGCCGTTTTCTTCCAACCGTTGCAATACGGATTCAGCCTGGGAGGTGCGAAACAACAAAAATGCCAAGGGAATACATTCGAGGACCGTCGCTTCAACTTTTTCCGACAAGCAGCAATGACCGCATCCCTGCGGGCAGCTGAGCCCGCTTCGCTTGGCAAAGGCAGCCACCACCGCATCCAGCAGCCGATACACTTCGAGAACCCAGGCTTCCAATTCCTGCAACATTGCCATAGGGAATTTCAGATTAGCAGCAGGGAATCCATTGCCAATTCTTCCCCCTGCGCCTTATAAAACTGTTCAAGCAAATCCTTGACGGTAAGATTTTCTTTTTCTCTGCCCTGCAGGTCAAGGAGCACCCGGCCCTGATGCAACATGAGCAGGCGGTTGCCGAAGCTGATGGCGTGTTTCATATTGTGGGTGATCATCAGGGTCGTGAGCTTTCTGCCCTTGACGATCTCCTGGGTGAGGCCAAGGATCTGACCGGCGGTTTTCGGATCGAGGGCGGCAACGTGTTCATCGAGAAGCAGTACCTCCGGCTTGATCATCGTCGCCATGAGCATGGTCAGGGCCTGACGCTGGCCGCCGGAAAGCAGCCCGACCTTGTCGAGGAGCCGATCCTCAAGCCCCAGACCGAGCTGCAGCAATTCACTGCGGAAGCGGTCCCTATCCCGCGCCTTGACACCACGGGCCAGGCCGCGCCGTTTGCCGCGCAGGCCGGCAATGGCCATGTTCTGCTCGATGGTCGCCGACGGGCAGGTGCCGAGCAGCGGATTCTGAAAGACCCGGGAAATAAGGGCAGCCCTTTTATACTCGGGCCAGGCGGTGACATCCTGACCGGCGATGGAGATTTTCCCGGAATCGGGAAAGAACCCGCCGGCGATGCAGTTCTGTAAGGTCGACTTGCCCGCCCCGTTGGAACCGATCACCGTCACAAAATCACCCTCAGCAAGGTGGATATTGATATTGTTCAGGGCGAAGACCTCGTTGACACTGCCCTTGTGAAAATATTTTATGATGTTTTCGAGTCGAATCACCGGGCAATGAGTCTCTTTTTGAGGTTGGGGGTAATGAGAGCACCGATAACCAGAACGGCGGTAATAAGATTGAGGTCACTGGGATTAAACCTAAAGCTGCCGAGCTCAAGGCCGAGAGCCAGGGCAATGGCCAAGCGGTAAACGATCGAACCGAGGAGGGCGGCAATAAAGGCCCTGGCCATGGTCTGACAGCCGAATACCGTCTCGCCGATTATAACCGAGGCAAGACCGGCAACAATAGTGCCAAGCCCCATGCCGACATCGGCCGCACCCTGGTTCTGGGCGACCAGCGCCCCGCTGAGAGCCACCAACCCATTGGACAAACCAACTCCGAAGATAATCACCCAATGGGTATTAACACCCTGGCTGGTGATCATCTGCGGGTTATCACCGGTGGCAAGAATGGCCTGCCCCAGCTCCGTGCCCATGAACCAGATGATAAAGCCGAGGACCGAAGCGGCTAAGGTGCCGAAAATCAGTAATCCGGCGTAGTGGGCGGGAATCCCCAGGCGGGTTACCGCATCAAAAACCGTATTGACACCGAGGAGAGCCACATTCGGTCCGGCCATGATGCGGATATTGATGGAATATAGGGCAATCATGGTGAGGATCGAGGCAAGCAGGTGGAGGATCTTAAACTTGGTGTTTAAAACCGCCGTCACCGTCCCGGCGACAAAGCCGCCGGCCAGGGCCAACAACAGGGACAGATAAGGATTGACCCCGCTGGTTATGGCCACCGCCGAGATGGCAGCCCCAAGAGGCAGGCTACCGTCAACGGTAAGATCGGGAAAATCGAGGATGCGAAAGGTTAGGTAAACGCCTATGACCATGATGCCATAGACCAGCCCCTGCTCGACCGCCCCTAGAGCTGCATACAAAGTCATAATATCTTCCGCCGGTTATTCATATACTTGCGTGGCTTTCTTCAGCATGGCAGCCGGCGGCTCGATCCCCATCTGCCGGGAATAGCCGGCATTGATGTGGAGCTGCAGATCCTTCTGGAACTCGACCGGCATGGTTTCCGGCTTCTCGCCTCCCAGAATCCGCTCAGCCATGGCCCCGGTCTGCCGGCCGTGTTGGTAATAATCAAATCCCATGGCCGCCACCGCACCCCGTTTCACCGAATCGACGTCGGCGGCAAAAATCGGCAGCTTATTCTCCACCCCCACCTTGATCACCGACTCGAGAGCGGAAACGATGGTATTGTCGGTCGGGATAAAAACCGCATCGACCCTGCCCACCAGACTCTTGGCAGCCTGGTGCACATCAGCGGTCTTGCCGGCGGTGGCCTCAACCGCCTCAAAACCCAACTTGCTGCTGAGTCCCTTGATTGCCGCGATAGTCGCTTTTGAATTGGCTTCGCCGGCATTATAGAGGAGGCCAAGTTTTTTTATGTCGCTTTTATAGGCCATGACCATGCGCAAATGTTCCTCGACCGGCAGGAGGTCGGACACCCCGGTGATCCCGGCGTCAGGTTTCTGCAGATCTTTCACCAGTCCGGCAGCAACCGGATCGGTGACTGCGGTAAAGAGAAAGGGTCGCTTGAGGTCGGCCGGTGCCTTGGCCAGGGCCTGAACACAAGTCTGGGCGCTGGGAGTGGCGATGGCCACCAGCAGATCGGCCTTTTCACCGATCATTTGTTGCGCTATCTGGGTCGCCGTGCCCATATTGGCCTGGGCGTTGTGGATTGTATAGCTGACATCAACCTTCCTTTCTTTGAGATAGTCCTGCATGCCGCGGAGAACCGCATCAAGTGCCGGATGTTCGACAAACTGACTGACCGAGATGGTCGCACCGTGTGCGGTAAGAACCTGAAAACCGATAACGATGCCCAATAACAGTGCAAAAGAAAGTTTTTTCATCATCATTTCCTCCCCAAATAGCTCCTCGAAATATTCCCTTTTCCCCCTCGCGATGTCTCTGTCAGGGAAAGGCGACGCAGATTCGATCGGAACTCTTACTTTCCGGTTTGCACACATCTAGCCGATAATTATGGGAAGGTCAACGATGCTTTTGTTCTTTTTGAGGTGATTACTTTCTCGGATGGCATCGGGTTGGCCAACCTGCGAAAGGCTGCTTATTTCACTGGAGGACCACACGCTGTTCTGGCCGTAAAAACAAAAAACCCCACCCGCAGCTCTCGTTGATCTTCAAGCATCAACAAAGGAGCGCAGGCGGGGCCGGGAGAAGAAATTTTCAGGAAAAGATAGGATTATTGCTGCCGGCCATTCATGCCCATGCCGGAACCAGGACCGCGCCCCCCCTTACCACCGCCCATGGGCCCGAGATACTGGGAAACCCCGGCTGCCTCGGCCTTGTCATGCATGGCAGTCCGCAGGTCAAAAAGCTCCCCGGCAACTTTCGCCGCAGCTTGCGGATCAGGTTTTTCGCTCTGCATAATGGCTCGTTTTTCCGCCTGTTTCATGGCAATCTGCTTATGCAACGGCAAGTTGTCTTTAAAGAATTTGTTCACTTTTTCCTGGGTTGCCGGGTCCAGTTGCTGCATCATCCGTCCCTGCATCATCTGCCCCCCCATCTGCGGGCAACAGCCGTCACCGCCATTGCCATGCCCTCCTCCGCCCCAATTTGCCGATGCGCCGGTTGCCATGGTCAGTCCAGCTATAAGAGCGATTGCTACAATGTGTTTTTTCATTTTACTTCTCCTTGTGTGGGTTATCTGTTTCTTTGAACAGTGGGCTTACCGCTGTTTCATCCGGCAGCGGGCTGCACCTGCAGACCGTCTGCGCCGTTTGCCGTTGCCAAAGATATTGCAACTCCGGTGCCAATTATAGATATTTGATTTATTTAATTGATATTTTAATATATTTTTTCATAGATGCAAAGATCGTCGGCGAAAGTCGCCCAGGGCTAGGTAATAACTACCCACCCGTGAGGATCCGAACCGGGTAAATACTTCCCACCCTCTTGCCCTCCCATTGACCGCACCAAAAAGTTGGTGTATTTATTGAACACCAACGGAGGGATTAAATGAAAATTCTATTCACCCTGACATTTTTTTCGCTTGTCTGTGTTGCCGGTGCGGCCCAGGCGGGCGATTCCAACCTGCCCCTCGACAAAAGAGTCTCCATGGAAAGACTCCTGCTCATCGAAGAGTATCAAAGCGCCCTGCAAAGGTGCCGCGACCATGCAAGAAAAGTCGCCAAGAATTCCTGCATCCAGCAAAAAAAAGATTCTTTAGCCAAGTCCTTGGAAAATCTTCAACACGACCCCAAGGCCTACTTCATCAACAAAGAGGGAAAGTACCAGGATGAAAAATCCCTGCAGGATTCCCGAAAACAGGTCTCTATCGGCAAGGGCACCTGACCGACAAAGTGCTGACGAATACAAAAACATTCTTGTCCCTGCACCAGAGAAACATGACCCGCCAAGGAGACCCCATGAGTGATTCCGAAAAGCTCGGCACTAGACAAAATATCTGGGACTCCAGTACTGTCGACGGGTATCATGCTTTTTTTGAGGATGCCGCTGACGGCATGTTCATTACCGACCAGCACTGGCGCTTTCTGGCTGCAAACCGGCAATGGCTGACTCTCTCCGGCTATTCGCTTAACGATCTCCTGGCCCTTGACTGCACCACGATAATCGACCACCAGGATCTTCTTTTGCAACCACCCCTCACCGCTATCCTGCAGCAGGACAGCATGGTTACCAGAGAACAATGCTGTCTACGCAAGGATGGTAGCCGACTCCACGTGGATATCAGTCAACGAGCCCTTGCTGATGGCAATATCCTCAGTGTTGTCCGCGACATAACCGAGCGCAAACAGGCCGAAACAGAGGCGGGAAAACGCACCGGGGAACTGGCTGCACTGCAGGCTCTGAGCCTGGCGGTGAGTTCCTCCCTGTCGCTTGACCTGGTGTGCAAAGCGGCCGGAATACACTCCTTCGCCTCGCTCCCTTTGCGTGCCGGGGCGGAAATCATCGGGTCATTGGTCTTGCCTCGATGACCGATCGGGACTTTGAGGCCCGGGCCGGTTTCCTTGAAATCCTCACCCATCAGGTTTCTCTGGCCTTGGCCAATGCCCGGAACTACGAGGCGGCCAAGCGTGAGCTGGCGGAACGAAAGAGTGCCGAGGAAGCGCTACAGGCAAGCGAACAGAAGTTGCGCGCCATTTTAGAACGTTCGCCGGTGGGAATAATCCTCCTTGACAGCCAGTCGATAGTCCTCGACTGCAACGAACATTTCGCCGGTATCTTCGGGGTGACACGCGAACGGTATCTCGGCATCAAGCTGCTCGACCACCTACCGGTTGGTCCAATGCGCGACCATCTCCTCGCCACCATGGCCGATGAAGAAATTCATCGCTTTGAGGATGCGCATATCTCCATCTTCAGCGGCAAACAGGTCTATCTGGCAATTATCGGTGAAAAGATCAGCCCCGATCTCTTCATCGTCGTCATGACCGATATTACCGAACAAAAACAAGCTGCTACCGCCAATGAAAAACTCCAGGAACAGTTGCTGCAGGCGCAAAAGATGGAGTCGGTGGGCCGACTGGCCGGTGGCGTAGCCCATGACTTCAACAATATGCTTACCGCCATCCTCGGCCATGCCGAACTGGCTATGCTGAATTGCTCCCCCGAGGATTCGATCCATGTCAATCTCAACTCAGCGTCAGTGACAACGGCTTCGGGATGGACAAAGACATCCTTGAACATATCTTCGAGCCGTTTTTCACCACCAAGGAGATAGGGAAAGGTACCGGCCTGGGACTTTCTACAGTGTACGGAATTGCCACGCAAAACCATGGTTTTGTCAATGTGTACAGCGAGCCGGGCGAGGGCACAACCTTCAAGATCTACCTGCCGCGATTCGCTGCCTCGGTTGTTGCCGAAAAGGTCAAGGAGAAAACCGAAATTCCCCAAGGAAAGAGCCAGCTGGTGCTCCTCGTTGAAGACGAAGAGGTGATTCTCAAATTCGGCCAGGCGATGCTTACCCGGCTTGGCTATAGGGTGTTGGCGGCAGCGACACCGAGTGAGGCACTGCGCCTGGCTAAGATCCACGCCGGGGAAATCGAACTGCTCATAACCGACGTCATCATGCCGGAGATGAACGGCCGCGATCTGGCAAACGTGCTCGTCGGCGGCATCCCAGGACTGAAATGCCTGTTCACCTCAGGGTACACCGCCGATATCATTGCGCATCATGGAGTGCTTGACGAGAAAATCAACTTTATCCAAAAACCATTTTCCTTTGTGGAACTGGCCGTCAAAGTCTGCGAGGTAATGGGCCGGAAAAAGGATTGAGTCCGTTGGCTGTCTCCAGCCGGGTGGTTGCTGCAGTCGCTCTTCAAAAGGACTTCAATCTCTAAAAACCTTTTGCCATCTTTTGCAAATCCTGAATCAAAGTTCGCCGGTCATACCGAACTCGATCGGGGCCTTGACGTAAAAGATGTTCACTTTTTCTTCCTGCAATCGGGCAAACAAACGAGTGGCATCCGTGCTGCTGACTGCCATAGTCACTTCAATGGGCTGATCCGACAATTCAAAGAAATGGGCGGAGCGGATTTTTCGGTCATGGCCGAACCCCTCGACACCGGCAATCAGGGTAGCGCCGTTGATCCCTATTCTCCGCGCCTCTTCAAGGAGCCATTGGGCCAAGGAAAGATCGCCATGCCGGCGATCCTGCTGGGTAAAAAACGATAATTGATAACCATTCATGATAGATTTCCTTTTTAGGACATTAGAAATTCATTTTTCGTTTTTTAAGAAGAATTTGGTGAAGGTACTTATTCCCGTTTATCGGGGTCAAATGCGTTTGCACAAGGCAACACTGGCAATGCCGAGGATGGTCATTATCAGGGAGCCAATGACGTGGGCGGAAATTGCCATACCCGCCAAGAGCAATCGGCCTTCCTGCAGCAAGGAAGTGACCTCAGCCGAGAAGGTGGAAAAGGTGGTCAAGCCGCCGAGAAAGCCGGTAATGATCAACAGACGCCACTCCGGCGCCAGGCCGGGATGGCCGGCAAAGAGGGCCACAGCCACACCGATGAGATAGCCGCCGATGAGATTGGCAGTCAAGGTGCCGAGCGGGATGGTTGGAAACAGCGAATTCAGGGAAAGCCCCAGCAGCCAGCGTAATATCGCACCTGCCGCTGCCCCGAAGCTGATCGCCAGAAGGGAATTCAACATATGCCGGTCCTCTTCTTGTTGCGGTGCGTAGTCCGCACCGGTCGGATTTTTCTGAGGGTAACGAGAGAGCACCCGTGAAAATATTACCATTGCAGGTTCGCTTCGTCACCATTAGATATATGGTAAACCGTCGTACAACTACAAGTAATCCGTTTCTATGTCTTGAACGGCATAATGGACCCCTTTGATGAACTCAATATCGATTGAAACACTGCTGCTTATTCTTCTCATTCTCCTCAACGGCTTGCTATCCCTGTCGGAGCTTGCTCTCGTTTCGGCGAGAAAGGCGCGGCTGGAGCAGTTAGCCAATGAAGGCGACAGGAAGGCCGGGGTAGCACTTCGGCTGGCCAATGCACCAAACAATTTTTTATCGACAATTCAAATCGGTATTACCTTTATCGGTATTTTATCAGGGGCCCTCGGCGGGGCAACCATAGCCGAGTTCCTTGCCGGACACCTTTCCAGGATCCCCCTGCTTGCCCCCTATGGCAAAACCATCGGAGTAGTCCTCGTCGTCGTTTGCATCACCTATTTGTCTCTGATTGTCGGAGAGCTGGTACCGAAACGCCTGGCCCTTAATAATCCTGAGAAAATCGCCCGCCTGGTGGCTCCGATAATTGCCCATCTTTCCCGTCTGGCACATCCCTTAGTCCTGTTACTGGGTGGGTCCACCAACCTATTGCTGCGCCTTTTCCGATTCAAGCCGGCAGCCGAGTCATCGGTCACAGAAGAAGAGATAAAACTGATGATAAACGAAGGAACCCGGGCCGGAACCTTTCAACCGTTTGAACAAAATACCATCGAGCGGGTCTTCCGCCTGGCTGACCGCCGGGTAACGGTTTTGATGACCCCCAGGATAGATATGATTCGGCTGAGTCTCGATGAAAGCATGGAAGAAACCAAGCTGCGCATTACCGAGTCTAAGCACTCGTCCTATCCAGTGGTACAGCATACCCTTGACAATATTATCGGGGTTATCAGTAGCAAAGACTTACTTTCCATGATTATCGAGGAGAACATCTTTGACCTCCGGAGACTCTGCCGGAAACCGGTCTTTGTTTCCGCCTCGTCGCAAGCGGTAACAGTTTTGGAGTTGTTTAAAAGATCGGGAACGCACATTGCATTTGTGGTGGATGAATACGGTCTTGTCCTCGGTCTTGTGACCTATGGCGATATTTTACGCTCGGTCTTTGAAGACATTGAGGATGCCTATTCCGGAAAAAGAGAAATAGTCGAACGCGAAGATGGTTCATGGCTCGTCGCCGGGAGTCTGCCGCTTGATGACTTTCTGGATTTTATGGAAATCAGAAAGGTAAGTGAAGAACTGCATATCGGTATGAATACGGTCGGCGGTTTTGCCATGGCAAAGATCGGTGCAGTGCCAAGAGAAACAGACCACTTCCGGTGGAAAGGGCTGCGATTTGAAATTGTCGATATGGACGGCAGGCGTGTTGACAAGATACTGGTGTCGCGAATAGCCGACAAAGCTTAACCCATCAAAAACAGGTTCTTTTCGTTCTTATTCCCGCCAATACAATGGCGACGCCTGCACCTTAACCCAACACCTCTCTGATTTTTGACGCCAGTTCCTGCATCGCAAAGGGCTTTTGGATGAAGAACACTCCTTCATCGAGTACGCCATGCTGCGCGATGACGTCGGCCGTGTAGCCGGACATGAACAGGCGCTTGAGGTGGGGACAGAGAGCCAGCAGATTCTTGGCCAAATCGCGGCCGTTCATTTCCGGCATGACCACGTCGGTCATGAGCAGGCTGATCTGCTCGCCATGCTCCTCGGCCAGGCGGATAGCCTCACCCGGGGTCAACGCCGCCAGGACATTGTATCCCTGCAGGGTGAGCATCGTTTTGGTGACGTCAAGGATCATCTGTTCGTCTTCCACCAGGAGGATGGTTGCATGACCGGGCGCTGCCTGTTTCGCTGTATCGCTCTGCACCGCCCGTTCATTTTCTCCGGCATGTCGTGGCAGGTAGACACTGAAGGTTGTCCCCACACCTGTCGTGCTTGTAACGTTGATGAAACCGTCGTTTTGTTTAACAATGCCGTAAACTGTGGCAAGTCCCAGGCCGGTGCCCTTGCCCATCTCCTTGGTGGTGAAAAATGGCTCAAAGAGATGCCCGATTGTCTCGGCATCCATGCCACTGCCGTTGTCGCTGACGGCCAACAGGACATATTCGCCGGGCAGGTAGTCCAAATGTGCGGCGCAGTAAGCCTGGTCAAAGACATCAATATCGGTCTTAATCGTCACCTTGCCGGTATCGGCAATAGCGTCCCGGGCGTTGACGCACAGGTTCGCCAACATCTGGTCGACCTGCGACGGATCAATTTTGATCGGCCCTACATTGTCGCCCGGCAGCCAGTTGAGATCAATGTCTTCGCCGATCAATCGGCGCAGCATTTTCAGCATCCCTTCAACCGTATGGTTAAGATCGATCACCTTGGGGGCAACGGTCTGTTTGCGGGCAAAAGCCAGGAGCTGCCGCGTCAGATCGGCCGAACGTTTGGCAGCCCGGCTGATCTCCTGGAGGTTGGCATAGAGCGGTTGGCCTGTATCCATGCGGCCCAGAGCCAGTTCAGCATAACCGAGGATGACACTCAGCATGTTGTTGAAATCATGGGCCACCCCTCCCGCCAAACGCCCCACCGTCTCCATTTTCTGTGCCTGAGTCAACTGCACATGCAGCATTTCATTGTCTTCTTCCGCCTTTTTATGGGCGGTGATGTCCCGCACACTGGCAATAACCCCGTTGATTGCCGGTTCGGACAAGAAACTCTGGGCGATAGCCTCGGAGTAGACCCATTGCCGAGTTTTGTGGATATGTCGATATTGGACGGTAACGGTTTTTTCAGAATGAGCAACGGCCTCGTCCCATGCGGCCTTGACAGCCCGTATGTCCTCCGGATGGATTATGGTGTCGATTGCTCGGCCTTGCAATTCAGCGACAGGAAAACCGGTAATTCTCTCCGCCGCCGGACTGACGTACCTTTGACTGCCGTCGGCGTTAATGATAACCAGGATATCCGATGAATTTTGCACGAGATATCGCAGTCGCTCCTCACTTTCGACGAGTGCCATCTCCGTTGTCTTTCGGGCATCGATATCTTGAAGTGTGCCATACAGACGAACACAGATCCCGTCTTTAAACTCAGCGCGGCCAATCCCCCTGACCCAACGCATATTTCCTTTTGCGGTAACAATCTGCACCTCGACATCAAAAGGGTCACCGCTCTGTATGGCCCTCGACACCGCCGCAACTATGGTGTCGCGGTTGACACCCTCCGGGTAAAAAGCCAATCCGTTTTCCATGGTAGGAATAAAATCGGTGTCGACCTCCATAATCTCCCGGGTTATCTCCAACCAATTGTCCGCACCGGTCAGCGGGTACTTTTCCCAACCTCCCACCCTGGCCATCCGGCTGGTTTGGGTGAGCAGGTCCTTGGTTTTAGTCAATTCCGCCGCGCTCAATTCCAACTCATATGTATGTTTTTTTACAGCCACTCGGAGGGAGCGATTCCAGAAAAAAAGAAGCAGGAGGAAGATCCAGAGAAATCCGGAGCCAATCAGCAAATATCCGGTAAACTGAGAACTGACAAAGGGTGCCCCGTACCATTTTTTGTCGATCTGCTGCAGTTCCTCGGGCGATATCCGGGCAAAACCCTTCTCGACCTGTTGCAACAGCAACGAATTCCCCCTTTTTACCGCCCGGTGAAACGCACCGACGGAAAAAGGTGAAGATTCATTAAATTGCTTTTCAATCCCATACTTATAGAGGAAATACAGAGCTGGAGGTTTATCGATGACAAAAACGTTGACCTTGTATTCTTTGGCGGCCAGGACAATTTCCTCATAACCCTTAAAAAACACGAGATTTTCTACGCCATGCCGTTTTAGAAACTCAATTGCCGCGTCACCTTCCTTTACCGCCACGACAAAGCCCTTGAGGGAATCAATGTCGGTAATTCCACTTATTTGATTTTTAAAAAAGGCAGGAACTTCGATTCTCGTATAGGGTTTGCCAAAATCCAGCCAGACTAGGCGATCCTCGGTCTTAAAGATCGTGTCAATGACATCAAACTCCCCGGCCCGCATGCGTTTTTGGGCAATACCCCAGTCCATAGCCGAAATTTCCACCTGGATACCGGTCTTTTGTTGCCAGAGTCGCCATTGATCAACCAAAATTCCCTGGACAAGGCCATCCTTACCCTGAAACACGTAGGGCGGGTAATTATTGTCAGTCACTACCCGAAGGGTTTGCGGAGGTGGCGTTTGCGAATTTGCACCGCCGGGAATCAATGCAAAAGTCGGGAGTATTATCAAGGAGAGAAAAAACAGGGTGGCGAGAAATCGGGGTTTCAAAGAGCTTTTCCATCGACAGTTGTGTCTCATAAAAATAACTCTCCGATCACAGTGAGGTCGTACGTTCAATGGATTTATCACCTGTTCCGAGGTGCAAGCGGGTTGCCCTTTTCTGCAGAAAACCCTTTTCCATGGGAAAATGATACATCTATTTTCCATGGGAAAATGATACATCTATTATGGAGACCAGGTAGTTTATTGTCAATCTTTTCACACAAACTGCAGAACAACCTTGTGCTGAGAGAGCATGCATTGATAGTATACGGTATGCATGTCTTTTGTTGTTTACCGATGCAGTTGACACATTACATGCAAAAATGGCAATTGAGGCCATCCACCGGTTTGCGTCAAACCCATTCATACCTTTGTCGGTTATCATATATATATCATTCCGAAATTGAGCTCTTTATGAAACACCTTTCTCATCCCGCAACTTTGATAGAATCGATCGATTTTCTCAAACTCATCGGCAAATCGTGTCAGGGAGATGCCGAAGAGAGCACTGTCGAGGACTTCAATGCCTTCCTGCGTGCACATATTTTCACGGGCCTCGGCCAAGTTTCTGTTGAAATCTATTTTTCTAAAGCTACTGAAGAGATCTTTAAGTCTTTCTCAACCTCGCCTCTGGGCGATCAGAGTGTTTTTCCCGGTGTTCCTCTCAGTATCCCGGCAAAAGGTCACCTTTTCGAAGATTTCCACATGCACCGCCGGTATCGGGTTTTCACTGCAAAAGACGACACTCCGTCGTTTCTTACCGGGACCGACAATGCATCCCATGCCCTTTTTCCAATTTTTATAAGCGACGATCTGGCGGCGATTCTCTATGTCGGGAGCAAAGAACTGCTGACCTTTCCCGAGAACTATCTCCTCGGCATACAGGCTCTGACGCTGGTAATCGGCGCGCGAATGAAGAGCATGGAAATACTTTCCCGCCGCAAAATGTCAACCGCCGTTGCCAAGGATTCCGATCGACTCCAGCAGGCGCTTTACGACATCAGCGAGCAGGCGCACCTGGTATCCGGCGAGGAAGATCTTTACCAATCTTTGCACAAAATCGTCGGTCGCCTTATCAATGCCAGGAATTTTTTTATTGCTCTGCGCCAAGAGCGAGACGGCGAGCAATACATAAAATTCGCCTACTACTGCGACGAGTTCGATTCCTACTTGCAGGGCATGGAGTTTAAAATCGATCCGCGAGCCAAACTCAGCATGTCCGGCTTCTTGGTGCAGAGCGGCAAGCCGGTCTTGTTAGGTCCGGAAACATTTGATGCGTTTTGCGAAATAAACGGCATACAACCCCTGGGGAAAAAAGCCCACTCACTGGTCGGCGTGCCCTTTTTCCTCGAACATCTTGCCGGGGTCGTCCTGGTCCAAAATTATCACGAGGAGGTATACACCGAGAAAGACAAGGATTTTCTGGTGTACGTTGCCAGGCACATCGGTGATGCCCTGAGCAGGAAGAAAGCGATCGACGACATGCGCGAGGCAAATGAGATCTTCTCCCTTTTTCTGCGCTATTCCCCGGTACATGTCTATATCAAAGAGGTACAGGCCGGAGAAAGTCGGATTCTAAAGGTCAGTGAAAATTACCAAATAGCGCCCTACACAAGCAGTTCGGAACTGATCGGCAAGACCATGTCTGAATTATTTCCAGGCGAATTTGCCGCTAAAACAATCGCTGATGATTGCCGGGTTGTGGGAAGCGGTGTCCCTTTGCAAACCGAGGACTATCTGGACGGGAGGACCTACTCGACGATCAAATTCCCGATACTTCAAGGCGGCAAATCATTACTGGCAGGCTACAGCATCGACATCACCGAGCGAAAGAGAATGGAAGAAGCCTTACGTGAAACGGCGCAGAGATATCGGATCATTTTTGAAAAATCGCCTTTGGCGATATTCACCTTCGACTGCAAAGGGACGATTGTTGATTGCAATGAAAAATTTGTTGCGATGATGGGTTCAAGCAGAGAAAAACTTCTCGGCTTTAATTCTGCCGATCTCAGCACCCCAAAGATGCGGGAAACCATTAAAAAAGCGCTGGCCGGGGAGATTGTCTCCTTCGAAGATACCTACACCTCCGTCACCGGTGGCAAGACCACCTACCTGCGAGGTTTGTTCAGTCCGGTTAACCCCGGCCAATCGCCAACCGATGTTATCGCCACCCTGGAAGACATTACTGAACTGAAACACCATGAACAAGAACAGCAAAAGATCGAAAAGCTTGAATCCCTGGGCGTTCTCGCCGGCGGCATTGCTCATGATTTCAACAATATACTTACGGGGATCATGGGCAATATCTCGTTTTTGCAGATTTTTATTGAACGAGAACATCAGGCGCACAAACCGCTTGCCGAAGCAGAAAAGGCCGCGAGGAGGGCTGCCGAGCTGGCACAACAACTGCTTACTTTTGCCAGGGGCGGTGCCCCGAACAAAAAGGTGGTAAGTCTGCAACGCCTTGCCCGCGATGCGGTATCCCTCATGCTTCGGGGTTCAAATGTGCGGCCAGTCATCAACATGGCCGATTCACTGCACTCAATCCAGGCCGACGAGGGGCAAATCAGCCAGGTACTCAATAATCTTATTATTAATGCCTCGCAGGCAATGCCCGGCGGTGGAACTGTGACGATTACCGCAGCCAATGAGCTCCTGCCGGAAGACAACCGTTTTGCCCTTGCTGCCGGAACGTACATCAAATTGCAGCTGAGCGATGAGGGCTGCGGCATTTCGCCGGAAAACCTGGCCAAAATATTTGATCCTTACTTTTCGACCAAACCCACCGGGACCGGCCTCGGACTCGCCACGACTTACTCAATCATTGCCAGGCATAATGGCCATATCAGGGTGCATTCGACAATCGGCAAGGGTACAACGTTCACCATCTGCCTGCCATCAATCGGTGCTTCCTCCGGAGAAAGTAAAGCCCTTGCCCATCAAAACCACACTGTTCATAGAGGCGGCTCGGTACTGGTCATGGATGACGAGGCGATGATCAGAGACATTGCCGCAGCCATGCTCAGTCACCTGGGATACCAGGTTGCAACCTGTGCCGACGGCGAGGCGGCCATTGAACTTTACCGACTGTCCCTGCAATCGGGAACACCCTATGCGGCAGTTATTTTGGATTTGACTATTCCTGGCGGACTCGGAGGACAACAGGCGGCGGAACGCCTCCTGGCACTTTCGGCCGATGCCTATCTCATTGTATCAAGCGGCTACTCCAATGACCCGATCATGGCCAATTACCGAAATTTCGGTTTTCGCGGAGCAATTGCCAAACCATACAACATCAGTGAATTTGAGGAAGTCTTGGTCGCGGCAACGACTTCCCTTACCAAGGAGGTATAAAAGGAGATTTGGCTCAACCTTCTTGCAAGAACTCGCCCCCATTGCCTACAAAAAACGTCGATCTTGACCGGTCTGAGAAGATCGCCAAGCCGGGGCAAGACTATCGACAAAAACCTTCTTCATCTTATAGTTTGCCATCAAGCTGCTTAGGTTAACAATTATTGACCTCTTGTGGCTCTAGGGCCGAGGACAAACTCCTAGACGATGGAAAAGCCCAAACACAAACCATAAACAAGGGACAAGGGACAAGGCAATGACGAAATCACTCTTTGATGCAGTACATATCGGCGATCTGAAGCTGAAAAATCGGATCGCCATGGCCCCCATGACCCGCGGCCGGGCAGGCGAGACGCGGGTGCCAAACGATATCATGGCCGAACACTATTTCCAGAGGGCCTCAGCCGGCCTTTTGATCACCGAGGCAACAGTGGTAAGCAAGCAGGGCATCGGCTGGATCGGCTCGCCCGGCATCTACACCGGCGAAATGGTGGCCGGCTGGCGCAAAGTAACCGATAAACTGCAACCCACCGGTACCCCGATCTTCCTGCAACTCTGGCATTGCGGCCGGGCTTCGCACAGCGATTTCCATGATGGAGAGCTCCCGGTTTCGGCCTCTGCCGTAAAAATCGAGGGCGACGGTATCCATACCCCTCTCGGTAAAAAAGATTACCAAGCGCCGCGACCAATGACCGGGGCCGAGATCAAAGCAACGGTTGAAGATTACCGCCAGGCCGCAATCAACGCCAGAGAGGCAGGATTTTCCGGCATTGAAGTGCACAGTGCCAACGGCTATCTGCTCAACCAGTTCCTCGACTCGAAAACCAATCTTCGTACCGATGCCTACGGCGGTAGCCTGCAAAACAAATACCGTTTTCTTGGCGAGGTGCTGGCGGCGGTGCTTACCGTCTGGCCAGCGCATCGGGTAGGAGTACGCCTCTCTCCCAACGGCATTTTCAACGACATGGGCAGCCCGGATTTCCGCGCAACCTACCTTTACACCATCAAGGAGCTGAGTACATTACAGCTTGGCTATGTGCACATCATGGACGGCCTGGCCTTTGGTTTTCACCAGATGGGCGAGCCAATGACCCTCGAAGAGTTTCGAGCCCATTACGACGGGATTCTTATCGGCAACTGCGGCTATACCCAAGAAGACGCTGAAAAAAGAATTGCCGCAGGCGTAGTTGACATTGCCGCCTTCGGTCGGCCCTTTATCAGCAACCCCGACCTGGTGGCAAGGCTGCAAAACGGCCACCCCCTGGCGCCCTGCGATGACATGTCGAAATGGTATACCCTGGGCCCGGAAGGATATATTGATTACCAACCATATGGCCGATAAACAGCACATGAGGAGAAGATATGAACTTTAAAGAAATTTCTGAAACACGACGGGCAATTAATTTTTTCGATCCGGACAAGAGCCTTTCCGAGGAGCTTCTCGGGCAAATGATCGAAACCGCCGCCCGGGCTCCCTCCAGCTTTAATCTCCAACCCTGGAATCTCATTGTCCTCCGCGACCAAGCGGCGAAGGAAAAACTGCTGCCTTTGGCCTGGAACCAGCCAAAAGTTGTCGAAGCGCCGGTGATGCTGATCGTCCTCGCCGATAAAAGCGGTTGGCAGGAAGGACATCCGGTTGTTGAGAAAAACTGGCAGGAGATGCTTACGGCAGGTAGCATGCAACCGGCCCAGCACGACTGGTTTTTGAATGCCGCCAAAAGTCTGTATAACTGGAACCCGGACGCAAATCTGGCCTTTGCCGCAAAAAATGCCGGTTTCTTCGCCATGAGTTTGATGTACGCCGCCACCGGTCTCGGACTCGCGAGCCACCCCATGGATGGCTTTGACCATGAAGGGGTACGAAAGGCCTTCAACATCCCCGACAATTTCTGGGTGCCCCTCTTGCTTGCCGTCGGCTACCCCAAGCCCGGGTTGGTAGTGCAAGCGGCCAAATGGCGGAAAACGAAAGAGGAGATTGTCGTTTCCTTCACCTGACCGACACCTGGCCTCTGTTTTTCTTTAATGCTTGAGAGACAGGTACCAACACCACCATCTCTGCCACATACTAGCCGCACCACCAGTCACTAAGATACCTTGACCTAAGATACCTTGACTGTGCCGGCAAAACTCGGTAGGATAGTCCCTATCATCAAGAGCATGCGTGGCAATGATGAGCTTGCAGAACAACTTACTTTGACTCAAAAAACCGGCTATGACACTCTTCCCAAACAGCCCACAACCCAGGTCCTATATTAAGATCTCAGCAACAAAACTTTGCCGGCAGTGATCAATCCCTCGGAAGACCTCAATATCCCGATAGGGAGCAAGCCGCGGCACCCCATCTTTCCGCCTTCCGGTGCACGCCAACCAAGGCCCGATAAAGCCTCGCCGCGACAACCGGATGATATCAACATCGAACGGCCCGACCCACCGCTGCAAGGGCGTGTCAAGGATATGCCGCCACGCTCCTCGGGCCGCCGCGCAATTGCTGGAAAACCTCGGAAATGGTGGCCATATGTACTACTCTTTCTAGGCGGCATCCTCGCTGTCATTTGTGCCGCCGGCTATTATGAAGTGCAAACTTCCACCCTGCAGGCCCGGTATCTCAGTGCCTTTGCCGCAAGACTCGACTTCCATGCGGCCAAAGGTGCCAGCGACTCCATAGTCTTTCCCCAAAAGGGTCCCTATGACCTTCGCCTCGGTTATGTCAAGCTCCCGGCAATGATCAAGAAACTTCAGCAGAAAGGACTGGAGATTTCCAGCCAGGTCCGTTTCAGCAACGATCTGCGCCGCTATGCCGGATTTGGCTTCAATATTCCCTACAATGAGAAAAGCCAGGCTGGTTTGCAGATCCTTGATGCAACGCAGCAGTCGATGTATCGGATGACCAATCCGAAACGGGTCTACCCCGATTTTACCGCCATTCCGGCACCGGTGGTCCAGGCCCTGCTTTTTATTGAAAACCGCGATCTGCTGTCCGGCGACTTCCCGAAAATCAACCCCGCCGTCGATTGGGGCCGGTTTTCCAAAGCTCTGATGGTAAAGACCGGCGAGCTGGTCAATATCAATCTACCGGCCATGGGCGGCAGTACCCTGGCCACCCAGACGGAAAAATTTCGCCATTCGGATAGCGGCATAACCTCCTCGA
>JBBQVT010000050.1:0-25241 GCA_038211245.1 Desulfobulbales bacterium | reverse complement strand
CGATAATTGAAGAAGGAAAAGAATAGATTTCATTCAATCTGTCTTGCAGATTTTGGAAATGTTCTATATCAATCAGGTCTTGCAGTTTGTATTTCATACCATGACTCCGGATTTATGCAGATCAGTCCTAATCAGCCACCTCCGGCAAAGCTGGGGGGAGCAGGGGAAATTATTAAATCTACCAATCAATCGTGTCATCCCTGATTATAAACGTCAAGAGAAGTTGTCTAGAAAATTTGAAAATTCAGCTAGGTTTGAAAAACTGCCAACTGATAAAGATATTTCGCGGCAATCTTAACCATTCAAGAATCATAGCAAATTGAGCTTCTTCCTGTCGTAACATAATTCCTGATGCTCTTCGGTATAGTGAAGTTGAAGGCATGGTCGTGGATCCGAGGATGCCAGGTCGGCGATGAGCAGCGATGAACAGTAGCCTCAATTTGAAGGATATCGAGTCTCTTGCAAAATGAGCAGTATGTGTTTAACTCATTTCATTTTTTCATTTCGCTGTAATATGTGATAAGATTGGTTAGTGAAATTTTTTGAAAACAATCCTTTAATTAACAAGCACGTATTAGAAATTTTACACATCACCTTGGCACCCACTGTGGCCGACCAACTTCAATCCTCTGCCAAAGACTTAGAATGGATCAAAGTACAATTCTTTCTCAACTCAATCAATTTTTCCCGGAAAGCAACTATAGTGCAGAGAAAATATTTGCAAGAATTGTCAGAACTCGAAGAAAAATTCAATGTATTTTATGACAACATTTTTTCATTTATTGAGGCTTTGGGGCAGCAAGACATGAGAGAGATACTTCCTGATCAGTCATTATGTGTGGCGATTTTAAAAATTGCGAATTCAGCTCTTTACGGACATTCCAAAAAGATCAGTTCCCTCGAGACTGCCATCGTAGTCCTTGGCAGACTTTTGCAAACACCCATGACGAAGTTGGATACTGTCAAGTGGTTCTGGTTGGAAAGGGCCTTTTTTTTAACCCCGAAGAGAGCAATTACCTATCACCAATACCCGATGAGGATTTGTTATGATTTCATTTGGTTACGTTCGAACGTCCAGGCGGTGGATATGCTCTGCTGCCAGTCGTCTTTATAAGTCTGTACCGGCACATATTTTCCTCTGGCTGGCGCTCTATTGTATGCCGTTCTGCGCTGAAGCAAATGTCGTGCAGAAGGTGCTGATTCTACATTCCTACCACCAGGGGTACAGCTGGACGGATATGATCCAGGAAGGCCTGTCCCGTACTCTGTTGGCTTCATTTCCCAAGGCTGAACTGTATGTCGAGTATATGAATACCAAACGGCAATCAGCTGATGTTATGTCCTCGCATCTGTTGGCGTTATACACACATATGTATCAAAATGTCAAATTTGACGTCATTGTGGCATCAGATAACAATGCCCTCGATTTCCTGCTGCTCCACAGGGACAGATTGTTTCCCGAAGTGCCGGTAGTCTTCTGCGGAATAAACAACATCTTCAATTATCAGTTTAACCCTGACGCAGGCTATACGGGGGTCAGCGAGGATCTTGATATTGAATTGACGATCAATATTGCTCTCAAACTGAATCCGGGCACAAAGAAGGTTGCGGTCATAACCGATGTCACGGAAACTGGTTTAATCAATCTCGGCCTGGCACGAAAAGTCATCGAAACACATCCGGAAATAAGTCTTATCGAATTGCACAAACAGACGGCAGCACAATTGAGTGCAGGCCTGAAGCAGCTTGGAAGCGATACTGTTGTTCTTGCCTTGGCGTTCTTCCGTGACCCGGAAGGGAGGACGTTTTCATCTCGTGAAAGTATGGATTTCATCGTAGCTGCTTCATCACGGCCGGTCTACACGGCGTGGGATTTTTATATGGCGCCGGGCGCAGTCGGAGGGAAGCTGTTGAGCGGCCGGTTACAGGGCGAGAATGCGGCAGCTCTTGTCGCTAGAATTCTGCGTGGAGAAAAAACGGGAGCGATTCCGACTGTTGATAGTCCGACCGGGTACATGTTTGATTATGTGGGGTTACAGAAATTCGACATCAGCGAGGCACTGCTTCCTCAGGGATCTTTGGTATTAGGAAGACCGGATACATTCTATACGCGTTACTCTCATTATATCTGGTTTGGCGCCGTTCTTTTCATGGTTCAAATCATGATAATCAGCCTGTTATTGTGGAATATTTCCCGCAGAAAAAAAGAAGCAACCGCCCGGAAAAAGGCGGAAGATGTTGTGCAGGAAACCAATGAGATGTTTTCCCTGTTCATGCATCACTCCCCGATATATGTCTACATTAAGGAGGTAACAGCAACCGGCAGTCGCGTGCTACAGGCCAGCGATAATTTTGAGCAGATGATTGGTATTCCCGGGGCGAAAATGATCGGAAAAACCACAGCGGAGATGTTTTCGGCAGAAATGGCAGCTAAGATAGACGCCGATGACCGGGTTGTTATTTCGGAGGGGAAGATACTGAAGCTTGACGAGGAGTTGAACGGACGCAGTTACACTACTTTCAAATTTCCGCTGGTAAAGGGTGGCGTGACTCTGCTGGCCGGATATACCATCGACATCACTGAGCGCAAGCAGGCAGAAGATGAGCTTTTATCCTCCATTTCTCTGGTCGAAGCCGCCCTAGAATCTACAGCAGACGGAATTATCATCGTCAACAGGAACGGACAAGTTAGTCACTGGAATCAGAAGTACGTTGACCTTTGGCACATTCCGGAAGAGTTGCTGGCCGCTGACGTTTATGAACCGGTGCTCGCCCACATTGCTGCTCAGATGGCTCAGCCTGAAGCATTCCTTGAAAAAGTTATGTATTTGTATGACCACCCTGAAGAATCGAGTGAAGACCTGCTTGAGCTTGCCGATGGGCGACGTTTCGAGCGATATTCCCAACCGCAGAGAATGGGTAATAAAATTGTTGGCCGTTTCTGGTCATTCCGGGACATCACGGAGCGTATAAGCAGCGAAAATGAGAGACTCAACCTCGAAAAGCAGCTCCTTCATGTTCAGAAACTGGAAAGTCTGGGCGTCCTGGCAGGAGGAATCGCCCACGACTTCAACAATATCGTTATGGCCATATTGGGGAATGCAGAACTGGCGCTGATGCGTCTCAATCCCGAATCGCCGGCTATCGGCAATCTGAACAATATCGAACAGGCCGCTGTGAGAGCTGCCGACCTGGCCAAGCAGATGTTGGCCTACTCCGGCAAAGGCAAATTCTTCGTCGAAAATCTCGACCTGAACCGTCTGCTCGAAGAAATGTTGCACATGCTGGAAGTCTCCATCTCCAAAAAAGTGGTGTTGCGTCTCAACCAGTATCAACCACTCCCGCAGGTTGAAGCCGACGCCACCCAGATTCGCCAGATCACTATGAATATGGTCATCAACGCCTCGGAAGCCATCGGTGACACAAGCGGTGTCATCGCAATCACCACCGGCTGTATGGACTGCGATCGCAGCTACCTGAAAGATGTATGGCTCGACAATAACATCATCGAAGGACTCTATGTCTACCTTGAAATAGCCGACAGCGGCTGCGGCATGGACAAAGAAACCCTCACCAAACTGTTTGATCCCTTCTTTACAACAAAATTCACCGGTCGTGGCCTCGGCATGGCTGCCGTGCTCGGTATCATTCGCGGCCACAAAGGCGCAATAAAAGTCTACAGCGAACCGGGCAAAGGCACTTCATTCAAAGTTCTGCTTCCAGCTTCCAAAAAACCGGAAAAACTCTTTAACGGGTCCAATCTCAAAGATGACTGGAAAGGGAGCGGCACCGTTCTGCTGGTAGACGACGAAGAATCCGTACGAGGTGTCGGTGTTGAAATGCTCAGAGAACTCGGCTTTGACGCCGTCACTGCCAACGACGGCCGTGAAGCGGTCGAGATATTCAAAACCCATCCCGCCATCAGCTTTGCCATCCTCGATCTGACCATGCCGCATATGGATGGCGAACAGTGCTTCCGTGAACTGCGGCGGATCAAACCGGATGTAAAAGTCATCATGTCCAGTGGTTTCAGTGAAGATGAAGTAACGCAGAAATTTGTTGGCAAAGGGCTGGCTGGTTTTGTTCAGAAACCGTACAAATTGTCGGTACTGAAAGAGGCCATAAGGCGCTTGTGAATGAGGTTAAAGATCACCCACCCAATTTTGGATGACTGCGCATCTCCTCATGGATAGCTGTTGCCATCTCCTTGATCATCAGTGGTTTTTTGAGAAACATGCCTGCCCCAAGACGCAGGACTTCCTTTACATCATCAGTTTCCGCATAGCCGCTGACGATGATCGCTTTCTGACCGGGATACATCTGAACTATCCGTTCATAGGTTGCCCGGCCGCTGATGCCGGGATTCATTATCATATCGAGGATAACCAGATCGACCGGCCCACGTTGCAGGTATTCCAGAGCCGATTCACCGCTCGGTACCGAATCGACCCGATATCCGAGTTTTTCGACAATGCTCGAAGTGATCAACCTCTGGGTGCTGACATCGTCGACCACAAGAATGGTTTCTCCCATGCCTTTTAACCGGCTCAGATCGACAATGGGTTCGGAGAGCTGCTCGGCTTTATAGGTAATCGGAAAGTGGAGGGTAAACTGCGTACCCTCGCTCGAACTCGTTACGCCGATATAGCCGTTATGGTCCTGCACCACGTTCCAGACGACGGTAAGCCCAAGGCCCGTGCCGCTGCGGCCCAACACTTTTTTCGAATAGAAGGGTTCAAAAATCATTTCCAGTTCGTCGCTCGATATGCCCTCGCCCTGATCGATGACGGTCAGCCTCACATACTCACCTTCTTCAATGTCGGAATCGCCACGTGCAGACGCATCAATTTGTCTGTTACAAAGCGATATCATCACACGTCCGGGAGGTTTGCTGGCCTCAAAACTGTTCGACACGAGGTTCATGAGTATCTTGCGGATATGGACACGGGAGCCCATGATATTCGCTGTATCGGCAGCCAGGTTGGTGGAAAGCGTGATCCCGGGGTGATACTTCTCTATCATCCTGAAATCCGGGGAATACAGATACTCTTCAATGATTGCACTGAGATTTATCGGTTCTTTAGCAACCGCAACGCCGCGGGCGACGGTTAGCAAATCCTGAACAATCGCCGAAGCGCGGATGCCTGACTCGCGCATAATCTCAATCGGTCGCCTCATCGTGTGATCTTCCGCCAGTTCAAAGAGAAGGAGTTCCGGATAGTTGACAATACCGGAAAGAATATTGTTAAGATCATGTGCCACCCCTCCGGCCAAGAGACCGAGGGACTCCATTTTCTTCGCCCGGGCTTCGAAGAGGCGGCTTGCCTGGAGGGCTTTTTTGTTTTTGTTCCGTTCTGTTACATCGGTGATGGTATGGATGATCCGCTGGTCCGGGAGAAAGGCAGCGCGGAATTCGATATCCCGGATCATGCCATTTTTGCAGGTGACCCGGTATTCACAACTTGAGCCGCCCTTTCCTGCAGCTCTCCAATGCTGAATTACCTGCTGCCGGTAAACCGGGTCCGGGTAGGCAAGGTGCGGCCATGCTGATAAATTGGGAAGATCGTTTCGATCATAGCCGGTAATTTCGATAAAGCTGGTATTGATGTGGGAAAGAGTTTTGTCTTTGTCCCAGACAGCAATGCCGAGAGGAATATGGTGTAGCAGGCTGGTCAATAAGGCATGTTGCTGCTGGATTTCTTCATTGGCATCAAGCTCTTTATTCTTTATGGTAATCTGCCTGAAAAGCAGGAAAATCAAGAGAAAAGCGAGAACAAATGTGGACATGAAGAGCAGATTGACGCTCAGCGAAAAGGTTTCCAAGCGACTGCGTTCCTGATTGAGAATAGTCTGCGCTCCAACTTGAGACTCATATTTGATCCTGGCGGCCTTTGCATAAGCCCCGGATATTCTATCCCGAATGATGCTCAAGGTAATCGATGAATCCGGCGCATATCCTGATACGCCATCAGTTAGCCATGCCTGCAAATCCGCAATGGCCGGAGCAATAACCGCATGAAATGCTGAAGCATTAACCATGTTATTGGATACATAGGTATCTCTCAGCTCGACAATCCTGTTGTGGGCAAGGAGGATATTCGACCGTAGTTCGGCAATATGTACAGAATCATTGGTCAACGAGGCGACCCGTGCCGAAGAAACCACTGCGAAAATATCTTCAAGGGCCGAGCAAAGTGAATTCAGTTCGGCGAAAAGGGTGCAGGGGGATGGAAACAACCTGCAGGGCCGAATCCACAGTGATGGCTTTACCGAGAGGATGTCCTTCCCGTAGGAGCCTTATGGTTTCCGGGCTGAAAAGCGATTCGGTCACGGCGTAGGCCATATCATCTGACATCTTGCTGCCCACGACCAGGAGCGCATAGACCTCAAGGGTCGGGGTTTCGGGGATGTCACGATAAATTTCCTTGTCGATCTTTCCTGGAGCAAGATATTTAGAACGCTGGCTGATGGCAGCGGCTACAACTGATAACTGATTTTTGCCAACATCCGCATTGCACCTTCTGCAGTGGAATTCGTAGGCGATGCGAACTTTCAGTAATCATGGTTTACTAAAGTGGCCCCGAAAATTTAAACAAGCCGTAAAGTGAAAAATCTGTCGCCACGATCAAGGAGATGTGCACTGGCAAGCATAACAACTTAAAAACAATTGCAAATTAACCTTGTTCCTGACAGTTGCCAGTTTTTTGCAGGTGTTTGTCAGATCAAATTCAATTCAGGTGTTATCGGGCGTTGGACGAACCTAACTTATTTCTCATTTCCACTTACATTGTATTATCCCTGCGGGGGTACTCTCCTATGACAAGAAAAAATGGGTCGCGGCCAAGGGCAACTACCTCTTCACAATCCAATTCTTGGCAAAAGAATTTTATCAGTTTTTGAAGAGCCATCGCCTTCTCTATCTCGGCATGTGTTGAACCCGCCTTTGGTTTTGATTATGCCGTAATTCAGTATGCAGGATAAACTGTTAAAAAGGTTCCGGTCTATGCCTGTAATAACCGTTGTTGTAAGAGAGCCTGCAGATTACGACGGCCATCGACAATGAGGAGAACATAAACTCTGTTCTCAATGACCCGATAAATAATTCGGTATGGTTTGAAAAAGATCTCGCGATATTCCCGGATACCTATTGCTGACAACTCCCTGGGATAAACCCCTCGTTTGGGGTTTTCAGACAGACTGCTGAAGACCTTTTCTATCTGCTCAAGAACATAATCAGTCTTTCCCGGAACATCGTGCTGATCGATATAATCGTATATCTCTTCAAGATCGCGAGCTGCATCACCAGTCAAGAATACAGAGAAGGACTTCAACGAGATCCTCGTTGTTCTCGAATTTGTTTAACAACATCAGTTGCTGACTGAACTTTTCCATCTTCGATTTGACGAGTACCGAGTGCCAGAATTTTGAGCATGGCCAAAGTTTCTTGTGTCTGCTCGTAACTCTCAATATCTTGCAGAACCAATTTAGCTTCACCGTTTTGGGTAATGATCATGGGTTCACGCTCTTCTCCCAAGTTGCGCACGATTTCGGCAGTATGCGCCTTGAGATAGCTGATTGGTTTTATGCGAGTGGATAGTTTCATGAAGCACCTCCGGTAGATTTAGACCAAATATAGTCCTTAAACAGGTCAGCTGTCAATAGGCTGTATAAATGGTGCGAGGCCCTTTTTTTCCAATGCTGCACAAATCTACGTCCCCCTTACCGGGGAGCAGGGGACAGCGGCAGCTGGTGGCGAGTTACCAGGTCCTCGATCATCGTTGGTTCGCCCAGAGAATTGGCAAGGCCGCTACTTTTGACCACCTGCGCCGAAGCAGCCTGATTATTTTCAAAAAAAGTCTCTGGTTCAAGAGTCCAGCCGGTGGCAAATCGCTTTTCCTCCTGTTTCATTGCCCAGTAGATATATCGACCAACCACCGGGGCCAGCAGTCGAGGTTGCAAACCCAATGTGCTGTATATATCCCGGAGAAGTTCGGCAAGTTGCCGATGCACGACCTTGTCACGCCGGTACCACCTTTTCATGGCCCAGACGGCACCGGCATACATGTGGCGCAGCGGCTGGACATCGATCAGATAGCGGTTTCGTATCCGCTTGTCAGGATGGGACTGGTAGCGCTGCCAGCCCTTGAGGATGGTGCGGATCAGCCGAGCGAGGCTGGGGCCATTGACTTTGAAGTCCCGTTCAAAGGCCTCAACCAACAAAGTTTCCTCTTTACCCGTCGGAATATGCGGGTGGCGATGGTTGAAACGGAACTGACCATGGCTATCGGAAATCTTAAATTCGTTCGGCGGTAGCAGAGTCCCCTTTTTCTGCAACTCTCGGTACAGGGGGGTTCCTTGATTGGCAGTGTACAGCATGAACTGGTGAAAATCGGTGGCATGGGAAACTGCGTAATCGATGACCTGATTGATATTTTCCGGGGTGTGTTCCTCCAAGCCGATGATCGATGAGCCGAGAACGCGAATGCCATGGCTCTGTAGCTCTTCGATAAGGGATCTTGTTTCAATACCGGCAAGCTTCGTATACTGGCTTTGTTTACCCTCCAGCCCCATCCAGACCCAAGAAATACCCAGGTCGACCAGTTGTTCCATGCGATATGAGCGTAAAACCTTTGCCGAACTGAAGACAAAAAGGGCCCAGCTTTTTTGATGTTTCTGCATCTGTTCGAGCAGGGCGAGGGCCCTTTTCTGATGGAGCAGGAAGTTTTCGTCGAGGATAAAAAAGGATGTTACCTTGAGTTTTTTCTCCAGGTCGGCCATGATGCCATAGAGTTCTTCGCCGCTTTCATAGAAATTTTTGAATTTGCCCTTCCCACCAAACAGGGCGGAAGTTGAGCAAAAATTGCAGCCCATGGGGCAACCAACGGAGGGTACCACTATTGCCGCGGTATCTCCCGGCTTGTCTGAAAGGGTTTTTCCGAGAATCCTCGTGCCGAAGGCCGATGCCACAGCCGGGTGCTTTACCGGTTTACGCAGGTCCTGTCCGAGAAATTGCCGAAACCAGATGATTCCGTCGCCCCGGACGACATGATCGCTGTCGATTATCGCATCAATGCCCTCCATATTACTGATATGTCCGCCGACCACAATGGTTGCACGAGGCTGGAAGGTGCGGATCAATTCGCACATTTTCCTGACCTTGTTGACATTGGGGATGATCGAACTGATGCCTATTATATCGTAGTCGTGGCTGCGGATGGTCAGAATGAAGCGCTCTAAATCGGGGAAGTCGAGCAGGGTGCAGGGGGCTTCGATGTTTTCTTTGATCATCAGCAAGCCAAATGACCGGTGGAACATGCGTAGGGAGAAAACTCCCTGTACGCGGGTCACTTGATTGTGGTAAAGTTCCATCGGATTGATTGTGCTGCTGCCATATTCGTCGTCTTGGGCATAGGGACCAAAAACACTGGTCAACAGGACCCGTGCCTTTGTCCCAAGATGATGAACCGGATGCGTGTCTGCCATGGTTGGACCTCTTTGAATGGATGAATCGGAGAACGGTTAACGGTATTGTAAGCCATTAATTTGATGGTAGATAGTCAAGGGAAACAAATGACAATTCTTTTACAAAAACACCGCCTGCAATGAACCGTTCAGTGTGGTTTCTTCATCCCATTGCTATTCTGGTCTTTTCCATAATTGCCCTTGGCCTTTCTCTGTTTTTATATATCTACTGGTATGTGTCGGTCAGTTCCGGCCTCAAGGCCGTACTTGAAAAGACCACTCTTGATCCGCAACAGTTTGTAGCCTGGCAGACATGGGTGGTAATCATGGTCCTGTCGATTCTGGTCGGCATCATTCTCATTGGTATTTTCATGATTTTCGTCTACCAAAGAAAGACCCTGGTTCTCTATCGTTCCCAGTATAATTTTATCAACAGCTTCACCCATGAACTGAAGACCCCGACCACCTCCCTCCGGCTTTATCTGGAGACCTTTGTCAAACATCAGCTGCCAAGAGACAAACAGCTGAAGTATCTGGGCTATATGCTGGCTGATGTGGGGCGGCTCTCCGACAACATTAACGGCATTCTCAATTTGGCCCGCATTGAAGCAAAGATTTATAGTGGCGATTTTATCGTTGTTGATGTGGTCGAGGAGGTGGAGGAATTCTGCCGGAAGAACCAGCAACTCTTCCGCGGCAGTACGATTGCCATCAAGCAGCCAAAGAGAACATGCTATTATTGCTCGATAAACCACGCCCTCTTTCACCTGTTGCTGATGAACCTGTTGTCCAATGCGATCAGACACAATGAGAACGATTGCCCACGGATCGCCATTACCTTCAATCACACGGAAAAGAATGTGCAGATCTGTTTTGCCGATAACGGCATAGGTTTTGAAAAATCCCAAGCCAAGAAGATATTTGAGAAATTCTTTCAGATTGAGCGGACCGAATTGCGCCATGTCGGGGGCACCGGCTTGGGCTTATATATGGTCGAGCAGGTCGTCCGTTTCCACAAGGGGAGGATTACCGCTCAGAGTGACGGGTTAGGCAAAGGGGCGCAGTTCATGCTTTCTTTACCCAGGCAGGTCCCGGTACCGTTGGAACAAGAGGATGCAAGTGAAAACACCAGACAAGAAGCGAATCTTAATCATTGAAGATGATCTCCATATTGCCGAAGGAATCGAGCTCAACCTCAGCTTATCAGGGCATGAGGTGAAGATTGCCCAGAACGGTATTGAGGGGTTGGAGGCCTGGAAACAATGGTGTCCACATTTGATTGTGCTTGACCTGATGTTGCCTGGTATCGACGGCATGCAGATTCTGAAAAGCATCCGTCTGGAGGATGAACGACTGCCCATCCTCATCCTGTCGGCCAAGGTCGAACCATCGGATAAGGTTGACGGCTTTCTCGATGGTGTCGATGATTACATGACCAAACCCTTCAGCCTCGAAGAATTTCTTCTGCGCATCAAAAGGTTGCTGACCCGGGATCAGTGGCAGCGCCAACAGGACGATTCGCATAAAGCACATTCGAGTGCAGAGGGCCTGTATCACTTTGGCGCAAATAGTGTTGATTTTGCAAGCGGCCGGGCCGAGTGTCATGCCGGAACGATCCAGTTGACCGAACAGGAAATCAAATTACTGAAACTCTTCATCGTCAACAAAGGAAAATCCCTGTCACGCAGCAAATTACTGGAGATCGGCTGGGGTTACGCCAAGGGCACATCGACCCGCACCGTAGATAACTATATTGTTCGGTTGCGGCGCTACTTTGAGGAGAATCCGAAAGATCCCCAATATTTTAAAAGCAGACGCTCTCTGGGCTATGTGTTTGATCATGATAGCGGCAATCACGTTTAATCAGGTGGGGAGGAAGAACCGCCATGGCATCGAGTAAAAGCTTCGCCGATTTCGCCATTGAGCAAATGGCCGAATCCGGGGAAATCACTAAAGCCAATGGCCGACATGCTGAATGCAGTATTTTCCCAAGGGCGCATATTCATCACCGAGGATCACCTGATAACCGCCCTTCACCAGTTCCTGCATATGGTCGTCGGGGAGGGGTGCCTTGGTTTCTCCTTCTTTCCCGGACTGACGATTTAAGGCGTCTCTTGCCACCAGGCCGCCCATGCTGTGGGCGACGATGATCATCGGCATGTTGCCGAGGGTCACGGTTTTGCCGGAGAGAAATATGTTGTAAAACATTTCACTCAGTTGGCCCAGATCATTGCCGGACGGGTAAAAAAAGAACCAGGGTCGATAACGGCTGCGATCAAGCTGCGCGACGATGTCGGCAAAATCCCGGGCGCTGCCGTCGATCCCATGGACAAAGACCACTGGCACCTTGTATCCGAGATCCTCCTCCAGGGCGTAGAACATCATCGGCGCCTCCTCAAGGAAGGCGGCCGGTTTGTACATGCCAAGCGTCACCATTTTCCGGGAAAAGATCTCGTCGTCGAGGCCCCTGATCGAACCCTTGGGGAAGAAAAGTGATTCGGCGAGGGCGGCCGTTTTCCTGGCCTCCAGATGAAACGTGATGGCGGAGGAAAGGATGAACGGGGTGTCGAGATCGATAGGGAAATCACTGAGAACCTTTGCTGGGATTGTCTGCAAATCCAAGGTAACCACCCTGCCGCCGGCAACTTCCGACGTATCGTAATAGCCGTCATTATTGAGGTCGCTGACCACCAGCAACTGGTAATGTCCGGCCGGCAGGTTCAGGCCGTAAAAGGAATTATTCTGGGAAAAGTGGCTCACATCGACCACCCCTTGTTAAGGGCGGACAGAGTGGCGGGGAAGGGATTAATTGTCATGCTTTCAGAACAGTAAATTGGTGGCCAGGGAATTTCTTCTATCTGATTTCTGTTCCTTCGGGTAAGCTCTTTTCGGAACTGTTTTCTTCTGGAAATCAGTCAATTTCTTTGGGAAAAATTCGCTTTGCCTGATTTCTCGGTGAGCGGACATCAGATCAATTTCGTTCTGTCTTTGGAGGTACCCATGACGCCTGCGAGCAAATTGGCACTCATCGAACAGTTCCACCACCTGTCGAATGCCTTCGATGATACCCTGAGCCTTGCGCCGGAGGTTGTTTTGTTCCGGCCTTTCAGTGATGCATGGTCGATCATCGAGCAAGTCGTGCACTGCGTTGATTTTGATATAGCCAACTTCCACCGATATCGTTGGGGGATAGTATCTCCCGGAACCACTGTTCTTTCCTTTGATGGTACCTGGACACAGCTCTTGGATTATCAAGCCTCCGAACTGCCTTCAGCCCATAGAGGTGATCAAAGCTACCAGGCACTTCATGGCCTCGCATCTCAAGCGCATAGTTGATTTCGACTGGTCGAGGTACGGATACACATTCGGTGACGGTAAGGCCTTTACCCTTGAACAAGCCTTGCAGCATTTCATCGGTCATGTTGCTTTTTAAAGCGTGGGAAAGGCCTGTTTTAGGTTATGATGTTTTGGAAAATAACTTAACTTGTCCCTATAAGTTAACCTATTTGTTAAACCCAAGGTGAGGCTGGATATCTTATCGTAAATACAATATTAATTTCAGCGTAAATGAGAAGTACGATGTTTTAAAGTTTAACCCTCCTCTCAAAACTTTAATTTAAATACCCATGCGATAGGCAGTGAGGAAATAGTTTCTCCGGGATGCGCTCACTACTAATGTGAATACTGCCTTAATGAAGCTCGGTGGAAGTCGGGGATTCGAAGAAGTACGTAGTCGTAATTCCAAAGGCCCTGTCGAAATAGAGTTGAAATTCCGTGAAAAACCAGATAGCCCACTAATCACTTACTTTCTGCAAATTGGTGAGAAAAAAGGCAAGGCATTGGTGCAACGGGAGGTTCTAAAATACAGGAGTGGAAGTAGCGGTCAACCTTGGCATTTTCTGAATTTTACCCGAGGCAAGGGCACGGCAGTTACAAATGAACTTGATTCAGTATCTGAAGTGAAGGAATTGCAACGGGAAGAACAAACTTTAAAATCGCCTGACATCCTCGCTGTCAAAGGACTAGCCCAATTTGCAAGATTCCCTGCAGTTATGACGCTCGGTAATCTCATCGAAAACTGGCATGTTTCGGATTTTCATATCAGCAAGGCAAGGCCAGAACAGGAAGCAGGATATGCTGAGCATTTGTTCCGTGAAGGCGAAAACCTGTCATTGGTTATTCAATATCTTCACAATCATCATGATAAGATTTTTAAAAAAATTCTCGATCTTCTGAAAAAAAGAGTGCCCGGCATTTCCAATGTCGATTCGAAAACAACTGAAGAGGGACGAGTTCTGCTGAAATTTCAGGACGGCGTGTTTGAGGATCCTTTTCTTGCCCGGTACGTTTCCGATGGCACCATCAAGATGCTTGCTTATCTGACCCTGCTTTATGATCCGACACCTCATCCGTTGTTGTGTGTGGAAGAGCCGGAAAACCAACTCTATCCGAAACTCTTATGGGCACTTGCTGAGGAATTTCGAGCTTATGCCAATCGAGGTGGGCAGGTTTTTGTCTCAACACATTCTCCTGATTTCTTGAACGCTGCAAGACTTGATGAAGTGTTCTGGTTGGTGAAAAAAGACGGATATTCCCAAATCAGGCGAGCAAAGGATGACGAACAACTCACAGCGTATATGGCCCAAGGTGATCAGATGGGTTACCTCTGGGAACAAGGTTTTCTAGAAGGAGCTGATCCTCGATGAAAACCAGCGTATTTTTTCTTGAAGAGCCATCAGCGCGAGAAATGCTTGCCGGAATTCTCCCTCGTATTCTCCCTTCTGATATGCTGATTCGCTATGGTGTTTTTCAGGGGAAGCAGGACCTGGAGAAAAATCTAAAGTCGAAACTTCAGGCTTGGTTGCTGCCGGATTCCATCTTTGTTGTAATGCGTTAACAATTTGATAGGGATATAAAAATGGATGCCATTCCAAACAACGTTGATAGTGTGGCTCAATATCTGCCCTGGAAACGACAAGTATATTTGTAATCGTCGAAATTCCAATAGCCAGGAGTGCAGGTTATCCGAACCTCTTTGCCGATGGTAAAGCGGTCGGAACAGTGGAAGTCGGCTATGGTCCTGCCATGTCTTTTATGGCTCATGATGTTGTAAAAATTGAGGAATTATACTCGTCAATCACTGAGGCGGAACTGCTGGGTCAGTACCTGCCGGCCGAAATGAAAGGAGTATACCTCAATGGTCTATGGCAAAGGGGTGGCGATGATTGCCAGGGATACTTGAGCGAAAACTTTGCCACCCTCAAAGCGTTTCTTAGTAACGTAAAGGAAAATCACCTTGGTATCCTCATCCAATACACCTAGCCAGGCTTGCAAAGGGTATGATTGGAAACCGCAGAAGTTTGCTGGCAAACTCACACACACACACACACACACACTCTCTCTCTCTCTCTCTCTCTCTCTTACCTCCCCAACCAGAAGGATGAAAAGAAAATGATCAAGCATATTGTTTGCTGGAAGTTACTGAATAGGGCTAAACCGTTGGAAGAAAATGCCGATGCGATGCTGATTAAGACGGCATTGGAGGATCTTCGGGGCAAAATTCCCGGACTTCTGCATCTTGAGCTGGGATTCGATTTCAGCGGCAAGGATTCTGCCGGCGATATAGTCCTGTATTCTGAATTTGCATCGAAGGAGGCTTTGCTTGCCTACCAGGAGCATCCTGCCCATGTTGAAGTCGGTAAAATCGTCAGGCCAAGAACCTGTGAGCGCCGCATGATAGATTATCAAATCTGAGTGTAAAAATTATTGTATTTCCACCTTTTCATCATAAGGACATGTACATGAGAAGTCTCTGTGAATCAGAATCAAAACAGCTTTTGGCTGGGTTTAGCGTTCCGGTAGTAAAGGAAATTGTCGCAAAGGATATTGAAGATGCTGTTCGAGCGGCAATCGAGCTGAAGTTTCCCGTTGTATTAAAGGGCCATGGAGAAAAACTGACGCATAAAAGCGATCGGGGATTAGTGCGCCTGGGTTTATCCGATGCCACCCAGGTCCGGGAAGCAGCAGAGGAAATCCTTCAGTCGGCAGGGAGTGATCTGCAAGGGTATTTAGTCCAACCTATGCAGAACGGCAGGCGTGAGTTCGTCGCCGGTTTGATGCGTGACCCGATGTTTGGTCCGATTGTCATGTTCGGCCTTGGGGGCGTATTTACCGAGGCCTTAGATGATGTAGTCTTTCGAGCGGTACCCATTGATGAGATAGAGGCCGAAAGCATGCTTGACGAGATAAAGGCTGCTCAACTTTTAGGCCCATTTCGCGGCGAGCAGGCGGCGGATAGAAAAGCCCTGGTCAAGTGTCTTTTAGGACTCTCAAGACTTGCCATTGAGCGACCGGATGTGGCGGAGGTTGATATTAATCCCCTGCTGGTCGGCCCGGATGGTCAGGTCTGTGCTGTCGATGCGCTGGTTGTGTTACACGAGGCGACGCCCAAGAAACCACGACCGGTTATATCCCCTGCTGCCATCGGCGATATATTTCATCCCGGATCAATTGCCTTTATCGGCGCATCGAGGGTATTTGGAAAATGGGGGCAGTCATTACCTGCCAACCTTTTAGCCCATGGATACAAGGGCGATGTTTATCTGATTAACGCCAAAGGGGGAACGCAGTGGGGCCGGCCTGTTTATAAGAGTATATCGGCAGTGCCGGGCCCTGTCGATCTGGCTGTTGTGACTATCCCTGCCGCCCTGGTACGCGGTTTGATAAAGGATTTACAGCACAAGGGAGTAAAGTCCGTTTTGCTGATATCTTCCGGCTTTTCCGAGACCGGCGAACAAGGCAAAATTTTAGAGAATCAATTGCTCCAGGATGCACGCGATGCGGGAATTGTCTTCCTTGGACCCAACACCATGGGTATCCAGAATCCGCATGCGCAGATCATTTTAACCGGCGTCCATGTGGGGCCAAAGCCGGGCAGTACCGCACTTATATCGCAATCCGGCAATATGGGTGTGCAGTTGCTCAGTTTCGCCGATTCGCAGGGGTTGGGAATCAGGGCTTTCGGCGGCAGCGGCAACGAGGCAATGGTCGCCATAGAGGATTTTATGGAAGCCTTTGAGGTGGATGAACTGACCAAGACGGTTCTTCTCTATCTTGAGAGTGTCAAAGACGGCAAAAGATTTTTCGAATCGGCGCGCAGAGTCGGCAAGAAGAAACCGGTAATTGTCCTTAAAGGCGGGAGAACCGAGGCCGGAGACCGGGCAGCGGCCAGCCATACCGGGGCAATGGCGGCGGACTTCAGGTTGTTTGAGGCCCTTTGTCGGCAAACCGGGGTGGTGAGTGTCCATCAACCGGCGGATATGCTGGATGCCTCGATGGCGTTTTCTTCACTGCCGATGCCGCAAGGCCGCAGGGTGGCAATAATGACCCTTGGCGGCGGCTGGGGGGTGGTCACCAGTGATCTCTGCAGCGATCAGAATTTGCGTGTCGAGCCGCTCAGCGATGCCATAATTGCCGTGCTCGACACCATGCTCCCACCGTACTGGAGCCGTACCAACCCGGTTGACCTGGTTGGTGAAAATGACCTGGAGCTGCCCATGAAAGCCATAGAGGTGTTGGCTGCCTGGGATGGTTGTGATGCTATTATACATCTGGGCATTTCCGGCCGGGAATATCTTTTAGAGACCTTGCTGGAATCCGTCAATGCAGTGGATCCTGGGGCTGATGCCAATGAATCTCAGAAAATCCTGCAAGGGCTGCATGCATGGGGGCATCAGTATATCAGACATACGGTTGCCTTAATGGAGCGATTCGGCAAACCGATTCTTGGTGTAACCCTGACTTCCGATCCTAAAAAACGTTCGATTTATGAAGTGGAAAACGCAAAATACAACGGCGTTTTCTTCAACAGTCCCGAACGAGCGGTTAAGGCATTGGGACATATGTGTGAATATCGCGATTTTCTCGCAAGGGAAGCGGCACGCGAGGGGATGAAACCGGCACCACTTGCAACTGCTTCCTGATATTCTGTTGCAGAATATCAGGAGCCCTCAAGGATATATTTTACTGCCCGCAGGCGGCGAGGTCGAAGCGATCAAGATTCATTACCTTGTTCCAAGCCGCAATAAAATCGTGCATAAACTTCTCCTTGGCATCTGCACTGGCATAGACTTCCGCTAAGGCTCGGAGCTGGGAGTTCGAACCGAAGATGAGGTCGACCCGGGTGCCGCTCCACTGCAGTTCAGCCGTTGTCCGATCACGCCCCTCGAATACCTCTTTGTTGTCTGAGGTTGCCTGCCAGGTTGTGCGCATGTCGAGGAGATTGACGAAGAAGTCATTGGTGAGCGTTTCCGGTCGCTTGGTGAAGACGCCGTGTTGCAACTGTCCGAAGTTGGCATTCAAGACGCGCATGCCACCAATGAGAACCGTCAGTTCAGGCGGGGTCAGCGTCAGCAATTGTGCCCGATCAACCAGAATCTCCTCAGCTGAAACGCTGTATTTTGTCTTCAGGTAGTTGCGGAAACCATCTGCTTCCGGCTCCAGAGCGGAAAAGGACACAACATCGGTTTGCGCCTGCGAGGCGTCCATACGGCCCGGCGTGAAGGGAACCGTCACATCGTAACCGGCTTTTTTCGCCGCTTGTTCAATACCCGCACAACCCGCCAAGACGATCAGGTCAGCCATGGATACCTTTTTGCCGAACTCGCTTTGGATATCTTCTAGTGTCTTCAACACCTTCGCCAATTGCTCCGGCTGATTGACTTGCCAATCCTTCTGGGGCGCGAGACGAAGGCGGGCACCATTGGCACCGCCACGCAGGTCGGAACCACGGAAGGTCGAAGCTGATGCCCAGGCGGTTGCAACGAGCTCGGAAACAGACAAGCCGGAATTAAGGATTTTACCCTTGAGGCTGGCAATATCCTGATCATTAATCAGTTCATGATCGACTGTAGGGAGCGGATCTTGCCAAATCAGCTCTTCGCCGGGAACTTCCGGGCCGAGATAGCGGGCGCGGGGGCCCATGTCTCGGTGCGTCAACTTGAACCAGGCACGGGCGAAGGCATCCGCGAACTCTTCCGGGTTTTTCTGGAAGCGCCGAGCAATCGGTTCATAAATCGGGTCCATGCGCATTGCCATGTCGGCGGTGGTCATGATGATCGGCACCCGCTTTTTCGGATCGTCAGCGGCCGGAGCCTGATTTTTGTCAGTCGCCTCCTTCGGCGTCCATTGCTTTGCGCCCGCCGGACTTTTGGTCAGTACCCACTCGTTGCCGAACAGCATGTCCAGATAGTTGTTGTCCCATCGCGTCGGGGTCGGGTTCCATGCGCCTTCCAAACCGCTGCCGATCTGATCACCGCCTTTGCCGCTGCCATGCCTCGACTTCCAGCCAAGTCCCTGTTCTTCGATACCGGCTGCCTCAGGTTCAGGGCCGACCAGCGCCGCATCGCCGGCGCCGTGGCATTTGCCGAAGGTGTGGCCGCCGGCGGTGAGGGCGACTGTCTCCTCATCGTTCATTGCCATGCGCGCAAATGTCTCGCGCACGTCCCGCCCGGACGCAAGTGGGTCCGGTTCGCCGTTCGGCCCCTCCGGATTGACGTAAATCAGACCCATCTGCACGGCAGCCAGTGGATCTTCCAGGTCGCGCTCGCCGGAATAGCGCTCGTCGCCCAGCCACGTCTCTTCTGCCCCCCAATAGATGTCTTTTTCCGGTTCCCAGATGTCTTCACGTCCGCCGGCGAAACCGAAGGTCTTGAAGCCCATCGATTCCAGAGCGACATTGCCGGTGAGAATCATCAGGTCGGCCCAGGAGATTTTCCGGCCATACTTTTGCTTGATCGGCCAAAGCAGCCTGCGCGCCTTATCGAGGTTTACATTATCCGGCCAACTGTTGACGGGCGCAAAACGTTGGTTTCCGGTCCCGGCGCCGCCGCGGCCGTCGCCGGTGCGGTAGGTACCGGCACTGTGCCAGGCCATGCGAATAAAAAAAGCTCCGTAATGACCGTAATCGGCCGGCCACCAATCCTGCGAATCGGTCATCAGGTGGTGCAGGTCTTTTTTCACAGCGTCGAGGTCAAGGCTCTTGAATTCTTTAGCATAGTTAAAATCCTTGCCCATCGGATCGGCCTTGGAAGAATGTTGGCGCAGAATATCGAGATTCAACTGGTTCGGCCACCAGTCCCGGTTTGCCTTGCCGCCCACGACGTGTTTGTTTGTTCTTCCCGTTACCGGGCACTTCTTTTCATCACTCATAAAGTTCCCCCCATTTTGCATGATTTTTTTACTGTGCTGCTATGAATATTAGATGTTTATGGATAACAATTATCCTCTATTGGGCAAAAAAATCATTCCTTTTGGCACACAGGACAAATACCATAAAAATCGAGTCGGTGGCTGCTGATCGTAAAGCCAGTTTCTTCCATCATGGTAATTTTCAATTTTTCAAAATCAAGCATTGGTGGATCGACTATTGTCCCACACTTGGTACAAATCATATGCGGGTGCGGGTAGGGCCGGTTTCCGTCATACCTGTTACACATTTCACTGAATTCTAATTCGAGAATTTCGCCATTCTTTTTGAGAAGACTAATGGTTTTATAGACAGTGGCTGGACTCATTGTTGGATAGTCGGCAACCAATTGTTCGTAAATACGCTCTGCTGAAGGATGATTGTCGCTCTGCGCAAGTACTTTCAACACCGCATATCGCTGCGGCGTTATACGAAACTCATTCTTTTTGAGCTTCTCGATCATTTGTTCTAATCGTATTTTCGGCGAAAATTCAAGTTTGTCCATAACCAGGTGCACAATAGGTGTTATTTACAGATAATCATTCTTTATACATTGATCGGCAATCGTCAAGGAACATTGTTCATACAGGGTGTTCATCGCACTTCTCATGCGAGTACCAGGGTCTTGTTGTCTTTTTGATGATCCCGATCAAGGTGGAAGTTAACCCATGAAGAGGTGTCCTTCAGGTCCCAGGAGCGAGGCGGAACAAATTGGCGAGAGAGATGGTCCGTTTCGCCATGGCGCTTCATTCGCGCATAGGCCCTGACCCAAACGCAAAGTTTATCCTTGTTGACCTCGCAGTATCCGTTATTGCTGCCGCCGCAGGGTCCGTTGCGGGTGTGTTTCGGACAACCTGATTCCGGGCAAAGAAAGCCGACATGCTGGATGCCGCAATCACCGCAACTTTGGCAGGAAAGCAGGAGTTTTTTGAAGGGATCTTCGAGAAAGCGTTTCAGTATCCAGGTGCGCTGGTGGCTATCAAGGGATTGCGAAATTTTCCTGTATACCGGGGCCAAAGCGGCATTTTTATCAAAAAAGATATCGTGGGCAGCACGCAGAAAGAGATACAGGCAGTCATCGCTGAAACCCACCTCCGAGCTGGCGTCTGTTTTTCCAGCCATCGACTGCGTCTCGGGCTGCTTATACAGATAATAGCCGGCAGGTTTGACCTCCCTGAATTCTTCCAGGTAGTCCTGCCAGTTGTTTTCGATTTGCGCCATTCTGTCGAGGATGCGGCCGACGTTTTCGTAGCTGTCGTGGATGCCTCCGATATGGATGCCGTTATAACCGAGGCCTTTGAGGATTGCTCCGAGTCGCGCTGTTCGTTCAATGGCAAGTTTCTTGCCCTCCTCAGGTGTTTCCCACTCCTGCATGATCTGTTGACATAGTCGGTCGGAAACATGAACGCCAGGCACTCGGCCGGCATTCATCCCTTTGGCCGACCGTTTATCGAGAAGATAGAGTGAGGCGAGCATCGGGGCTTCGATGTTGTGCTCCCTGTTGAATTGCAGGAGTTCGTCGTATTTGTCGACGTCGTAGCCAAGCTGTGTGATAGCAAAAGAAGCTCCGGCGGCGATCTTGCTTTCGAGTTTGGCATACTGCACTTTGGTTTCGGCCTCGGTGTATTTGAAGGGTGAGACGGCACAGCCGGTGTTGAAAATTTCCGCGTGGCCGGTTTTGATCAAGCGTTTATTCAGGTGCCTCAGCATCGAGGTTAAAACAACCGAATCGAAATCGAAGACCGGGGTGCCGGAACCGCCAAAGCCCTTGCCCGAGTAATCGCCGGTTAACGCCAGGATATTTCTCATGCCCATGTGCGCCAGTTGCAGAGCCCTGCTTTCCATGCCGACACGGTTGGTATCCCTGCAGGTAAAATGGACAATGACGTCGAGACCGGAATCGACAATTTCATGTCCCAGCGCATCCGGGCTCAGGGCTGGGTTGCCGCCTGGATTATCGGTGATAGACACAGCGGAAATTCTTCCATCGGTTTGCGCATCTTTGGAAATTCCCTTAATAGAATCGATGGATCGTCCACTCGATTCGCGGCCGGGAACCAATTCAAGAGTTACGACAAATTTCTCTGGTGTAAAGATATCATCATGAAAAGTGCGATTCACAGAACCTTCTCCTTGTTTATTATTGCCTGCACCACTCCCAAGGGCGAGAGTATGTCGGTTGAAAAGACAATTTGCAGGAATCATTCTTAATAGGTCATTTGTAGTATATGCATCGATTTTCTTGTTGTATAGAGAATTTTGCGCAATAACGGTGCATTGTGCCATATAATCTTGATCATTCCCTTCAGTGGATCTTATGGCGGAGGATTGATTCGTGAAGACTCTCGATAATGCAATGTGTTACATTGTGGGATGGAGGCTGAAGAGAACCCATATTGGCCCAATATGGGCTTTCACTCAATGCAAACTTAAAATTCCCCTTACCTATCCGGATCATGTTACAGTGGGTGCCAAGACACGCACTTTAGAAAAAGATCGTTTTACCATGGAATATACTGTGATCAGTCACAAACACCGGAAATTAGCCACATTGGGAGACGGTGTTGAATATGTTACAAAGTAAGCATCTCAGGGTTATTGCTCTTATGATTTTGCTATTTGGATTGGGAGGTGGAAGCTATATCTATCTGACAGCCGAACCGACACCTGTCAGTCCTTCTGAGTACGACCGTTTTACTTCGAAAAAATATGTACGTGAATTGGAACGGTTCGGCGGCAAGTTTGCTGTTGTTACAGCGGAGTTCAGTCAATGGTTTGCGGGGTTATGGCATGGCAAGTCGCTGGCTATCATGGTCGGCATTCTTTCCCTAGTGCTGGCATTACTGATTACTGTTATGGTTCATGAGTCCTTTTTTGCAAAGCAGTCATGATATTGATAGGCAAAACAACCCCGACCGGAAGAGCGACTGAAAAGGATCTGGATATTATACGATTAAGGGGCATTTCCGAAAAATAGTAAAGCCATGCGCCCCGAACGCCCCTGCGGCAACGCCAATGCAAGCCGACAGAGCACCGATGATTAAGAAGACACGCTCCATTTATATTCACCCTTCCAGTAAAAATGTTATGTTTCTTTGAGCTTTCTTCACTCATCTTATAAGCAAATTGCTTCAATGTCTAACGGTAGAGCTGTGGGGCAAGGTTTTTTTGTTCCTCGCAACCTTGCAGTGTCGGCCAAACGGCCATAGTTGTGCCCCATTTCCGGAGGGTTGTTATACATTCAGTTTTATCAATAGGAATAATCGTGTCTCCCTCTGTGTTGTAGTCTGGGTAATCTATTGGTAACGATCAAGACATAAGTATAACTCATCTCTATTGATTTCATGATGAATTCCTGACATAACTATGACAATATCTCTGATAGAGTAGATTTGACTTTGACCTCATAGGTACATCAACCTCAATCTTTACCAAGGAGATCCCATGAAATCCATCCATCTTGCGACCTTGGCGTTATCGCTTATTTTGAGCGGGTCTGCGCTCAGCTCGGTCATTGCCGCCGAAAACCTTCAACTTGGGCCGCGCCCCTTTTACCTTGTAGACGAAATGCGGGAAAGCCCTCTTAAAACGGAGCTGCAGCAATGCAGCCAGGGGCCCTTCACCTCAAGCGAATTTTCCATCGGCCATCGCGGTGCCGCCTTGCAATTTCCTGAGCACACGAAAGAATCGTATATGGCTGCTGCAAGAATGGGCGCAGGCATAGTCGAGTGCGACGTAACCTTTACTAAAGACCGTGCTCTTGTTTGCCGTCATTCACAATGCGACCTGCATACCACCACCAATATTTTGGCTATTCCCGATCTCGCCGGCAAATGTTCCGAGCCCTTCACTCCGGCACAAATTGACAAACAGAGCGGAAAGGTTGTCAAGAAGGCCTCCGCTAAATGTTGTACCAGTGATATAAGCCTTGCCGAATTCAAACGTTTGAAGGGTAAAATGGATGGTGCCAATCCCGACGCCGTAACTGTTGAAGAATACATGAAGGGCACAGCTGCGTGGAGAACGGAATTGTATTCAGCGACAGGGACGGTGATGACCCACGCCGAGTCCATTCAACTGTTCAAGTCCCTGGGGGTCAAGATGACTCCGGAATTGAAGGCACCGGACGTCAAGATGCCGTTCGGCGGCGATTACAGCCAAGAGGCCTATGCCCAGCAGATGATCAACGAATATAAGACGGCAGGCGTTGCTCCGTCCCAGGTATTTCCACAGTCTTTTAATCTGCAGGACATCCTGTATTGGCTGAAAAATGATGGGGAATTCGCTAAGCAGGCAGTTTTTCTTGACGAACGCGACCAAGAAAAAACCTTCAACCACAATAAACCAGAGACCTGGTCGCCAAGCATGAAGGATCTAGCGGCAAAAGGGGTGAAAATAATCGCTCCGCCGATGTGGATGCTGCTGACTGTTGACGCCAGCGGCAAAATCATCCCCTCCGCTTACGCGAAAGAGGCTAAAGCCACAGGGCTTGATATCATTACCTGGACCCTTGAGCGTTCGGGTTTGCTCACCGACGGCGGCGGCTGGTATTATCAATCCATTGCCAAAGTGACCGATAACCCGGGAGATATGCTTGAGGTCCTGCATATACTCGCCAAGGATGTGGGGATTCGCGGCATTTTCTCCGACTGGCCGGCTACGGTTACCTACTATGCCAACTGCAAAGGGCTGAAGTAGGCTGGCCCGAGCTCATCGAGTGGGAGAATTGAGCATTCTTCCCAATCGGTGAGCTTTATTTTTTCCAGCCATCACTCTACCGTCTCGATCAATAAGCAATCACCTTCTTGTGTATGTCCAGCTTGATGGAGTAAAGTGTTTTCACAGGAAATTTCTTATAAGGGTTTCGTCCCGGCGATTGTGACGTTGGTCTGGAATATGGCGGCAGGGGAAATGGTTCCGAAAGTATGTGTTGAAGAACAGCAGTAAAAAATCATGATCGAGTTAAGTGATATCTGCCGGACCTTTGCCGTTGGCGGGCAAGAGGTCCGGGCCATGGACCATGTGTCTTTGACCATAGGGGTGGGCGAGTATCTGTCGATTATGGGGCCGTCAGGATCGGGGAAGTCAACGCTGCTTAACATCATCGGCCTCCTTGACACTCCGAACAGCGGCACCTATATGCTCGACGGTCGGGATGTCACCAGTCTTGGTGACGAACAGCTGGCGGCAACGCGCAGCCGGAAAATCGGCTTTATCTTTCAGTTTTTCCATCTCATCCCGAGGCTCACCGCCACGCAAAACATTGAACTGCCACTCATGCTGGCCGGGGTTCCGGCGCGGCAGCGGCGCGAGCGCAGTGCGGCGCTCATCAACAGCTTTGGTCTCGGTAGCCGACACAATCATCGGCCGGAGGAACTGTCAGGCGGCCAGCGCCAACGGGTGGCGATAGCCAGGGCAGTGATCAACCAACCGGCGGTGCTTTTGGCCGATGAGCCGACCGGCAACCTCGACCGCAGTTCCGGAGCGGAGATCATCGAGTTGCTCGAAGAATTGAACCGCGGCGGTCAAACCC
>JBBQVT010000049.1:0-25506 GCA_038211245.1 Desulfobulbales bacterium | reverse complement strand
AAGAAACATCATTATTGCTAAGCATTGCTCTGCGTAAAATATCGTTCTCGGTAGCCTGTATTTTATCGGCCGTCTCTTTGAGAAAATACACTATATCCCAACCCTATTTAGATCATTCCCTTGATATAGAAATCGAACTGGTAGGCCGTCAAGGTTACGGCTTTTCGGGAGCTACCCTATCCAACTTGAAAACTGATTATAATGGGTCGTTTTTTGGTTACCCTTCTTGTGCCACAGTTATCCCCTGCATGAACAAATTGTCAATTCAATTCTATAAAATTTCACCGCCGGGGTAAAGTGAATCCACCTAGCACCGGAAAACGGACCCACCTTGTCGTTATTTATTCGTGGCCACGGACAACCGTCTGACAATTTCAGGACATCAGAGATTGTCTTTTTGACAATGCTGATATTCGGTTTTGCGTGTGTGTATACTCCAAAATCTGTTTTGCCTTACTCAAGCCCACTTCGCTGATGAGCGTGTCAATTCTTGGCCAAATGCATAAATTGCCTCGATAGATTGCCAGGTCCTCAATTGCCTCTTGCTCTCTGATGGCCTCGCGTGGTTTGAAAATTCCTACCCCATAGAATATCCATTGATCTACTTTCCAGGCTGGCCGAGGCCTGTAGCCTTTCTCTTGCGGCAACTGTCGAACGCCTGGTGATGGAGGCTGACAAAAGTTATTCAGATTTATTGTTTCCGGAAACGGAATAGAAAAGCGATTTATTTCTTTGATCAAGTAGCCCGACAGAATTTATTCCTGACCGGGCCTTTTCATGTCATGTGTTGGGTATAGTGTTGGGAACAAAAAAGGCACCTACCGGAGAAAACCGATAAGTGCCTGAAATTTCTGGAGCGGGATACGCGATTCGAACGCGCGACTTTCAGCTTGGGAAGCTAACACTCTACCACTGAGTTAATCCCGCTCAGAACTCGGTCACTATAAAAGCCCGTATCGGTTTTGTCAAAGCCTTTTCGCGACTTGCCGCATATACGTGGACTGGGTTCAAGCGGCCAATGTACCGCTAATGACCATGGTAAACTCCGAACCTTTCCCTTCCATGCTTTTCGCTTCAACCACCCCTTCATGGGCTTCGGCAATATGTTTGACTATAGCCAAGCCCAAGCCGCTGCCGCCGTGGGCACGACTCCTGGCCTTGTCGCTGCGGTAGAAGCGTTCAAACAATCGCGGCAGATGTTCCTTGGCAATGCCGATACCGTTATCGCGGACGACAATGCGCACCTTGCCGGCCTGCTCCGCCTGGCCAACCGCAACCTCAACCCGGACCTCGCCGCCTTGCCTGCTGTAGGTAATGGCGTTGACCAGAAGATTCAACACCGCCTGTTCGAGAAGGGTGGCATTCATCTCGGCCAATATCTCTTCAGGACAATCAATCACTACAGCAATTCCAGCCTGCTCCGCCTGGAACTGGCAAGTTTGCACCGCCGCTTCAAGCACCGGCCGAAGCGGTCCTGTGGCAAGAGGTATTGCTCCCCGTTTGGCTTCTTCTTCAATCTTCGACAGGGCCAACAGGTCATCAATGATGGTGCCCAACCGCTCCGACTGATGCAGAACAATTTCAAGAAACCGCACCGCATCCTCGCGGATGTCGAGAGCCCCGTCGAGCAGCGTCTCAACATATCCACGAATAGAGGTGATGGGGGTGCGCAGTTCATGCGAGACGTTGGCGACAAAGTCCCTGCGGACGTTTTCCAGCCGCCTGATTTTCGTCACATCGTTCATCACCACCAGCACCCCGACATTTTCCCCGGCACCGTTGCCGAGTATAACCACATTGGTTTGCAGGAATCTGTCGCCGTTCTCGCCCTGAAGAACAATTTCGTCGACAACCGACTCCCTGGCCGCGAGAGTCCGGCTGATATGCTGCTGCAACTGTACATTGCGAACAATCTGCTGCACTATCTTGCCGGGTGCAGACTTCCTCTCCACCCCGAACAATTCGGCAGCGGCAGCGTTGATGCTGATCACTCTTTCTTCGGTGTCGATGGCGATCACCGCTTCAACCATGCTGGAAAAGACGGTTTCCAGCTGGTTGCGCTGGGTGACGATTGCCTCAATCTTTTCATCCAGCAACTCGGCCATGCGATCCATGGCGGCGGCAAGGGTAGCCACCTCAAGAGATGCGGTTTTTTTCACCACCGGCAGCATGCGTAGGCTGAAATCACCGCCGGCAAAGCGCTCGGCGCTTTTGGTCATCTGCTCCAGCGGCCTGCTGATATTCCTGGATATAAGCAGGGTCACCGCCCCGGCGAGGAGCAGCACGGCAAGAGAAGCGAAAATTATTCGCGTCTTGATGCGCCGCAGAGTGCTATCGAGGGCGGTAACCGAAACCGAGGTTCGCAGTACCGCCTCGACCGGTTTCCCGGGATTTCCCTGGAACACCTCGACTGAAATATTGGCGAGTGGAATCGCCACGTAAATCATATTTTCCTGGAGGGTTTTGCTGAATCTCCTTGATATACCTACGTTTCCTGCCAATGCCCCGACAATCTCAAGACGCTGACTATGGTTTTCCATGGTCTGGGGATCTTCGTTGGAGTCGGCAAGGACTTTTCCCTGAGGGTCGATAATAGTTATCCGAGTTCCGGAACTCCGTCCGGCCTGGATACAATACTCCTTCAGATCGCCGGTTTTTTGGTCGCGCAGATATTCCTTGACCTTGGAACCGATGAGATGGGCCCGAGACTCCAGGTCTGCCTCAGTATCCTGCAGATAAAACTCCTGAAGAGAGACGACGCCATACCAACTGACCGTGATAATAACCAGAAGAATGGTCAGAACATTAGCCGGAAAAATCTGCCAGATAAGCTTTTTCGGGGTGATCATGGGATTATGTCCTTTCTTCCAAAGTCGAGCGAAAGCGATAGCCAATACCCCGCACGGTTTCGATCATCTTGCCGTATTCCCCGAGTTTCTTTCGTAAACCGAAAATCTGCACATCTACCGCCCGCGGGGTTATGAGGAAATCGTAGCCGCGCACATGGTCGATTATCTGCTGGCGGGTGAAGACCCAACCGGTTTTTTCGGCCAGCAGAGAAAGAATACTGAATTCGGTGGTGGTCAGGAGCATCTCAGCACCGTGCAAATGCACCTCATGCCGGCCCTTATCAATCTCCAGACCATCGACAATAATAACGGTCTTTCGCGAATCGTCGGATTTTTTACGATCGGCGACGACCCGCTTGACCACCGCCTTTACCCTGGCAATAAGAACCTTGGGGCTGAACGGCTTGGTGATATAATCGTCGGCCCCACATTCGAGCCCGGCGACAATATCCTCCTCTTCACCTTTGGCGGTGAGCATGATAACCGGGATCGATCGATAGGCGTTCCCTTCACCTCGGCGCATGGCACTGCACACCTCAATGCCGCTCATTCCCGGCAACATTAGATCAAGAAGGACACAATCAATTTTTTCCGCCCGTAACCGCTCCAGAGCTTCTTCTCCCGAATCGGCACAGGTGACATTGAGACCGGCCTTAATTAAATTGTAGCTTACCAGTTGCTGAATTTCCGCCTCGTCCTCAACTACTAAAACATTAATTTTTGCCATTGTGGATTATTGATAATTGGTAGCCATACCAACCGGTTGTTACCGGGGGGTGCTGCCATATACAGCAGGTTATTGTCTGCCCTGGATATCTGACCGCTTCAGCGGACAAGGGACCCGTGGCTCTTCTATGAGCAGCATTACCTCTTTATCCTGTACCATTTTTCAACCGTCCGCAAGCCCCTCCCGGCAATATAACGAATTATTAATATTTTCCTAATCATTCGCTAACAAACCTTCTCTATTTTGTCATTCAATGTTCAGGGATACACCTTTGCCCTGCAGCAAACATCAACCCTCGCCGATCAAGGACCTTTTGCATGGAACATCATTTTACCTTCCACCACGAACTTGAGAAACTCAACAAAAAACTCCTGACCATGAGCACCATAGTGGAAGAACGCGTCCGTAGAGCGGCGAAGATAATTGAAACCAAAGACCAAGAGGCCATTCAGAGCATCATTCGCTCCGACTATGAGGTGGATGACCTGGAGATAGAGATTGAGGAGGACTGCCTGAAGATTCTCGCCCTGCATCAGCCGGTTGCCAAGGATCTGCGGTTTTTGATTACCGTTATCAAGATCAATGGCGAGATGGAGAAAATCGCCAATATCGCCGTGAACATCGCCAAACGTGTGCAGAATATCTCAAAATTCAAACATGCCGGTGCAGTGTCCTATGACTTTTCCTTGATGAGCGAGAAAGCGTTACTCATGCTGAAGAAAAGTATCGATGCCCTGGTAGGCGGTGATGCCGCTCTGGCTCGGTCACTCTTTGTCGATGATGACGTGGTTGATGCCATGAAGGACCGCTGCTATGAAGATATAAAAATCCGTATTCGCAATGACCCGGAACATCCGGGTTACCACATCAATACATTCCTCCTCGGCCGCCATCTTGAACGTATTGCCGACCGAGCCGTGAATATTGCCTCAGAGGTCATCTATCTCGTTGAGGGCACCATCACCCGGGTGCATTAACCGGGATGAGCATTGTATCACACCGACTTTCTGTTACAAAACAAATAATTATCGGCAATCGTCAATGATCTATCCCTACATCATCCCCAGTATTCTGGCCCTCACGGCAGCGATTTATGTCCTCGGAGTACACCGCGCCGAGCACGTCGCTACCATCGCCGGCGGTCCGCGGGAAATGCACTCGCTGCCAACCCACTACGGCGTCTTAATCGCCCTCTGCTGTGCCCTGCCGGCGTTTTTCGTTCTCGCCCTGTGGATGGTTTTTGAGGAAAAGATTATCACCAGCCTGGTTGTCAGCCATCTCCCGGAAGAATACCTGCGACTTTCGGCAAACGAATTATCTCTTATTATCAATGAGATTAAGAATATCGCCTTCGGCGGCTTCACGGCAACAACCGGCCACCCGGGCCTTGCCAAAGCTGCTGAAGAATATATAGCGGTTCTTACCTGGACGCGAAATACAGTCAGCATTGTTGTTCTGTTCTGTTGCATCGTCCCCTCCTGGTTTGCCATGCGCAGCATCAATAAGGACCTGCGGGCAAGAAATCTGGTTGAAGGGGTTGCGCGCGTTCTTCTTATCGCCTGCGCCGTGGTAGCTATTCTTACCACCGTCGGCATTGTTTTTTCCGTGCTCTTTGAATCGCTGCGGTTTTTTCAATCGGTACCGGTGCAGGATTTTCTCTTCGGACTGCAATGGAGTCCACAGATTGCCATGCGCGCCGATCAGGCCGGTTCCTCCGGTGCCTTCGGTGCCGTCCCGGTTTTAGTCGGCACCTTTCTCATCGCCGCCATTGCCATGATCGTCGCCATCCCCATCGGCCTGCTTGCGGCGATCTACCTTTCCGAATACGCCAGCGCCACCCTGCGCAACTGGGCCAAGCCGGCACTGGAAATCCTCGCCGGCATTCCCACCGTCGTCTACGGTTTTTTTGCCGCCTTGACCGTTGCCCCCCTTATCAGAGATCTGGGAACGGCCGTCGGCCTGACGGTTTCCTCGGAAAGTGCCCTGGCGGCGGGACTCGTCATGGGAATCATGATCATCCCCTTTGTTTCCTCCCTTTCCGACGACGTTATTCATGCCGTGCCACAAGCCATGCGCGACGGCTCCCTCGCCCTCGGCGCCACCCGCTTTGAGACCATCAGCAATGTCATCATCCCGGCCGCCCTGCCGGGAATCGTCGGCAGCATCCTTCTCGCCGTATCACGGGCCGTTGGCGAAACAATGATCGTCGTCATGGCCGCCGGCCTTTCCGCCAATCTGTCGGTGAATCCACTGTCGGCGGTGACGACGGTGACCGTACAGATCGTTACCCTTTTGGTCGGCGACCAGGAATTTGACAGCCCGAAGACCCTAGCGGCTTTTGCTCTCGGCTTGCTGCTCTTCGTCTTTACCCTGGCACTGAACTTTATCGCCCTGAGAGTTGTGCGCAAATACCGGGAACAATACGAATAAGGCATCTTTAACCTCAGTTGCACGACATCAACAATTAGCGAGAATCCATTATTAATTATGACGCCTCCATCCAAACTCCTCACCCCCAGTAACGACCTGAAAAAGCGCTATCGAACCGATCGCTGGTTTCAACGGATAGGACTGACCGCCATCACCTTTTCCCTGGCCTTTATTGTTTTCCTCTTCTCCCAGATCATCGCCGAAGGCTATACCGCCTTTATCCAGACAAATATCCTTCTGGAGGTTGATTTCTCCGAAGAAGCCTTTGCCAAGGAAAACCTTGCCGCCACCGATTACCCCGGCCTGGTGAAGAAATCCCTGGCGGAAATCTTCCCGGAGGTAAGCAGTCGCCAGGAGAAAAAACTCCTCTTCAGTTTGGTGAGTAACGGCGCCGCCTATAAACTGAAAGACATGGTTGCGGCCAATCCGAAAATCATCGGCAGCAGGCAGAAGGTCTGGGTGCCGGCGGGAAGTGACGTCGATATGCTGATGAAAGGCAAAAGCGACCGCAATGTCGCCGAGGAACACCGCCGTCTGAATGACAAACAGCTGACCTGGATCGACAAACTGGAAAGCCAGGGAAAACTGGAAAAACAGTTCAACCGCACCTTTTTTACCGCCGGCGACTCACGCGAGCCGGAGATGGCCGGCATTCTCGGCGGGGTGAAGGGAACGGCCCTGACCCTGCTGATCACCCTCGCCCTGGCCTTCCCCATTGGCGTCGCCGCCGCCATCTACCTGGAGGAATTTGCCCCGCAGAACAGATGGACCGACCTGATAGAGGTGAATATCAATAATCTTGCCGCCGTTCCTTCCATCATTTTCGGGCTGCTGGGTCTTGCCGTTTTTATCAATTTCTTCGGACTGCCCCGCTCCACCCCAATCGTCGGCGGCCTGGTTCTCGCCCTTATGGCCCTGCCGACCATTATCATTGCCGGCCGCGCATCGCTCAAATCGGTGCCGCCTTCCATCCGCGAGGCGGCCCTCGGCATCGGCGCCTCGAAAATGCAAACCGTTACCCATCACGTACTGCCGCTCGCCATGCCGGGGATGCTGACCGGGGCTATTATCGGTATGGCCCATGCCCTCGGTGAAACCGCCCCCTTACTGATGATCGGCATGGTCGCCTTTATCGTCGACATCCCCGGTGCCATCAACCACCCGGCGGCGGTGCTGCCGGTGCAGATTTATCTTTGGGCCGACAGCCCGGAGCGGGGTTTTACCGAAAAGACCTCGGCGGCCATCATTATACTGCTTGCCTTCCTCATGACCATGAATAGCCTTGCCATCTATCTTCGTAAGAAATTTGAAATCAAATGGTAACAGAATTCTAACAAAAGCCTGTTTTAGTAGTGTCAGTTCAATCACGAACACAACACGAATCACCAACAACCATAACGAGGAGAACAAAAAATGAAAGTATCACGTTTGTTAGTAGCAGGAAGCCTTTCCCTTTTCCTGGCCAGTCCGGCTTTAGCGGCAAGGGATTATGTTTCCATAGTCGGTTCATCTACCGTTTACCCCTTTTCCACCGTCGTAGCTGAAAAGTACGGTAAAACCGCCGGGGCCAAGACCCCGAAAATCGAATCCACTGGAACGGGCGGCGGCTTCAAGCTGTTCTGCGGCGGCGTCGGCGTTGATCATCCGGATATCAGCAATGCCTCCCGGGCAATCAAGTCCTCGGAAATGAAAACCTGCGCCGATAACGGTGTCAAAGAGATTGTTGAGGTGAAGATCGGCTATGATGGAATCGCAATCGCCAACGCCAAGACTGCCGACAAGTTCAACCTCACCCGCAAGGATCTCTTCCTCGCCCTCGCCAAAGATGTACCGGACCCCAAGGATCCCGCCAAAATCATAGCTAACCCCTACAAAACCTGGAAAGACGTCAATCCCGCTCTCCCCGCAGAAAAAATTGAAGTTCTCGGTCCGCCTCCGACCTCCGGAACCCGCGACGCCTTTGTCGAACTGGTCATGGAGACCGGCGCCGACACCATTGAGTCTTTGAAAGCCATGAAAAAAACCGACGAAAAGGCACATGGTAAGATCAGCAAGACGGTCAGAGAAGACGGCGCCTATGTTGAGGCCGGTGAGAATGACAACCTGATAGTCCAGAAGCTCCAGGCCAATCCCAAGGCCCTGGGTATTTTCGGTTTCTCCTTCCTTGATCAGAATTCCGACAAGGTACAAGGCTCCGCCATCGAAGGCAAGGTACCGACCTATGAGGCCATTGCCGACGGTTCCTACCCTGTTTCCCGGCCGCTGTTCTTCTACGTGAAGAAGGCACATGTCGAAGTTATCCCCGGCATCAAAGGATATCTTGCCGAATTCACCAGTGAAAAGGCCTGGGGTAAAGACGGTTATCTTGCCGATAAAGGCCTGATCGCCATGCCGGATGCGGAAAGAAAAACCATTGCCGCAAACGTTGCCGCCCTCAAAGTTATGGAAGTAAAATAATCCGGCAAAGGTTTTTTTATACCTCGGGCGGCCGATGTTGACCGGCTTCTGCCGGGCAAGATGGGTCGCCTCCAGAGAAAAAGTTTCATGAACCAAACAGAGAGAGAGTAGCAATGGAAGTTGCAGCTTCAAGGATGACTGATCAAACCTTTCCGATCGTAGGTGCAGGCGATAGTGCCGAGGCGCATGAACGGATGCATGCACGGCCGGTCGACAGAAAAACCGTCGGCAGCCCTTTTGTCGACAGTCCGCGTATGACCTGTCGCGATGTCGATGTCTTTTACGGGGAAAAACGGGCGATCAACAAGGTCAGCATCGACGTCGGCCAGAATCAGGTGCTGGCGATGATCGGCCCCTCAGGTTGCGGCAAGTCGACCTTTCTCCGCTGTTTGAACAGGATGAACGATACCGTCTCCTCCTGCAGGGTGGAGGGAAAAATCCATCTTGACGGTATCGATATTTATGATGCCTCCATCGATGTCGTGCCATTGCGAGCAAGGGTCGGCATGGTTTTCCAGAAGCCCAACCCCTTCCCGAAATCGATCTACGATAATGTAGCCTACGGCCCACGCATCCACGGGCTGACCAAAGATAAAAGCGAACTCGACGAGATTGTTCAGACCTCACTTGTCAAGGCCGGGCTCTGGGAAGAGGTCAAAGACCGCCTACGCGAACCGGGCACCGGACTTTCCGGCGGACAGCAGCAGCGGCTGTGCATCGCCCGGGCCATCGCCGTGAGCCCCGAGGTGATCCTCATGGATGAACCCTGCTCCGCCCTCGATCCCATTGCCACCTCCAAGGTCGAAGAGCTGATCGCCGAGCTGCGCACCCAATATTCGATCGTTATCGTCACCCATGCCATGCAGCAGGCGTCGCGGGTGTCACAGCGTACCGCCTATTTTCACTTGGGCGATCTCATCGAAGTCGGGCCGACCGAAAAGATTTTCACCAATCCGGGGCATAAACTTACCGAGGACTATATCACCGGCCGTTTTGGTTGAGATTTTCTTGCGGCACACAAAAAAAGGCAAGCAAAATTTGCCTGCCCCCTCACGTCTCCCCTGCCCCTCGCCAACGATTCACCCCAGCAGTTGGCACCGCCGCTCAATGGCTTTTGGCGGTAGCATCGCCTTTGTCGTTTAACCGAGCATGGCCCCGCACCCCTATGTGACAGGATGTACATCGGGTGTTAGAGGCAAAGGCGGTGGAGCCGTCATGGCAGGAACCGCAATAGCTTCCCTTATAGAGCGCGGCCATAGTAAAATCATCTTTTTTCTCAGCGGCACCATTCTCCATTTCAAACAGGTCATCGTGACAAGAGTCACAAGAAAGACCTGCGTCCATGGTGTGAACTTTATGCTCAAAGACCACGGTTCTAACGGGCTTCACCCAGACGATGGGCGCTTCCGGACCATAGGCATCCTCATCGTACGCCTTACTCTCCTGCTTTTTTGCCTCATCACCGGCAATAAGTAAAGCGCCGGATAATAAACAGCCGCCAAGAACCACTACCATCAGCATTTTCTTCATTTTTTTCTCCTACGTATGCCAATAATGCACCACGGTGCGATAATAGAGAGGATCAACGCACTCGCCGTCCTAATTATTTATATAGAAGACATTGGGAATGGCACCGGTTTCCGGACGCAACACCCAAACAATGGTTTCCGCTGCATGGACCAGTTTAAAAACCCGGCTGGTCGGATCGGCAAGATTGCCGAAGACCCGCACATCAGCGGGACAGGCCTCGGTACAAGCCGTTATCGTGCCTCCTTTCGACAGACGAGAGTCATAACAAAAATCACATTTATCAATAGCTCGTCGTTCCTCATTAAAATACCGTGCATTATAGGGGCAAGCGGTCATGCATGTCTTGCAACCGATGCAGAACGACGGATTATAGATGCCGACAATGCCGGTCTTTTTGTCTTTCCAGGTTGCCGTTGTCGGGCATACCCTGACACATGGCGGATTATTGCAATGATTACAGAGAACAGGCATAAAGGTGGTTTCAAACTTGTTGCCTTCAAGGGCTCGGCGTTTTTCAAGAATAGTTGTTCGGAAACCGTATTTCGGCACATGGTTGGTCTTTACACAGGCCTCTTTACATAGTTCACAATCAATGCACCGCTTTTCCCGAATCACCATGCTGTAATGGGGGCTGTAAGGGTATTGACCGACTGTCGGCACCACCCCTGAACTGTATGCATTTCCGGTGCTAGTCAAAGAAAGAATGCTGCCGCCAAGATACATCCCGGTGACGGCAAGGCCGAATTTTAAGAATTTTCTCCTTTCAACTGAAGGCAGGGTGTTCACATCCTCACTTTCCATTTGTTGCAAATCGTCGATTTTCATGCAGGCACCTCTTGAATTTCACATCCCCTGTATAGCGTATTCTGCAAACAGGGCATTGGCGTTATCTGTATAATCGGAGCTTTCAGGTGCATCTTGGCCGAGGCTCAGTGATGTTCCGAAACATGTCCGCGAAAAAGTTTCTCTCCCACGATAAAAACCAGCCCACAAAAGGCCACTCCACCGGCCACCACCAGATTCTCATGCAGGGTCGGCACATAGGTGAGGAATTCAGGATAATCGACAAGACCCATTCCGTGGAAAGAGGGAATCAACTGACCGACGACCACCAGGTCATAACGCATGTAAAAAATTCCCACCATCCCGGCAAGAGAGGCAATAAACAGGGCATTCATATTGCGTCCCCGCACCAGCAAAATAATCACCAGGGGGATAGCCATACCTAACATAACCTCGCCAAACCAGAAATTGACGGCGTAGGAACCGGTGAGCAGCAGCATCATCGATTCATATTTGCCGGGAGGATTGCCGGTCACTCCGGAGATCATCTTCCAGATGGTGAAAAAGATGATAATCGACATCATTAAGGCACCCAATTTGGCGACACTCTCCATCGACTTCTTCATCCCTTCACTCATCTGCCAGCCATTGAATTTGTAGGCAATATAGGTGAAAAAGATTATCGCCACACAGCCGGACATGGCCGCCGAGGTGATAAAATAGATCGGCATGTATGGACCGTGCCAGAATTCGCGACCATTCAAGAGTCCGAAGACTGCACCAAGATTGGAATGGGCGGCGACACCGGTCAACAACCCGGCCAGACCAAATCCGGTGGCAACCTTATGGTTTTCCTTCTGGAGCATGATAAATTCAAGAATCATGAACACCAGATAAGCTCCATACAGGGTGCCCATCCACCAGATATTCGAGGTGAGATTGGCACCAAAGACATTGCCGATCGGCATCCGCCAGGAATTTTCGATCTCAAAGGCGATAACCAAAAAACCGGCAACGATGGTAGCGATCGACAGAAACACTGCCCGCTTGGCAATGGGGTTGAAATTTTCAAAGCCAAAGACATGGCCCACCGAGGAAACGATACACAGGCCGGTGGATGTCACCACAAAAAAGACGTAAGCGGCAATGAGGATGCCCCAAGGTACACCACGACTTACTCCGAAAGTATGCTCATGTCCGGCAATGAGAGAATGGACACCCATCGAAACGCCTACCACGCTTACCAGCGCCAATACAGCCACGGTGAGTGTATATTTACCCGATCCGCTTGCCTCCAGGCCTCCCGACTGCGGGAGTATTCCTGCCAACAGATTATTCATCGCTTTTTGCTCCTTCCACATGCCAAAATTGATAATAATTCATCACATCTCAAGCCAATAAAAAACCCTTATTGCACAATACATTCGTGAGCATATCCTCCGGCTCTTAAAGATACTTCTTCAAAAGAAAAGGAGGCACGAACACGGCTTTCAATTAATGGGACAATCAGCAATAAAAAACAACAAAAAACTCAATTGCTCGTCATATATATCTCCGACATAGGCTCTCTTTGTATTGATGGCAAGAGAGGGAAACAGATCAAGGGCCACCAGAGGAACATCGGTAGAGAAGAAAGGAGGATTCACAAAAGATGGATATTCTTGACCACTCCTGGAGAAAGTGCAGAAAAGAGGAAAAAACGTAGGACAGTGCATAGAGCAAAAAGAGTATGGGGCGATTCACTCTCAGATCTCTTTTTTGGTTATTTCCCCTCTGCTTTTTTGGGCTTAGCGTATGGTAACCTGCGGCGTCCCGGCAACAATCTCGCCAATCTTTGCGGCAAAGCCGATGCCGGCAGCATGCAGATCGGCAAGCAACTGCGAGGCCTGCTCCTTCGGCAGAGCGAGCATTAACCCCCCTGAAGTCTGCGGATCATAGAGCAACTCTTCCTGACTTTTGCTTAAGGTTCTTTCGAGAACCAGGGGATAACGAGCCACCAGGACTCGATTGGCCTTATTGCTGCCGGTGCTTTGTCCCCTTTCATACATCGCCTGCGCCCCGTCATAAAATGGCAGACCGGCAAAGTCGATAATCGGGTGAACGCCCGCGCCAACTGCCATCTCCACAAGATGGCCGAGTAAACCAAAGCCGGTGACATCGGTGCAGGCATGGAGGTCGTAAGCCAGGGCCTTGTCCATCGCCAGGCCGTTCAATGCGGCAAGGACCGGTAGAACGGATTTCTCAAGTTCCTTTAAACTGAACTTCCCGGCCCTGGTGGCATTAAAAAGCACCCCGGAACCGAGGGGCTTAGTGAGAATCAGGGTATCGCCCGGCTGCGCCCCGGCATTGGTGATAATTCGGTCCGGATGAACAACCCCGTTGACGCACAGACCGTATTTCGGTTCGTTATCATCGACACTATGGCCACCGACCAGGCAGGCCCCGGCCTCAACCACCTTGTCATTGCCGCCGCGGAGAATTTCGCGGAGAATTCCCATGTCGAAATGCTTGGTCGGAAACATCACCACATTCAAGGCAGTGAGGGGTTTGCCGCCCATGGAATAGACATCGGAGATGGCGTTGGCCGCCGATATCTGCCCGAACCAATAGGGATCATCGACCGGCGGGGTAATAAAATCAACGGTGTTGATCATTGCCACCTGGTCGGAGATTTTATAGACGGCGGCATCGTCGGAGGTTTCTATGCCGACGAGAAGGTTCTCATTGCGCTTAAAGTCCAGTCCCTTGAGTGCGTCCGACAGATCCGCCGGACCGATTTTTGCTGCTCAGCCACAGGTTCTGGCGAGCCCTGTCAGGGTCTTTTTCTTGAACAACCACATCCTGTTTTTCTCCTGATTTTTTAAAGTATTGAAGGATTTACTGCCGTTCGGCATGTCACTTCGGTCTTTAATGTTTCCAGAGGACCTTGCCCATCCCGATAAATACTTGCCGAAAGTTCACAATAATCCAATAGCCCTGGGGAGCAAGGGGAAAACAGCATAATGGCCTTGCCGACTCAGATAGTTTTTCAAAAAGATTATGGAGCACCGAGAAACGGTCCCAGCCAGCTCTGCCTGTTGACCAATGGAATTGCGCCCATTAAACAAGAGGCGATGCTTGCTCCTGCACACCTCGAAGGGGGCCGGGAATTTCATTGTTCTCACATAACAGCAGAAAATTCCATATGTTCTGCTCACCACCAAGGCCTATGATACCGCCGCCGCCATTTATGACCTTGCCACCCTTGGCGACCGCGCCGCCACCGTCGTCTCCATGCAAAACGGCTGCGGCAATGTGGAACTGATCGAGGGCTGTTTCGGCCCTGAAAAAAGTCTCGGGGCGCGGGTGATAACCGGTTTTGCCACCTCCTGACCGCCCTGGTTACATTCAAAGAGGCCGAGGGTCAAGAAAAGGCATCGCGACGGCAACCGACACGACCTAAGGGGTGACGATGAGCGACGGCTCTTGGCCTGAAAAAACAAAGGGTTTGTCGAGGGCCAGAAAGATATCGAGCCCTGCATCAAACTGCCCAAGGCTATGGTTTCTCGACCGTATCAGCAGCTTATCGGAGCCTTCCTGAAAGAAGAAAAACCGTGACTGGCTGCTCATAACAGGTCCGGTATCGATAGCACTGACATTGACAAAGCAGGTGCCGCCGAGATCTTCCTGAATGGTTACGGTTCCAGGCAAACCCTGCGGCAAGTGCGTATGCCCGGATGCCCAGACCGCCACTCGCGCCTCCTGCAGCACCTTTTCGAAACGTTTTGACCCTTCAATCCGCCGGCTCGCAAAAGATGAGCCGAGAAGGCCGCTGTTTTTCAACTGACCGTGGCTGACGGTTATGATGATCCGGTCTTGATTTCTGCGCACCATGTCCCGCCACCAGGCAAAGGCCTCCTCGGAAATTTCGGTTTTCGAGGATGGCAATTCATCGGAAAGAAGCAGCAAGAGAATATTACCAAAATCGACACCGTAGTAAGAGGGTCGCGGGAAATAGCGGTGAAACAGCGGCTCCGACCGGACATCGTGATTCCCGGCGATCTCATACCAGTGGCCAACCTTAGACCGGTTACGGGTGTCAAGAAACCAGGAAAAATCCTCGTCCTGGCTGTGCGACTTCATGAGGTCACCGGCGATTACTCCCATATCGACCTGGGCAACATGCGCATTGACATCGGCTATGGCTTGCTCAAAAAACCGCCGATCGGCCTGGGTCGGCGGTTGAATATCGGAGAGCATCCAGATAACAAAGGTTCGACCTTGGCCAAGCGTCGGCCGGCTCTCCGGAGATTCTCCGGTGCGCAGGCCGGAACATCCGGTGAGAAGGAAAAAGACAAGAAGCAGCCACCCGGCTTTCGGCCAAGCCGCCCGCAGCACTGGCGACTGTTTTTCCACTCCCGCCTCCTAGAATCTCTGATACAGGTTGTTCTTTCCTGTATCTTCTATGCGAGTATCGCCCTTGGGAAACTTGATGAAATTGTCATCGCCTTGGTAAACTATTCGATCCACTTTGTCGTGCAGCTCGATTTTATTATGGCTACCCTGTACAGTCAGGGTCAATACATGCCCGGATCCATTTAAAGCGTTATGGTCACCCTTGACGAACAGGTTCTGCTTGGAGACGGAGGTGTTGATATTGCCGCCGTCGGTGGTGATGATCACGTCACCTTCGCCACCATTGCGCCCCTTCTCGATCACCACGCCGGGGGTTTCCACTCGACCGCTTCCGTCAATCGATACCCCGGGAGCACTGACTTTCCCCGGCCCCACCGCCGCACCCGGCGTTTGAGCATTGCCACCCGGACCGATCTCTACGCCCGGCGCAGAGATACTGCCGTCGGCGCGAATCTCCAAACCCGGCAAACTTATGGTCGGATTTTCGGCTGCAAAAACCGCACAGGCCACGGCCAAGAATATCCCGCCGGCAAAAAGCATCAATGTCTTCATAGGCTTTTCCTCCTCTAGGAAAAAATGTTAGATCAAAGTCTCCATCCGCCACCAGTAAAACATACAAACGATAGCAATAAAATACGCCGTTCCAGCCTTCTGCACAAGAGCCTTCAAGCCGGTGTTAAATAATAACTACGGCCGAAAAATTTTCAGAAAATTTGCACTCGCCGGCAGAATACCTTATGCTTATACGAGCCGCATCTATGCCGGGTTGGCGCTGCAAAGACCCGATACCTTCAATTTTCTGCTAGCCGCTGAAACGAACTGTCAATGAATGGACAAAAGCCCATCCCCATCGAACAACAAATTGAATCCTTGCCGCCGTTGCCGATCACCGTTGCCAATGTCTTGGCGGTGACCAACAATCCTGAGAGTTCGGCAAATGACCTGGTGAAAGCAATTTTGCCTGACCAGACCATGTGCATCGCCGTATTAAAAATTGCCAATTCGGTGCTGTACGGACGTCCCAAAAAAGTCAGTTCCCTAGAAGCCGCCGTCATCGTCCTTGGATTCAATGAGGTGCAAAATATTGTCCTAGCCAAAGCTGCGGTGCAGGCCTTTCAGCCGATCTTCAAAACCCATAAGGAGGACTTGGCTGCCTTCTGGGATCATTCTTTTACCTGCGGACTCGCGGCCAGAATTGTCGGGGAGCACATCAATCTGCCTCCCGGCCAGTTTTTTGTCGCCGGCTTGCTTCACGATATAGGCAAGCTCGCCATGTTGCTGGCCTTCGGCAAAAGATACGATACGAGCAAATGGCTCCTAGGAATCAATTCCGCAGAGAGGCTTAAAGAAGAACAACAGGCCTTCAATATCACCCACGATATCGTCGGTGGCCGGTTGCTGCAGCGCTGGCAGTTTCCGGACAACCTCATCACTGCCTTGCAGTATCACCATGCACCTGGGAATGCTGAAAAGTTACAGGGGTACCCGCTGGTCATCCAGCTGGCCGACTTTCTCTCCCATATGTATATACAACCGGAAAAACCGGACGAACAGACCCTGAAAGCAACTCTCGCCACCTCTCTTCCCGATTTTCAAAAACAGTGGCAGGTGATGCACCTGCCATGGGAAGATATCACCCTGGAAGAATGGTTTGTCTGGTTGAAAGTTGACCGGGAAAACGGCAGCTCGATTCTTGATATCCTCGCCATGTGATCCAGATTGACATGAATTCGGTATATCGCAGATCATTTCCCAGTCCCTTGCCGGACGCTGCGGCTTGCTCACCCTCTTACCCCCTGATACAGCGCGATGTCCGTCAGGTCTTGAATGTCGGTGACTTGCAGACCTTTTCCAACTTTCTTAAGATCTGTGCCGGGCGCACTGCGCAGGAGATCAATCTTTCGTCCCTGGGGGGTGATAAACCCTGTACAATTTTAAGGACATGTAAAAAATGTTGTGAATAGTGTCGTCAGTGTTATCATCGAAAAAAATATACATTCATCCATGAACAGCCTTAGCGTCCCAGCGCAGACTAAGCCCCAAAGCTTTCGCTATCTTGGCTATAGTGGAAAACCCTGGGTTTCCTCTTCCGGAAAGCGATTTGTAGAGACTTTCTCTATTGACCCCGGTAAGCCGGGCAATTTCGGCCATGCCTCTCTTTTTGGCCAAGTAACCGAGAGCGATCAGGAAAACATGCGGATCTTCATCGTTAAATGCCGTAGACAGATAGTCATTTATTTCTTCATCGTTCTCAAGATAATCAAAGGGATTGTATGGGCTGGTTTTTATTGTATTGATATTGTCCTCCTAAAGAGAATCGGAAATTTTCTTCGCCATATGGATATCTTTTTCCTGGCTGGATTTATCGCCGCCAAGCAAGAGCAATAAAATGACACCATTGCGGATGGTGTAATACATACGATAGCCTGGGCCGAGGAAAATTCGCATTTCATAAACCCCTTCTCCAAGGGCTTTTATGTCACCGAAATTCCCGAGCGCGGCCCTATTCAGGCGTTGTGTGATAGCAAGTACGGCTTTGCGGTCTTTTAAGTTTTTCAACCACTTATCGAAGGTCTCTGTTTTTTCGATTTCATATTTGATTGTCATAATGTAGTCCGTGGACTACAGATTGTCAAGGTTGATTGCACCTCTAGGGGGATACCGAACCAATTGCTCTATCAATTAGTGTGGTGTCCCCTTATTTGGTCGGTATACTGGCCAAACCGGAAACATCTTGAGGGTGACGGGTTCGATTCTCGCAGCCTTTACCAAGTAAATAACCGCTAATATTGAGATTATGTCTCTTTGATTTTGGCTACTTTCTTTCCAGATTCTTTCCCACAATCTTTGGCTCAGTGTTTGATACATTGAAAGGAACGATAGCACCCTTTTTCCAGTTCCCGCCGTCTTTTAATCTCCATTTTATTTCGAACTCCCACAGGCCGATTTCTTCAATATCTAGATTTTCAACTTTCAGGTCAATTAATAAATTTTCACCGTTTTGTTCCAACGGGATATGCAATGTTTGTATATCTTTCCAGTTAGTTTTTTCAGTTTTTTTCTTTGAAATTTTGACCTCAAGTATTTGGTTATCTGCTAATCCGTCCTTCACCAAAAATTTTGTGACAAGGCTAAATAATGGGAGCTTGAAGTTTTTGGGGTCTTTAAGGTGAACGCCTTCGATTATGTCAATATATGAGGCAAGGCCGGTCGATTTATCAATAATAACCCTGCCACAAATAATAGAATGTAAGTGTTGTATCATTTTATTAAGCTCTATAAGTTCGGTATGAGTGTTTATCGGTAGGTCTAGTGATCCACTCACTTTCTGGTGGCTCTTTTTGCAAACTTTGTGACTCTAGTAAATTCAATTTCTGAGTGTAAACTTGTAAAGTGTCGCGATGTGAAGCAAAATGTGTGGTCAGGTTGTCAACAATACGTTTGAGCATATCAATTTTATCGGTGTAAACTTCTCGAGAGGCATGATTTCCTGATAGTAGCGAAATAACATATGTGTTTAAGGAAATATTTTCCTCTTCTGCCCTTTGAACTAGGCTTTTATGAAGGCTTTTTGGCACTCTGATTCTGAATTGGCCGCTGTGAGATGCGGTGGTTTTTGGTTTTGGAAGTTCAATATTATCTTCAGTAAATGATTCTATCGCCATTTCTAGGACAATTTGAAACTCTGATACAGCTTCCTCTCTGGAATCACCATGTGCTGACAAGAGTGGAAATTCTGAACAGGTTGCAATAAAACAGCGATCTTCATTGTTCCAGCATACACTAACAGAGTATTTGTCGCTCATAATCATACCTCCAGCATGAATTGAAGGTTGTTATCTTCAATAAAATTAAGCAATTGATTCACTTGGTATCCCTTTGCCATCTTCGTATCGTGCTTGTCTGGTTGAAAAGGTATAACCTGGCTAGGGTTGTCGGATCGCTTATACATTTTATGGCTTCCTTTGGTACGATCCAGGAAAAAACCAACAAACGTAACAAGTTTCTCCAAATCAGAGAATTTGACGTTCTGTGGATTGTTTTTGGCTGCCTGAAATAGCTTCTGCTTTTTATTCATTATATGTCAGTGGTACCAAATATGGAACCAAACATTTAAAATAATTTTGAGTCTCTGTCAATCCACTAAATATTGTATAGTCGCCATCCTCAATACACTAGAACACCAAATTAAGCAGCAAATATGGTCGAAGAAGCGAGGGCCAATTCTTCTTGATTTTTTCGGTCTTTTTCGTAAGTAGTTATCATTTTTCATAATAGTTGTTTCCCTTTATTTGTCCGAGTTAATTAGCCTTGTTGGATTTCACTGCTTGAATCCCCAACTCTCTTTTAAATGATCTTGACGCTCTTTGTCGCAAGTTGACATGACCTCAGTAACTACCGCGCTTGGGACCATAATTTCAATTTCAGGATACGCGCTTTTCTGTCCGCGCCAGTAATCTTCTGCGACTTCGATCATGTTTTTGCCGCTCGCACCGAGTAGCTTCATGACGTCCATCTGGGCCATGTCTCCTCGATGACTAATCGCAGACTCATTGATGGACACTTTGTACAGTTTGCCGTCCTTCATTTTTGACCAGTGCTTTTTTGCGCACTTTTCATCCTCAAACACAAACAGGCACTGGTCGCGCCTTTTCTTGTTCGCAGGACGCTTTGATTCGAGCGTGGCCTCAACGCGTTTCGCAATGTCAACAAATTTGGCGGAGCACTCATTGGCGGTAGTGACTTCCTGGCCAACTAAAAACAACCGCTTATCCAATCGGTAGTACGTATTTGTCATAACTGGACATCGAAGATAATTCCTGACATCAAGAACCAACAATATTTGGATAACACCTTGGATCAATGATCAATAATAAAGGTTTGTTCTCCACTGCAATTACCGTTGCACAGCGCCTGCGGCAGGTTCCCCAGCCATCTTGATAAAGCCGATGAGAACAATGCTGAGAAGAGGGGCAAAGGCCAATACCCAGAAGGTTTGATACAAGCCGATATGATCGGCCAGATAGCCGGAAAGGGCCGTCCCCAAACCGCCGGTCCCGAACCCGAGACCCAAGACCAGACCTGAGGCTAGGCCCAGGTTATTCGGCAAGAGTTCCTGGGCAAGGACGATCGTCACCGAAAAAGAGGCAAGCAGGGCTGCGCCCGAGGCCCCGGCGAGAATCCACAGCCACGGACCTTCGGCTACCAGCATCGTCCCGGCCAGCACCGGAAAGATGAGAGAACTGCCGACGATGACGATCTTTCGCCCGGCTTTATCGGAGAGATGTCCGCCATACAGCCCGGCGACGGCACCGCAGGCGAGAAAAACCGTGAGGATCAAGCTGCCGGATGCCAGTTGGATGCCCCGGCTCTGAAACAACAGGGGCAGATAGGTGATGGTGCTCATATAAACCCAGGAACGGAGAGTGACGATTAAGCACAGTGCTATCAGGCTGCCCCAGGGAATTCCTGCCGCCTTTTGGTTATCGTCTTGCTGCGAAGTCGCCCTCTTGGGAGTGTCGCGGCGGAGAAAATCACCCGGGCAGAAGATGATAACCAGAAACAAAAGTAGGCCAACCGGAATCAAACTGAGGGTGGCATGGAGCCCGATGCCGAGGACCAGGAGACTGCCCACCACCGGTCCCAAAGCAAAACCCAGGTTGCCTCCGGTAGAGAAGATGGCGGCACCAAACCCGCGCTGCATGCCACTTACCAGATACACAGCCATCATCGCCCGCGGATGAAAGGCAGCGGTACCCAGTCCGGCCATCCCTACCAAGCAAGCGGCAACACCGTAGCTGGGTGCCCAACCGACCAAGCCCATGGCCACCGCCGTCCAAAGAACCCCCACCGGTACAAACCAGCCGGTACGAAAACGGTCGGAAACCATACCGAAGATCGGCTGGATGACCGACGAGGTGAGATTGAGGATCATAATCATGAGGCCGACCTGGAAATAGCTCAGTTCAAAAACCTCTTTCAGCTTGGCCATCACCACCGGCAAGGTGCCTTGGCAGGTGTCCACTACGAGATGTCCGAGAAAGAGTAACAGCAGGGGTATTTTTTCCATTGTGGCTGAGGTGTCAATATGGAGGGGAAGTCAAGAAATAATTGTTGTGTTCCGGCTATGCATCTCTGGCGATATCCCGGTGAAAGACCGTTAATTGTATCGGCTGCGGAGAAAGGAGTGCGGCAATTTTCTCGGTGACGGCGACCGACCGATGCCGTCCCCCGGTGCAGCCGATGGCGATGCGCAGGGTGTTCTTATCGGCCGCCAGATTCTCTTTGACAAGAAAAAGCAGGAGGGGCTGGAGATGCTGCCAAAAGTTCCGGCCCACCTGACTGGCCAGCACGTATTCGGCGACCTCGGGTTCTTTGCCGTTTTTCGGCCGCAGTTCTGGAACCCAGTAGGGATTGGGGAGAAAGCGCACATCCCAAAGTTGATTAATATCAATCGGCGTGCCATATTTAAAGCCAAAGGAAAAGAGTATAACTCTTAACTGCCTTGTCGTATCCATGCCGGTCTCCTCCGGTACCGAGTGTTGTCCCTGCCGCCCTGTATTTCTTATATAAACCATTTGTTAAACCGTGCAAGGTCAGAGCATCTTGAGAAGGCTATCGTCGAGTTTTTGCCGGCCGGATTATCCTTGGCTGGACAACCTTGCGACCGGCACAGTGCAGATAAGAACACGCCGGAAAACCTAGGGCTATGACGCTATAAATCTCTTCGTCTTCGGGAATCTCCATCTTTTGCCGCATGTTCCGATCCCTGCGCATCGCCTCCACTGCAAAGCCGATGAGGCAGCTGCCAAGACCCATGGCATGTGCCGCCAGGAGGATATTTTGGGTGGCAAGCAGTGCGTCTTCCGCCGGGCAACTGGCCGCTTTCTTGCCGGTGACCAGGATTGCCGCCGCAGCCCCATGAAAGAGCCGGTCCCTCCCCTCTTCATCCCATTCCCGCAGAGCCTCGGCAACCGAGGCGAAATAGTTGCGATAATAGCGCCCGAGACTGTCGCCGGCAAATATCTTGACCACGCCGCGCAAGAGCCGATTTGCCGCCATCCGGTTCAAATTTCGGTAATAATCGGACACCATGGTGCCGAGCACCAGAAGATCCTCGCGACTGGGCAGAACCACAAAATTCCAGCCCTGACTGTTGGTGCCGGAGGGTGCGGTGGTACCGATCTTTACCAGATCGAGGAGCATCGCCAGGGGCACGGTTTTATCCTGATAATTCCTGCATGAGCGCCGGGAACGCATCAAGGCGACGAGCGCAGGCACATCGCTTGTGCCGGGATCTATGACCTCGGATTTTTCCTCCATGGTGACCAACCCGAGTGTGGAACTCTGCAGAGGTGTGGTAATTGCCTCCTGCGGACAGACCGCCCGGCAGTGGTCGCAGAGAAAGCAGGCCACGCCGCTGTGCTCGGCCATGCCATCCTTCATACTGATTACCCGATACGGACAAATCACCACACAGACGCCACAGCCCGTGCATTTTTGTCGATCGATGCTTATCTGTTCCTGCACCATATGCATTTCCCCTACGCCGTCGTTCAAAATTAAAACAACACCCATAATATGATCTTTTTTCTCAAAAATTGGCGCCGGAGAGGCCGTTACCGGGAGGTTTTGCGAATCTGTCTACCACTGGTCATCAGCCTTTCAGCTACCACCCTGATGGAATTCACCGACCGGATCTTTCTTGCCAATTACAGCCTTGACGCGATCTCCGCCGCCCTTCCCGCCGGCATCACCTCGTATCTGCCCATTGCCTTTTTCGGGGGCGTCGGCGGCTATGCCGGAGTCTTCATCGCCCAGTATACCGGCCGGGGCGATGTAAGAAAGATAGGCTGCGTGCTTTGGCAGGGCATCCATTTCACCCTCGCCTCCGGTCTTATTCTCTGGCTGCTCGGAGCTTTCGCAGCGAAACCGCTCTTTGCTCTTGCCGGCCACCCGCAAGGCGTGCAGGAACTCGAAGAGATCTACTTTTCCATTCTTTGCAAGGGTGCCGTTCTTCATGTGGCGATGGTTACCCTCTCCACTTTTTTCACCGGTCGAGGTATTACCAGGCCGGTGATGATTATCACCTTCCTCGGTGTTTTTATCAATATCCCCCTCGATTACGCCTTGATCTTCGGCCACTGGGGGTTGCCGGAAATGGGCATCAAAGGTGCCGCTATCGCCACGGTTGTATCCTGGGGGGTGAATGTTGCCTGTCTCGCCGGACTGATCTTCACCAAGGCCAACAATCGCCGTTTCGGGATCTTTAAAAATATGCGCTTCGACCGGGAGATCTTTGCTCGGCTGATGCGCTTCGGGGTCCCCGGCTCGCTGCAATTTACCATGGATATCCTGGCCTTCACCCTGTTTATTCTCCTCGTCGGCCGCATCGGCCTCACCGAGTTGGCGGCAACCAACATCGTCCTGTCCATCAATGCCCTGGCCTTCATGCCCTCCATGGGCGTCTCCCAGGGCATGAGCGTCCTCGTCGGTCAGGCCCTGGGACGAGGAAAGCCCGGCCTTGCCTCGGAATATGTCGCCAACGGCTGCCATCTGCTCATGCTCTATATCCTGGGGATCGACCTAGTCTTCATCTTTGCCCCCGACTTTGTCCTCTCACCCTTTCTCGCCACGGGCCAGGGTGCCGCCACGCACCAAGCCGTGCTGCACCTCAGCCGACCGCTGCTGCAAATTGTGAGTGTCTACCTGTTTTTCGACGCTTTGTACATGGTCTTCAGCGGCGCCCTGCGCGGTGCCGGCGATACGCGCTTCATGATGCTGGCCATCGCTGTGGTTTCGCCATTCTGTCTGGTTTTGCCGGTCTATATCGGCATCGAATACCTGCAGATCAGTGTCCATACCGCCTGGCTCTGGGTGCTCTGCTTTGTCACCGTGCTTTTTGTCCTCTCGGCCCTGCGCTTCCGAAGCGGGGCTTGGAAAAAAATGCTGGTCATTGAGGATACAACCCAGCGGTAGCGACCACTGGTGTAAAGATGTAATCCTTGGTCGATTACACTCTTATCACGGCTCTACGTGGTTATGAGCACTCCCATTGAATTCCGCCGGCTGATACGCATCTTCGATAATTTTTGCTGCATCGTAGCCGGCTTTGGCAAGCACGCGTGCCCGCGCAACCGAGAGACCGAGGCCATGCCCTTTGCCGATTCCTTCGAAACGCCACAGGTGGCCCCCTTCATCCCGCTCGATGATCTCCGGGCACGAAAGGAGCTTCAGCCGATTGCGAAATACTTCGCAGGGCACGACTTCGTCATTTTCCGGATACATCAGGTGGATAACGATCTCGCCGCTGCGTTTTCTCTCGCGACGGATATCGTGAACCTTAGGCTCGTTCACCAGGCGCTCGATTTCCGTAAAAGACAGCTGTTTTGTCCATTTTTCCGCCCCGCCTTCGGAAAAGGCAAGCCAGTCGGCTTGTTGCTTTTTGGCGATGGTATTGAGAAGTGCGATAAGCCCCGGTTCTATCGGATCCGGTCTTTTTTCCGTCTTTCCGGGAAGTGCTCCCTGAAACACCATACAATGGGTGGAATCGCACAGAGCTGCGGTTTCCTGATGTCGGTGCCCACCATACACCCCGTTCCAGACGATCACCGCCCGGAGCGCCGCCTTGGCCTCGCCGCTGAGATCGTCGGCTTCGCTCTCCAAGACCTGATCGGCAAAGGTAAAGGGATCCGTTTCAAGGATCACGGCGTCCGAGTCCGGCCGGGTTTCGAGCAGGCCCCAGACAATGCGCTCCGGACGACCGCCCCTGGCCGACGAATCGATCTGGTACCGGCCGCAGAGGTTTGCCTTTTCCACGGTCTTCGCGTGTTCCACAAGCGGTAAAGGCGGGCAGGGTTCATAGGCCCGCCATGACGTGCCGGGGACAAGGGAGAGCAGCCGGACCCGCACTTTCCCGAGGCTGATCGGCCACTTTTTTTCCCACTCTTTTAATACCGGGACAGCCGGGCCTAAAACCGCCGCCCCGGACACCCCGGTTTTACGGAATATCGCCAGATAGAGCGGATTTTCCTTGGGCCACGCCACCATGAGATGACCTGCCAGGGGTTGTCCCCGCTCGTCGGACACCGTACCGGTTTTGCAAAGGGCCCGGAGTTTGTTCACTATCTTCTTTTCCAATTCAGGCCGCTCGTACAGGGTCGATCCGGGCGCTGTTCCATTTTGTGACAAACCGGAAAAACGTTCGGGGGTCGTAAGAAGGGCCGCACGCAGCATGGAGGAGAGTTCTTGCAGGTTCGCCTCCAGCGGGAAAAGACCCGCCTCATCGCGCTCCCCGAGATAGCGACGCCAAAATGTCTGGTTTTTGCTGCCTGC
>JBBQVT010000048.1:0-25582 GCA_038211245.1 Desulfobulbales bacterium | reverse complement strand
GGCCAACTTTGGACTTAACTCGTTTTGAATCTCAAGATAGCTTAAATTGATGCTGTCGGCGGCATCGATAATTTCCGGACCGAGTTTATCGAGCGATTTGCTGACGAGGGCATTGCGCTCATTAATTTTGGCAACTAGGAGGGTGAATTTTGTCCGGTATTCTGCCAAATTTTTGTTTATATCGACGACCATTGCCTGCCACTCTACCCGCAGCAGGGCGTCCTTTAAATCTTTCAATACCGGTTCCAACTCGGTCAAGTCTGTGACCACCAACTCTGCGTCGGGGGTGGAACTGGTGTCGAGAAAACGACTGACATGCAATCTGCCGAGGAGCAGGCGGCGGATACTCAGACCGGCGGTGTATCCGGTACTTGTCGCGCCTGTCTTGGCTGCTTTATCCATCAAATCGGTAAGGGTCTGCTCCATGGCAACCCCAAGTTTATCGAGGTTTGCCACCAACTGATCCAGTTCGCTTTTAAATGCGACGATTTTGCCGAACGTTGTGTCATAACTGCCGATTTTTTCATCGACGGCGGTCAATTTTTGTAACATTTCCGGGTTTTTTGCGGTCTGACCGGCAGTGGTCATGAACTCTTTACTCTTATCGAGAAACCCTTTGTAGCGTTTGCTGTCGTTCTCCGTACCGGAGATAAGAAAATCCTTAACACTGACCTGTGCCATGAGCATATTGGCCTGGATCCGGCCAATGAGGTTGGTCTGGTGTGCTATGCCGCGAAAATCGGACACGCCCTGATCCAGCGTGGTCAACCCTCGCCACGAGAAAAAGGAAACGGTTATGGTCAGGAGGATAATGGTGCCGAATCCTAAGCCAATTTTCATCGCCAGTTTCATGTTTTTCATTCCTTACTCCTTGAGTGGGGTAACTCAGCGCTACTGAGTTTTTTCTCTTAAATGGTCTTGAATATGTTGGAAAAACAAATAGATGTCCGACAAATATCTTGGGGCACGAAACTGCCCCTACTTCAAAGAGTATGCAGAATGAAGGTCCCTGGAGTTTGCCAAGGCATCTGATCGTATGAGTCTACAACTATTTCTGCCAAATTGGCAGGGGGCACAGAAAAAAATAGGTTGATTGATCATTGTTATTATGGGGCCGATGACTGGGAGAGTCTTGCTTTATGGTTTTAAATCTTTTGAAAACCGACATAGGCTTCAAGAAACCCGGCTTTGCCGACGGCGAGAAAGTTCGCGTAACTCCATGATTCACCGGTTAAAAGAGCGCTGTGTTCGGGCTTTATCACATAGGCCATGGCCAGGCATGGCCCATGCTGTGTCATCACCTGCACCTCCTGTCGGGAGTACTGTTCACCTTCAAAGCCGTCAAGCCTCTCAATTGCCTTTTGCGAGAGATCACGGTACAGGACGCCCTTAACCTCGGCTCCCAGGTAGGCAACGATGCCGGGATATTCCTCGCCACGAATTCTCGAACGCCGGAAGTCCTTGAGGGTTGCTGGAACGTAGTCGGCACTGCAGCCGGCCACATGGTACATGATATCACTGCTCATCAGTGATCCGTAGGTGAAAAGATTTGACATGGATTATATATGTGTAAATAGAGAGTGATAGGCACTATGTCTGTATGGTTGATGTTAGCTGAGAAGGAATGTATGGTTCCATTAGCGAATCTTCGGTGACTTCTCAAAGACTAGCTGATTACTGGTGCAAGAAAAGCAAACATTGTTTCCGGTCTTGCCCTCACTCCGTCTTTTGTTTTCTCAAGCAGCCCCATCTTCGCCAGAGCATTAATGTCCCTGTGGAGCGTCTTGTCGGTGAGATTTGCATATACTTCGGCAATACGAGGAGTTATGTGCCGGACTTTTGCAACAGGAACTGCATTAACATTAACACTGTCTGACAGATCCAAAATCAATCGCCGCCTCCTGGCTTCGGATTTTTCATCCTTGTTACTGAACTTTTCATGGATATAATCCTTCCAGTGAACATACACCTGTTGCTGCCGAATGAGTTCGACCTGTTCAGCAAGACCATCTACAAGGCCCTGCAGGGCATATTTAATGAAAGGGAAAATATCCCCACCTGACTTATGCGAAGCATCGAGCTGCTTGTAATATTCAGTTCTCGTCATGTTGTAATGGTTACTCAACAGATGGGCTGAGAGGTCGGCAACTCCACACGAAAGTAAAACCTGGAATTCAATGAGTCGCGCTGTCCTGCCGTTACCGTCGCCAAATGGGTGTATCCACGCTAGGTACATATGACAGATTATCGCCTTGTAAATTCCATAGACGATTTTTTCATCGTCCGACGGCGGAGTAAATTCATTCATCCATTCACACAATCGCTTTAACAGAAAATCACAATCTTCCGCAGGTGCTCCTCGATACGTCCACACCCCTACACTGTGTTCTCGTATTTCACCTGGGACGATTTCATCCTCCAGCTTCAGGTTTTTGAGCACAAGAGTGTTATAATGTTTGATCTGCTCTACGGAAAGAGCGGCATCTTTGCCGCTAAAAAGATTGTCTGCAATTTCGTCACAGGCTTTGATAATGTTATCTACCTCCTGCTGTAGATAAGCCTTTGACGGCGGCAACCGAAGTTTTCCTTCCAGATGTTGTGAAATTTCTTCCTCGGAGAGAGTATTTCCCTCAATTGCGGTAGTGGCCATGGCCCCTTTTACCAGATATAACTTGTACAGCTCTTTTGCAACGGCTGGCAATAACGGAACTCCGGAAACATGCATGCATTTCGAGCTGGCTTCACCAAGTAATAACCAGTGTTTGTGTGTTGCCTTTCTCAGGTCAATGACAAAAGATATCCATGGATGTGTCTTTTCATATGTCATCATAACTGTCCACCATGAGCAAAGAAATATAGTATATAATAACAATTATTTAAAATACAAATATAAGTATTTGCAAGCAAATATATTTACATTATGTCTTCTGAAGAGTACCATATCATACGATATAATGTCTAGGACAAAGAATTGATCCAACCATCGCCTAAAGGCGGATTTCCGGAAACTGCCCGGCATCCGCCTTCATGCGGAACATTATGCCTGTGAGGCTACAGCAAAGAATCATCTTGAGACCAAAAGGGGAGTGACTTGGAGCCGTTTTTTTTGCAATACGCATCAGCAACGGAAAAAGCCGGGCGGCGGATTGGCGCCGTTCATCAGCAAATATTTACGACAGCAAACTATCTAACGAGAGGAATTACATGAGTCTTTTGAACATCGATCAAAACAAATGCCATCAGGATGGTCTGTGCGCAGTTGAATGTCCCATGGGGATAATTCACTTTGAAGGAAAAGGCAGCTTCCCGGAGATTCCGCCGGAAAGTGAGGCGATGTGCATACGTTGCGGCCATTGCGTGGCGGTTTGTCCGCAAGGTGCACTCGATCATTCCGAGGTGGTGCTTGCCGCCTGCACACCAATCGATAAGGATCTCGCCGTCTCGTCCGCCCAGGCCGAACAATTCCTGCGCTCGCGTCGTTCGGTGCGACGCTTCAAGGACAAGCCGGTGGACAAAGCCACCCTGCAGCACTTGATCGAAATCGCCCGCTATGCCCCGACTGCCGGCAATTCGCAACTGGTGGAGTGGCTGGTTATCGATGATCGGCAGCGGTTGCAGGCCATCGCCGCTAAGGTGATCAACTGGATGCGGTCCATGCTGCAAGATCCGAAATCGCCGGTGGCACCTTACTATCCGGCGTTGGTAAAGGCCTGGGAGTCCGGTGTCGATTCGGTTCTCCGTTCCGCTCCCTGCGTGGTAATAGCAATGGCGCCGGGACCGATGCCCATCCGCATGGTCGATTTGACCCTGGCGCTGAGCTACCTTGAGTTGGCCGCACCGCAATATGGACTGGGGACCTGCTGGGCCGGTCTGCTGCAAGGTGCGATGCTCGCCAATCCTGCCCTCAAAGAAGAGGTGGGTATTCCCCAAGACTACTCTTATCACTACCCGATGATGATCGGCTACGGCAAAATGCGCTATTACCGACTGCCGGAGCGTAAGGCGCCAAAAATCCATTGGCGCTAATCTTGGTAGCGGGAACGAAAAAACCAAGAACAAAAACCGCGGAACAATCGGGATACGCCCCGGATTATGCCGCATATGGTGAATCAGGATAAAGATGATGTACCGAATATGCCTTATCGCTACTCTTCTGTTCTTTCTGCCTTCTCTCCTCTTAGCGGACACAGCCGCTGAGATTGACCATCTTCTTGAGTATATAGGCAAAGCAAAGGTCACCTTCATTCGTAACGGGCAGGGGTACACATCTCTGGAAGCGGTCGATCATTTGCAGAAGAAGCGGCAGCATTTCGTGAAAAAAATCAAATCAGCCGAGGATTTCGTGGCTCTTGCCGCGACAAAAAGCCTGGTGAGTGGAAAAGCGTATCTGGTTAAAAGCCAGGATGGGCAGACGGAACAATGCAGCATATGGCTGATCGCCGAGTTGCAGCGATTTCGGAACGAGAAGCAGGATAGTGGCGAGGGCACCAAGGCTTCAATTCCGAGGCTGTGAAATAATCAAGAGTGGAATTCGACACCGATTCGCTGACCCGTTATCGATCGAACCACATACCGTCCCTGGCTGAAGAGCCGCGGATTCCAGGTGCATTTGAATTGGACATTCCGACCGATGGCGATTTTGTTTATATCACGGATTGAGAGCTCGAACCCCACCCCTTTCAGGGAAATGTCGAAGAGATCGACCATCAACTCTCTGCCGTCGCTGGTTTGCGCCAAAACGGTGCCGCTCTGTTGCTCTCTTTGTGCCTGGCGTCGGTTGAAGATGCAGCGGGTCGATTCGCCACATTTACTGCAGCGCAGCGATCGCGTGCGAACGCCGGGGGCAACGGCAACCATCCTCTTGCTTTGACACAGATGACACTTGAAGAGCATTCTGCCGTTTTCCACACGAAAGGATTTGGTTTTGCCCATGGCGATGACCTCACGGGTGATCGGGATTGAAGAATTCGATATTGACGTTATAAAGCGACCCCATATTACTCAAATGCCCTTTCACATTGTTAATGCATCTTCATCTTTTTTTCAAGTGCGGTCCATGGGACTTTCTTGTCTTGCACCATAGCAGCAAACCGTGGGGTGAGGATTGGCAATAAGAGCCGCATCACAATGGGGTCTGCAATACCAGCAGGTCATTGATCTTCCTGCTTTGCCGCATGTCGGCCGACGCTCTTCTTTTTGTTTTTCTTTTTGGCTAGGGCCAGGCGACCGGCCACCGATCGTTTCTCCGCCTTATCTATAAGAAAATTGTGAACGCAGACTGAGCCATTTTCATCGCTTGCCTGCCTTTGGGTATAGGTGCCGTCCTGGTGCATTTCCCAGACGTTGCGGATGTTGTTCAGCTGTAAATCGAGAATCTCCCGCAGCAGGGCCTTGTGTTTTGCCGATTCAACCGGTGTGCAAACTTCCACCCGGCTTTCCAGATTACGTTTCATGAGGTCGGCGGAACCGATATAATACTCTTCTTCACCGTCGTTTTTAAAATAATAGATGCGGCCATGTTCAAGAAACCGGCCAACCAGGGAGATGACCAGGATGTTTTCTGATAAGCCGGGGATGCCGGGGCGGAGTCGACAGGAGTCGCGGACGATGAGATCAACGTGAACCCCGGCCATGGAGGCACGATACAGGGCCTCGACCACCTCCTTGTCTTCCAGGGCATTGGTTTTCAGCTGGATAAGGCCGTCCCGTCCCTGTTTCTGGTGTTCGATTTCCCGCGTGATCTTGTGCAGGAGAGCCTTCTTGAATTGCTTCGGTGACGGCAGTATCTTCGCGTAACGGCGCGTTGCGGTGCAGCCGCTGGTCAGATAGTTGAACAGCTCAGTCAGGTCGGCGCCGATCTCCGGATCGCAGGTTATGAGGCCGAAGTCGACGTAGGCCCTGGCCGTTCCGGAATGGTAATTGCCGGTACCGATATGGGCGTAGCGGCGCAAACCATTGTAGTCCTTGCGGATGACGAAAATGAGTTTCGAGTGGGTCTTCATGCCGACAATACCGTAGGTGACATGGATGCCCGCTTCTTCAAGAAAACCGGCCCAGCGGATATTCGCCGATTCGTCAAAGCGGGCCATGAGTTCAACGACTACCGCCACCTGCTTGCCGTTCTGGGCGGCATTGATCAGGTACTGGATGATACGCGATTTTTTTGCAGTACGATACAGTGTCGCTTTGATCGCCAGGACCTTGGGGTCCCGACTTGCCTCCCGTAAAAAACGTTCCACCGAGGTGTCGAAAGATTCATAGGGGTGTTGCAGGAGAATATTGCCTTGCTCCCTGATGGTATGGAAGATGTTCGGGTCGTCACCGAGAAGTTCGGTGTTGTCGACCGGATGGTGCGGCGCAAAATGCAGGTCGGGACGATCAATTGCGGCGATTTGCAACAGGTCGCGCAGACCGAGAATGCCGTCTACGTCATAGACATCCTGGGCTTTGTCAACCCCCAACTCGGCCGCGAGTTTTCCCCGGTGCAGATCCGACATGCTGCGGTCAACCTCCAGCCGGACGATTTCCGCAAACTTGCGGTCGCGGAGAGCCGATTCAATCATCACCAGCAGGTCATTGGCCTGTTCCTCGGAACGCTCGGTTATGGCGTTGCGGGTTACCCGAAAAGCCGCGCACGATTCAATCTCCATTCCCGGCAGGAGCAGCGCCAGGTTGTTGGCGACCAGGTCTTCAAGAAGAATATAAAGGTTTTTTTTGCCGATTTGCACGAAGCGCGGGATTTCCGCGCCGGTTGGAATCTTTATGCGGATGAGATAACTGTGATCGGTTTCCGGGTAACGGACACTGACCAGCAGGTTGATCGACAGATTGGAAATAAAAGGGAAGGGGTGCGCCGGATCCATGCCCTGGGGGGTGAGGAGCGGATAAATTTCGTTACGAAAATAGCCGTTGGCAATATCTCGGTCCTCTGGGCTCAGCTGCAGGTATTTGAGGATGTCGATGGACTGTTTTGCCAGTTCTTGTTGCAGTTCTCTTTCCAGAAGCAATTGCTCCGCAAGAATTTCGTGCACCACCACGTGACAGGCATCTATCTGTTCCTGGGGTAACCGGCCATCAACCGACAACCTTCTGACGCTGGCCCCGACCTGCTGTTTCAGGCCACCGATTCTTTTCATAAAAAACTCATCGAGATTGGAGCCGACAACCGCCAGGAAAAAAACTTTTTCCAGCAGTGGGTTGCGGTTATCCTGTCCTTCGTGCAGCACCCTTTTATTGAAGGCAAGCCAGGTGAGTTCCCGGTTAAGATAGAATTCCGGTGATTGCAGATCGAATACCGGTTCGATTTGCGGTGCAAGATTTGCTTGGGTAGGTGTGGGGCGATCCGGGGAAGTCTTTGCATTCATAGCGATTCCGTATTTTTATGGGGTCGTTGATGCGTGTATGCGGAAAGTGTTTTTTAAGGAGATACGTATCTTCCTTACCTGATTTGATCAGGTAGTATGATAGCCGATCTCGGTGCCGAATGAAAGTGGTTATGCATTTGATTTGCTGTTAAAAAATGTTTTTCAAAATAGTGTCTCCCGGCCTTTTTTTTGACATGGGAGGACCGATGTGACAAAATTATGCCAAGGGTCAGGTGCCCGAGTGTTCGGGATTATGCCCCATAGCTGCGGCTTTTTCATCTTGCTCTATGACTTTGATTCTTTATATCTTCAACAATTTGGCAATATAAGGTAAAACTTGCAAGCAGATCGTTGGCGAGGGACAAGAACTCTAATACGGATCGTATGTTTTATGGAACCATTTGTCTATTTTCTTCCGTCTACGCTCAGTCTTCGAAAGTTGCGGCAATATCTGCCTCCGGAGCCCCAATACCATGTCATTCACCAATTGCGTATCAATTGCAAAAAACTGCGGTATCTTATGGAGTTTTTCACGCTGCTGCTTCCTCCGGCTGAGATCAAGAAACTCATTCGTTCCCTGAAAATGCTCCAGGATAACCCGGGAAATTTCAATGACTATTCGGTGCAGCAGCAATTTCTCGAAAAAACATTGGCAAATGATATCGCAGGCGGGGTAAAAGTAACATGGCTGTTGCCCAATCGATTGGTGCCTTGACGGCCATGCTGCATCAAATGCAGGGCGGTGAACGGAGGTAAGTTGTAGAAAATCTTGCCGCTTTTGACAGCCTTGAAATTCGTAATGCCTTTACAAAACTGTTTATGACCGAGGAAGGAGCAGATGAAGATAATTGCCTGTTACAGTAACAAGGGCGGGGTAGGGAAAACGGCAACCTCCGTCAATCTGGCCTATGTCAGTGCCGTCAATGGCTATCGGACCCTGCTGTGCGACCTCGATCCACAGGGTGCCTCGGGTTTTTATTTTCGTGTCAAGCAGTCAAAAAAACTGACGAACAACACCTTCTTCGATGATGTCGGTAAACTTGTTGCAGCCATCCGGGCCAGTGATTACGAAAATCTCGATCTGTTGCCGGCCAATCTTACCTATCGAGATTTTGATATTTTTCTGTCACGCATGAAAAACAAGCGGTCGCGGCTGAAGAAGGCCTTGAAGGCGGTGGACAGCGACTATCAGGTTATTATTCTTGATTGTCCGCCGAATATCTCTCTGCTCTCGGAAAATGTCTTCAAGGTTGCCGATAAAATTGTTGTTCCGGTAATCCCTACCACCTTGTCGGTCCGCACCCTGCAACAGTTGTATGCTTTTTTCAAAGACAACAATTACCAGGATAAAAAAATTCTGCCTTTTTTTTCAATGGTGCAGCAAAGCAAAAATCTGCATCGAGAAACGATGGCGGCGTTGCAAAAAGAATATAAGAGCTTACTTAAAGGCTATATACCTTTTTCCTCCGACGTCGAGAAAATGGGGGTTCATCGGGCACCGATATTGACCTATGCGGGTAAGGATCAAGCGTCGGTTGCCTATCGGACAATCTGGAGTGACATCGAAAAAAAGGCGAAAATTAAAAAATAATCAGGGTACGTGTGAATACACAGGTCGTCCGGCAAAAGGATCGTGGAAAAAAACCAAGGAGATTGTTCATGGGCAAGAAGAAGAAAGAAAAAAAAGAATGTTGTGAGAAATTTAAAAAAAAGAAGGGCAAGCGTTGTTCCGATTGTCCCAAGGCATAAAGATTGTTGCAGATTGCAATTTATGGAGGCTCGGCTACAGGTACCAGTTGAGCCTCCTCGTCAATGTTTTTTGGCTTGTTGCAAGCGGCTAGCCGTCAAATACATAATGGCTGCGCCGATAAAACCAAGAAGGGGGCCGATCAATAACGAGCCGATGAGCCATTCCCAAAGACGTTCATGTATTCCGAGCAGCCATGGTTGCCAGGAAAAATCAACCAGCAGTTCGCCCTTTCGCAGATAATAGCCCATCTGTATACAGAGTACCGGAACAACAGGGGGCATGCAGAATTGACTGGCAGCCACTGCCGCCACCTTGTTCATATGCAGCCTGTGGGCGACGTAGATGATGGCAATGGTATGTATCGCCAGGAGGGGCAATGCCCCCATGAAAATGCCGAGCCATACGGCCGTTGCCAGCCAGAAAGGAGAGGTATGCTCTCTGCAGATTTCCCTCAGCACCTTCAGAGGATTTTTCGATATTGATTGATAGACCTTTTCCGGGAAGGGTTCCTGTTTTGTGAGCCTTTTGTGCGGCCAGGGAAGCAATCGTCGGAACACCAGTTGGCTGTATAATAAAGTGAGGCTCAGGGTGTTGCGAATTTTATTGAAATTGCTGACTTTTTTATCTGCGGCGGCGATACAGGCTGTGACCGGGACGGAGTTCACCTGGATTCCCGACCAGGCAAGCTTTACAACTGTCTCTATTGCAAAACCATAATGGTTTCGACTGAGGCTCTGAGCCAGCAATTCCTTTACCGGATAGAGTCGAAAACCGCTTTCGACGTCAGATATTTCAAGTCCGCAGGCAAGTCGAACCCAGAAATTTCCAGATGTTTTAGCGAAATTTTTGGAATTTTGGACTTTATCCTGAATCCTTTGGCGCGTACCAATGATCATACACGGGCTTTTCGAATTTTGCGCCTTCGCCACCAGCAGATGGATATCCGCCGGATAATGCCGACCGTCACCATCGATTGAGACAACGGTGTTGTAGCCAAGTTTTGCAGCTTCCTCTGTCCCCTTCAGCAATGCTGCTCCCTTTCCGCTAAGCCCACTCAATCGCATGGTGCGACACGGCAAATCGGCAATGGACCGGAGGCAATTATCATCACTGCCATAGTCAACTACCAGCAGGTCATAGCCGGTGCCAATGGCTGCTTGCACCATCGAGGGAAGTGTGGTGTCGTGATTGCATACTGGCATGACAACGAGAATTTTCCGATTACCTATCATGTCCCTGAGGTGTATCAATCAAAAGATCCCACAATGGGCCGATATGTCCCATTCGGTGGAGGAAAGGGATCACATTCTCGCTTTCTGATACAGGGAAGATTCGATCTTTTCTGCCGCGAAATGCAGAAAGCAGTCGACTTTCAATAAAATCCCTGCCAACCTGTGGAGAATAATAGAAAACAGGCGCGACAAGATCTGCATCATCGGTGAAAAAAATATAACGGGCTGCAAATTCCCGGCAAAGAAGTTCGATCTCGCCGACAACCTCAGTTGCATCGCGGTAGCGCAGCTTTTTTCCTTCTATGGTTGGGTAGGAACAATAGCCGCAGGCGTATTTGCATCCGCGCGCTTTGGAGTGTCTTCGTATGTGTTGAATAGCTTCGGTAATGTCCGTCAGTAGCTGCTGCGGGGATGCGCTGTCAACAGTATCTATGTTTCTGATGGAGATGGCAATAACATCATAGTGAATATCCTCCAGCCGTTTCAGAAGAGTCGAATAGCCTCCGGATGCAAGGATGTCAACATGATCAGCCCTATGGCCATGGCGTTGCAGGGCGCCCATGATATGCGCTACGCCGAGCGGATACACCGGGTAGGGCAACGCCATCCGGTTGGCAGAAACAAGGAGGCATCGAGCAACCATTCTCCACCCTTCTTTTTTATGCAAAATACACAGAGAGGTCAGTGAAGATCTGACTGGAAAAGAGCAGTTTGCGAAACTTCACGAGATCCTCATGGAATATTCTTGAGTCGTCATACACTTGGAATTCTTTTGCCAGGAGCGCATGGATTTTCCCGGTTGCCTGGCCAAGTTTGTCGGCATTGCGAAAAGACAGGGCCTGGAGGTCGGCTAAGGTTTCGAGTGTCACGATATGTTTGGCATTGCTGACCAGGCGGAAAGCCTTTCTTGCGGCAACGGTTCCCATGCTGACAACATCCTGGTTTGAGGCATTGCAGGAGATGGAATTGACGCTCATCGGTGCGGCAAGGCCACGGTTCTCAGCGGTCGAGGAGGTGGCCAGATACTGGGCGCCCATGAACCCCATGGTCAGGCCAATCTCTCCCGGGATCAGATGTTCAGGTAAACCTTCATTGAGATTTTTGTCGAGAAGTTTATTCAGCCTTCTCTCGGAAAGATTACAGAGCGTTGACATGGCAATACACAGGATGTCCATGGCAAAACTGATGCTTTGCCCGTGGAAATTGCCGCCGTGGATAATCTTGTTTTTTTCCGGGATAATAATCGGATTATCATTGGAAGAATTGGCTTCCGTTTGCACTGTGGTGGTGACGTAATCTAAGGTCTCACGGACGGGGGCAAGGATTTGCGGAGTGCAGCGGATGGAATAGACGTCCTGGACATTGATGTTGGTTTCAAAAACCGGCGTGTCGCCGTTGCTCTGGCTTCTGATCTTGTCATGTAGCTCGTCACGATAGGTAATATTGCCGGTGCCATGGTACAGTTGCTTGATGGTCTGGGCCACCTGTATCTGGCCGGGATGCGGTTTTACTGCGTGCAGGTCGGCGTCAAAGGCGTCATCGATACCGCCGAATATTTCAACGGCAAAGGCGGCATTGACGCAGGCGATATTATACAATTTTTCGGCACCGGACAGGACAAAGGCGGCGATCGCCGTCATCGCCGCCGTGCCGTTCATCAGCGCCAGCCCTTCCTTGAAACTGAGAGTAAGCGGCGAAAGGCCGATTCTTTTATAAGCCTCCTCCGCATCCATAAGTTCTTTGCCTAAGAAAACCTTGCCGCGGCCGATTATCGCAAGGGACATATGGGCAAGATGGATCAGGTCACCGGAAGCGCCGACACTGCCACATTCAGGGATATATGGTGCCAATCCGCCATTAATCAAATTCCGCATGAGATACAACAGTTCAATGCGTACCCCGGAATAGCCCTTAGCGAGAGTGTTGAGGCGGACGGCAAGGACAGCAAGAGCAATACTTGGGAGAATGGGCTCGCCGAGGCCCGCCGCATGACTGATAATGAGGTTTTTCTGCAGCGTTTCAATGTCGCGGTCATTGACAATTTTATTGCACATCGGACCGTAGGAGGTGTTGACGCCGTAGATAATCTTTTTATCCTGCAGGGCTTTTTCGAGAAAGGCCCTGGACGCTTTGCAGCGTTCTACCGATTCCTGGTCAAGGGCGACCTTTTTGTCGCCTATGCCGATTGCCACTATGTCTTGATAGGTGAGATCGTTTCCGGAAAGAATTACCGTTGGTGAGGTACGCATAGTATTTTGACTGTTCCCAAGCATTGTTTAAAAATGAGCAAAAAAACCGTTGCCCCCATGCTGGTCTAGAAGGGGGGCATGAAGATCATCACTCCGGTCTATTTTTTTGAATATGTTCGGCAAGAGTTGCTAGGGACTGCAGGACGACCCTGCTGGTATTTTCCGAATCCATGCGCACGCCATATTTTTGTTGTATGGTGACGGCAATCTCCAGGGCATCGAGAGAATCGGTGCCGAGGGGAGAATCGGGACCAATCAGAGGATCGTCACTTTGAACCTTGTCCATCTCAACATCCTGCAGGTTGCATGTTGTACAAATCAGCTCAAGTAGTTCACTTTCAAAAAGTTTCATGTATTGTTACGAGAAGATAATAAAATTACTGCAAAATTCGTCTAAGAGATGAACTTGCAAATTGCTACGATGTCGCTCTGCTGCCGATCACTCCACTGCTGATATTTTCATCGCCTTGCTGACGTCTCGCATGCGTATCCCAGTGACGGTTTCGTAAAGTTGTCCATCATCGTTGAAAATATGCAAATCAAAAACCAGTTCATCGCCGGTCAGCGAGGTCATGGACACCCTGGTAAGATACTTGCCGCCCGGTTGGCTAGGCCGGAATATGATTCGTCGTTCAAAACCTACCGGAAATGGCGGAAAATCGACAAATTGCTGTCCCAAAACGCAGGCTGCATGCAGTGCCCCGTCGAGAGGAAAGGGCGAACCGATGATATTCTGGACAGGATCAACAAAAGGGAGTTCCGGGGCCTGCAATTTTCCCCACGCCTGACAATCCGAGAGGTAAAGGGTTTCCTGCAGAGTTTGATAGTATCTGCCAAAGGGAACCAGGTCGCGGTATACCTGTGCCGAGTCGACAAACTTTACAGTGTCTGCCAGCGGTGCCGGGTCAATATTTGCCGGCAGCCCCATGTTCCTTGCGGCTGTGGGGAAAAATATCTGGCCATGCTCCTTGATTCTCGCCATTGCCGCCAATTGCATATGGCTGAGCAGTTTGGCCTGCACTCGATTATCGGTGCCGGCAGTACACTCGACTAAGGTCGGCACTGTTGCAGCATTCCTGGGAATCTCAAGAAATTTACCAAAGCGCACATCTTCCATGACCCTGATATCAATTTCCGGATGAACCGTCACGCACTTGGCCGCCAGTAAAAGCATGGTTTCAACTGCCGGGAGGACGATTTTTCCGTCAACAGAATGATCTTGAAACCAGGGTTGAACGGTAAGAATGCAAGGAATACGCTTGTCGCTCATCACTGAGGAAACGCATTCCAGAGGTTAATGGTTTTTTCGTCAATCTCAACCGGGATGTTTTTGCCATTCACGGCGCAATGTCTGGTAAAACCGGTGCAACAGATTTCACCGCCGTCAGCCTTGGTGATCACATAATCAAATTGCAGTTTGACCATCTCGATTTTTCCGGGACGGGTATGAATGTACATCAGGTCGTCATAGAAAAGTGGAGAATAATAGTTGAGTTCAGTTTTAATAATCGGATAGATATAGCCGCTTTCCTCAATCATCTTGTAAGGGTAGGCCGCTTCCCGCATCAGGGATGCCCTGCCGAATTCAAAATATTTCAAATAGTTGGCATGATACACCACCTGCGAGCGATCGGTGTCGACATACAGGGTACGCAGTTCGCAGCGATGCCACACCTTGCCGCTGCCCGCGTCTCGGACATAGCAAGGGTTTTCGAGGAATTCCGGAATAAAGGGTCGTGGGCGCATTACATTCCTCGAAAAACGATACAGCAATTGGTGCCGCCAAAACCAAATGAATTGGACAGGACGAATTCGTGGGCATGTTTGCGGGCAATATTTGGAACCACATCCAGGTCGGAAAATGCCGGGTCCGGGATATGATTGACTGTCGGCAGGACGATTCCCTGCTGCATGGCTTCAATGGCCAGAGCTGCTTCTATGCCGGCGGAGGCACCAAGTGAGTGGCCGACTTGGGATTTGTTGGACGACACCGGAATATTTGCTAGGTGATCGGAGAAAACTGTCCGCAGACAATGCACTTCCGTACTGTCTCCCGTCGGGGTTGAAGTGCCATGGGCATTGACGGCACCAATGTCGGCGGGCGTAATTTCCGCATCGTCAATGGCATCATGAATGGCCCGGACAATGGTTGTGGAATTTGGCCGGGTAAAATGATGGGCATCCGAGTTCCAACCGATGCCGGCAATTTCCGCTTTTGCTGTCAGGCCAAGCGAACGGACTGCATCTTCGGCTGCCAGCACCAAAACTCCGGCCCCTTCGGCCAGGACAAAACCCTTGCGGTCAAGGCTAAAGGGCCGTGATGCCTGGGTAGGATCATCGGCAGCCCGGTCTTTCGGGCCAACCTTGATGGTCGCCAGCATATTGGAAAAACCTTGAATAATTTCCGGGACAAGGCAAGTCTCAACACCGCCGGCCAAAACAAAATCACAATCCCCGTCGCGAATCATCCGTGCGCCGATGGCTATGGCGTGATTGCCGGAGGCGCAGGCACCCTGGGGAGAAAAAATAGGACCGGTGAACCCCATGAGCATCCCGGTTTTCCCGGCCGGCAGGTTGGCACAGACATTGGGCAGCAGATAGGGGCTGACCTTTAAAGGGCCATGAGTGACATAGTTGTCCATGGCAATCCGGTACGAATCGGTGCCGTTTAAGGCGGAGCCGATCAGGCAACCGGTGCGTGGGCCGGTTTCGGCGTTTATTTCAAGGCCGGCATGGAGAAGGGCTCTCCTACAAACCTCCATGGTGAGAAACACATAGGAAGCATTCCAGAGAGAGGCCTCTTTACGGTCAACATACGGGAACAGGTTGGGATCCCAGTCGGGAATCTCCCCCACCACATTGCTGCGGCTGGTCGATGGGCAGCGAGTCAGTCTACGGAAGCCGGCCAGGCCGCCTACGGCACCTTGCCACGTTTTGGCAAAGGTGTTGCCGAGGGCAGTGGCAACATCATAGCCGACAACATAGACCCTTCTGTTTTTCGGTGCCTTCATAGATGGTATTTAAGCTGATTTTTTAAAAACGGCACAGGCATTACAGCCGCCAAAGCCAAAGGAGTTTTTGAGCACAAATTCCTGTTCAAGAGGACGTTTCCCCTCAACAACACAGTCGATATCGATTTCCGGATCAGGGGTGTAATTGATGGTGGGGGGGAGAATGCTCTCCTTTTGCCCCTGTAAGGCAAAGATGGTTTCGATAACACTGGAGGCGCCCATGGCATGGCCGATGAGCGACTTGTTGGCGCTGACCGGCGGCAGCTTGTTGCCGAAAATGGCCCGCAGAGCCTCATATTCGGTCTTGTCGCCAACCTTGGTGGATGCGGCATGGGCATTGACGGCCGCTATGTCCTCCGGGCTAAGTGAGGCATCGGCAAGGGCGTTGTGCATACACTGTTTGATGGTTTCAAGATAGGGGGCGACAAAATGATGGGCATCGGAAGTCATGCTCCAACCGGCCAGTTCGGTAGTGTAATGCAGGCCATGCGCTTCGGCAAATTCTCTGGTGGTAAGGATCACCGCCCCTGCGCCTTCAGAGATGACAAAACCGCGGCGATCAAGAGAAAATGGCCTGCTGGCCCTTTCCGGCGGATCGTTTTCCCGGCCTTCTTTTGGAGAGTAAACCCCGTTCATGGTGTAAAACCCGGCGACAATCGGTTCGACCAAGGCAAAGTCAACGGCCCCGCAGATGGCCACGTCGGCCCTATTCTGGGCAAGAAACATCGAGCCGACCAGTATCGAGGTGAGTCCGGTGGCGCAGGCGGTGATAGTCGAGGTAATTGGACCCTGCGCCCCGGTTTCAATGGCAATCTTGCCCCCGACCATATTGATGCAGGAGTTGGGGTTGGTATACGGCAGAGGCAGTTTGTTCTCGGCGCGCATCCGTCTGTCGGCTGCAAGAACGGCGTCAAGACCGCCAATGGCCGAACTGTAGGTTACCGCCGTTCGGGCGGCGATATCAGGGCTGAGCTCTATCCGGCTACGTTCAAGAGCCCTGGCCACCGACAGCAGGGAGTATTTAAAGACTGGAGAGCTCCATGCCGCCTGATGTCGGGCGGACAGGAATGGGTATTTTTCAGAATCAATATCAGGAACCTGGCCGGCAATGTGCACGGGAAAATCGTCGGGAAGCTTGAAGCGGGTTAAGGGACCGATGCCGCTTTTACCTTCGAGGGCTTTTTGCCACTGCTCCGGCAGGTCACTTCCCAGAGGAGAAATGGCATCATAGCCAACGATCACCGCATCCTTTTTTCCCATGGCTTACCAGGGAATAAACTGATACAGCTTGGCAAACATTTCGTACACCTCGATCCAATTCTGCAGATCCTTGGTTGTTTTTATATGCGCCCGTTTGTTGACCATGACCCAGCTCATGTGCGCCGCACCATCCTTGCAGGTGGAACAGTCGCGGGTTTCCGAGGTGCAGCAACGGTGCATGGTCTGGAGTTCCGACGACCAGCGTATAAAGCTTATCAACCTTTTCGGGCGGGGATTTCTTTTGTCGAGGGGTTCGGTGACCGAGGGACATTCCATCCAGCCAAACGCCCGATCGAGCATTTTGCCGGTGGTGATAACCTCATGATAATATTTCGAGGAAATCACCGTATCCGGGTAACTGTCAAGCATGCTGTCCATCTCGGCGCGTACAGCGACCAGTTCGTCCGCTTGCCAAGAAAACCCGTCAACATCTTCGTCGTTGGACAGAAGCTGCATATGCGCCTTAAGGCCGACATCTTTGATTTTCTGGATGATTTTTTCAGTTTTGCCAAGCTGTTTTGGGGTAATAGTATAAAGATAGTAGGCGTGTGGGTCACCTGCGTAGTTGGCGCTGGAGATCTTAAAGGTGTCCTTGCCGCGGAGGATCGTTTCATCTTCGGCATCGCCCCAGAGGGAGATACCGACCATCATATCGGGAAAGCGATCCCGAGGTACCTTGATCAGGCCATTGGTGGCACAGAAGGTCGGTAATTTCTTATAAAAGGCTTCGACCCGGTCAAGACAGAGGGTCGGTTCGCCGCCGATGAGAATAGCCAGATTGACACCGCGGTCCATCTCCTTTTTAACGAAATCATGCCATTTGCCTATGTCGTTTTCCTCGGCAGCCACCTCGTGTTCGCCGGAGGAAAAGAAGAAGCAACCCTTGCAGCGCAGGTTACAGCGGTTGGTTACATCGTATATAGAACTGCGGATGTTGAGCTTGGAAATATTTTTATAACGCTCGTACCAGGGTGCATCGAGGAGGGAACTGACAGTTTTCATAAGTATACTAGTTGTTTGGAGGCGGACTGATAAAGGTGTTGCAGAGGTTCAGCCCTTTATCATATCCTCTGACCCAGACGGCAAGATAGGTATCAACGTAGTCAAGCCAGGCGGAAAATGTCACAGGATCTGTGGCATGACGGTACATTCTAGCGGTGACGACGGCACTGCCGGCAGCATAATGCCGACAGTCATGGCAATCGGTATCAGGCACACAACAGGCGGCATCACGGTCCCACTGCAGATCGGTGCGGTACTGCCGGAATGACCGGCCAAGGCCGATGTCGGTTGACGGGTTCATCCGTGGATAGGAGCAGGAAAAAAGATCATGCAAACCAAGTTGTTCAGTATGGGCAACGATATTGTATGTTGAAAAGAGTACAGTTTGTGGATATTCCGTGAGCAGTTCATTCATTGTCCCACGGGTTTTTCTCAAGGTTTCCGGGGTGTGACGGAGATTGCCCTGGTAGCCGACCGGTGCCGAAAACATATTAAAGGTAATGTGCTGGCCGTTATCGGCGAGGAGCTTCGTCACCTCCCGTGCTTCATCAATGTTGCCGGGAGTGAAGGTGTAGACGAAAACCGCCCTGGGATCATCTTGATAATTGGCCATCTGCCGCGCCAGCATATTCGGCGCCCGGCGGATACTTTCACTGGTCTGATCGTTGCCCCAGGCCGAGATGTGAATGCGGTAATCGATTTCTCGGGGAATAGCCTTAAGACCGTTGGTCGCTATCGCTCCAAGCGGAATCACCTGATAGCAAACAGCACACAAATGCGGTACCAGCGACGGCTCTGCCCCGGCCAGGACGGCAAAGGTTATGCCGCGTTCTTTTTCCGCCTGCAGAAGCTGCCGCCAGGCGTTTTCGTCGGTATTTTCCGGGGCAAACTGCTTCTCGCCGGTGAAATAGTAACAGCCTTCACAGCGGATATTGCAGCGATTGCTCATGTCATAGGTCGATTCGCGCAGGAAAAAATAGCGGCGCACCTTTTCCCAGCGCGCTCTGATAAGCGGATCGGCAATGATATCGGAGAATTTGTATTCCTGCTGTTGGGCGGACATCTATTCTTTGTCGGCAAGTTTATTTATGATGTACTGGGCGATGATGCGCACAGAGGTCAGCTTGGGATAATCATCCTCGTCAATCCTGATCCCGTACTCATCCCGCAGCACCAAGGCAACGGTTGCCAAATCCATGGAGTCGACCCCGACTTCATCTATTAAGTCTAGGTCGGGATTAAAGGTCTGAGGGGTAACATCTTCAAGCTTGAGTTCATTGATGATGATTTCGGCAATTCGCGTGATAGTCTGGTTGATATCGTTACTCATGAATTCGTAATTATTGGTTTTTGGGTGAAATGCATTTTGCCGGAACAGACTTCTTCGTCCCCGCTGGTAATCCTGAATAGAGAGTGATTGTCTGTAGTGCCGGGGGTCACCCGAATAACGAGCTGGTCCCCGGGTCGCACTATTTTTCTAAACTTAACCCGGCTCAAACCGGATAAGCATTCCTTGCAGGCCCCAGATTTTGTAATAAGATCAACAACCATTTTTAACTGAGCAATTCCAGGCAGAATCGGATTGTTGGGAAAGTGACCGGAAAACCAGTGAGAATTGCCTTCGGTTTTAACGGATGCGGTTGTCTCGGATATTTCCATTTTTCCATCCAATCAACAACTAAATACAATATAGTATCCTGTCAAATCAAATACTATTTCAAGGCTGGGAGCATTTCCCGCCGTTGCCGGTATTCCTGCTTTGTCGGCAGGGGAGCAAACGTATACCACTTGGACTGGAAATATACAACAGGTAAGCAAATACAGAAAGTTCCTTTTCGTGTCAACACCTATGCTAGGTGTGTAATGCATTGACATGAAAAAGTATATTTCATCGCAGGCCCGACAATTTTAACATCTTCCAGATATTTTACAAGGATAATTTCCTTAAGGTAACTAACCGACTTTACTGGTGGAAAACAGAAGTTTACCAATTCCTAAAGTCATCCGTTCTTACAGTCAATGCATACTTTCTCAGTGTGTGGTAATAAAGATAAAAAAATTTACTCTCGATACGAGATGGAAAAATTCCTATGCAGCGGATTCCCGAACCAGAACTCATGAATGACCCTCAGCAGGTCGCTCTTTACGCAGGTCCTTATCTTGACAACGCCTGCTGGTTGTTCATTCAACGCTTTCGAAAATATTTCCCCGGCCTGGTACCAACCGATGCAATTCTTGATTTAGGGTGCGGCCCGGCCGCCATCCCTCTGCGTCTAGCCCGATATTTTCCCCATTGTGAGATCCATGGTGTCGAGGGGGCTCCCCGCATGCTGGCATATGGCAAGGAGGCTGTGCAACGCGAAGATTTGGGGAAGCAGGTGCACCTTTTCCATGGAATCCTGCCGGACAATATCCCTCTGCCACGCCAACGTTATGGGGTCATTGTTTCCAATAGTTTTTTGCACCATCTTGCCGATCCCATGGTCTTGTGGAATGCCATCCATAAATATGGCCAGCCGCAAGCAGCAATTTTGATAATTGACCTGCTGCGACCGACAAGCGAGGAATTAGCCAAACTTGTGGTCGATACATATATACCGGATGCACCTCCATTGCTGCGCCAAGACATGTTGCTGTCACTTTATGCTGCATATACCTTGGATGAGATAAACGCTCAATTACAGGCAGCAAATCTGGCTGAGAAGATTACTCTCACCATGGCCTCGCCTTTTCAGTTTGCGGCCTACGGCTATCTCTGTAAATCGAGTTGAATAGTTTTTTAAAAGAGAAATCAATGAAACTGAGTGTTGCTGCAAATTGGGATATGGAGTTGCTGGAAGGTTTGCTGGAAATCCCCGAGGTAACTTCGATCTATGCCAAGTTGCCTTTCGATATAATGGGTGGAGGGAGAGCCGGGATGGTTGTACCCTCGGTTGATTGGGACTCCGCCGTCGCCTATATTCGAGCAGCCCATGACCGTGATCTGTCCTTCTGCTACCTCATAAATGCCCCCTGTCTCGGCAATCTTGAACAAACCCCGGAAGGCAAGAAGCAAATAGTGAAATTCATTGGACAACTGGTCGATATAGGGGTCGACAGTGTGTCGATCGCTCATTTGGCCGTATTGTCGCTGGTACGCCGAAATTTCCCGCATCTGGCTATACGCGGCAGCGTACTCAGTTGGCCAACCAATCTGTCACGACTCAAGTATCAGGAATCCCTTGGTGTTGATCCGTTGATCATCCCCTATAGCGAGTTCAACCGTGATTTTAAGATGTTGAGCAAAATTCGCTCAGGACTTTCATGTGCCATGCAACTGTTCGTCAACGTTGCATGTATCTACAACTGTCACTATCTTGCTGAACATGCATGCAGCGTCGGACACGCTTCGCAGTTGCAGCATAATACGCGGCAGGCGAGCTTTTTCCTCGATTTCTACCTGTGGCAATGCACGCGACGCCGTCTGTTGCACCCGGAACTCCTGCTGATGAGTCGGTGGATCCGTCCTGAAGATCTGCATATATACGAAGCTCTGGGCTTTGATGAATTTAAGATTATCGATCGTTCTCGCTCCACGGCTTGGCTATTGCGTGCCACCAAGGCCTACGCCGATCGGCGCTACGACGGAAATTTACTGGACATCCTGTCGCTGGAGATGCTCGGGGACCCGGGTGGTTTCCACAGTGATATAGACAATCAAGTGCGTGAGCGCATGCGCCACTATGGCAAAGAGGAACGGCATGTTATGCTGCGCATGTTGAAATTGCGGCGCCGACTTCTGGCACTGGATCTCTCCATCGACAACGCCGAATTAACTGATTTTTTATCTGGTTTTGAGAAAATCCGCTGTGCCGAAACATACTGCGACGATTGCCGATACTGTCACCGCTATGCCGAACGTGCCATCCGCTTTGACCGCGCGGAAGCTTTGGTGCTGGCAAATGATATCAAGGAGTTGTTGGACGATGCCATGACCATAGGGACTATCGGCTAAACATCACGACAGATCTGATGGGCGCTGAAGGCTTGCCGCACCTGCTGCTCGAGTTGTGCGGTGGAGGGGGGATTGTTGTGATAGTCCGGTTCGATACGCTCAATGATCTTGATGCTGATGCTGTTGTGAATTCTTGAATTAAAGAGAAATTTGCCCGGCGTAAAGAGTTTGTCGGTATTGCGGAGCTGCAGGACATACAGAGGTGCCTGGCACATCCTGGCAATTTTCAATGCGCCCCGGTTCAGATTACCGATTTTCCCGTCCCTGCTTCTGGTTCCTTCCGGAAAGATGAAAAGATTACCGCCGTCTTGAAGATACGACCCCATGGTTTCCATCTGTTCGATCATTAAGCGGGAAAACCGTCCTTCACTTGAAGCGGGAAGGTAACCCGATTTTTTGATCATCCAGCCAAAAATCGGTGTGCCGAAAAATCGCGGTTTCACTATGGTTCTTTGCCGAGGGAAAAGGGCAATTAACAGCAGGGGATCGAGGTAGGAAAGGTGGTTACAGACCACTACCGATGAGCGTATGTCGGCTATCCTGTCATCGATGACAAATTTTTGCCGGGGCGCGGTGGTTCCGACAACCCAGAAAAATATTCTAAAAAAATAAGAGTTTAATCGTTGAAAATGAATCTCCGGGTTTTTTGCAAAGAGAGCGGCCGCAAGATATGCCCAGGAGAAGAAAAACAGAAAACCGAAAATAAACCAGGTCCAGCAGGCAAGCGTTACCGCACTGTCAAGAACTCTATCGGTAAAGCCTTGCGGGGAGTTGTGAGCGGGGGCTTGATTCTCGGTAACCATCTTTGGACACACCATCAATGGGTTAATGCACTTCATTGCCGTTTTTTACCAGCAGGCAGGTGTTGACACCGCCAAAGGCAAAATTCTGAATGGCTGCTATTTTGGTGTTGGACTCGGTCACCTCACGGGTGTGGCGCAGCATACTGCAACGTTCATCGACATTTTCCAGGTTCAGGGTCGGGGCGATAAAGCCCTGTTCCATCATATAGGTGGTTAGAATCAATTCAATGACCCCACAGGTCCCCATGGTATGGCCCATGTAGCTTTTCAGGCCGGTAACCAGCGGTCTGTCGCCGTATACGGCGGCAATGGCCTGGGCCTCAATGACATCGCCCATTTTGGTAGCCGTGGCATGGGCGCTGATAAAGTCGACAGCACCCGGGGTGATTTCCGCATCTTTTAAGGCCAGGCGCAGGGTTGCGGTAATGCCGTCGAGGTTCGGCAGGATAAGGTCGCCGCCGTTGTTGTTGCAGGCAAAGCCGATGATTTCCCCGAGAATGACGGCGCCGCGTTTTTTTGCCGACGCATATTCCTCAAGAAGTACTGCGCCGCCGCCTTCGCCGACAACCAAGCCGTCGCGGTTGGTATCAAAAGGCCGGGGCGTGCAGTGCGGTGTGGCATTGTAATTAACGGAACAGGCCAGGAGGTTATCGAATACCGCGACGGTGGTGGTGTCGTATTCATCGGCACCGCCGCAGATCATTGCATCCTGCATGCCGTACTTGACCATTTCGTAGCCGTAGCCGATCGATTGGCTGCTGGTGGTGCAGGCGGTGGAAGAGGCAATGACCCGCCCGGTTATGCCGAACATCCTGGTAATGTTCACCGCCGTGGTATGCACCATGGAGCGGAGATAGTCAACCGCTCCAATGGAAGAGAATTTTGAATCGATATCGTTGAAAAAGGTTTTATAGATTTCCCGCTGGACGGTAGGGCTACCATGCGTTGAGCCGAAGGCGACCCCAAGGCGGCCGGAGGTGATGAACTCCTGGCTGAGCCCGGAGCGCTCCAACACATCTTTGGCAACCTGACAGGCATAATAGGCCACAGGTCCCATGGTTTTGGTAAAATGTCGTTTAAAGCCGTATTCTATCGGATAATCAATGGTGCCAAAGACTCGCGAGTGGATGTGGCGAGTAAGAAGACCATCATCACGCAGGGGTTTTACTCCGGACCGTCCCCGCCTGAGATTTTCAATGATGGTATCTTTGGCATAGCCGATGGGGGTAATGGCGGAACAGGCAGTGATGACAACGCGTCGTTTCATGGTGGGCAGGCAGTATTATTTGCTTCGAGAGAGTTTTATATCTTCAATGTAGGCAACTATGTCGTTGATTGTCCTGATGCCCATGGCTTTTTCCTTTTCCTCGCGGGTGAGGGAAAAGCCCAGGATGGTGAGTTCAATTTTTCCGAGAAGCTCAATGGCATCAATACTGTCAAAACCATGGTCGTCCCGCAGATTGTCGTTTACGCCCGGTTTTTCAAATTCAAAATCTTCGGTGAGAATTGCTAAAATTTTATTTTGAATGTCATCTTTGGTCATAATGGAAGAGGAAAGGGTGAAAAATTTTAATATAACAATAGGTAGTTAGCTCTTTGTTGTTGAGCCACGCCTAGTGGAAAATCGGCTTGGATACTACACAGTTTTTGGTAATTACAAAAGGAAATATTGAGCGAGTCTTTTTACAAGAGACTGGACAAAACGCGCCGTATCCCTATGATTGTAGCAGGCAGTGTACAAAAACTAGACACCTGGATAATTCTCTTCGAAGAAAACAACATCATGCAGGCATATATCTCAGGGCTTCGGCTGCCACGATCATCTACCACCTTCCGCACTTCCAGGGTGGTGCTCGGTCTCATCTTCGCCACCTTGGCACTCGCCGCGCTCCTCGCCTACTCGACTTTTGAAAATATCAGCCGGGCCCAATCGGTGATGGAGGGCTTTCTCCGCGATAAGGGCGAGACCATAATTCGTTCTTTGGAGGCTGGAAGCAGGATCTACCGGATGCACCACGTGGGCGAGGACGACCCCTTGCATACTTTCATTCTGGAAAACGGTAAGGCAGAGGGTATAATTTTTATCCGTTTGAGCGATCAGGACGGGGCCATCCTTTACCAGACCGGCGATTCGAGTGCGGCTTCGAGGCAGGATGAGCAGGCCCATCTCCTGCCATCGTTACATCAGCATGCTCAAAACCTCAACGGTCCAGGCGTTTACGTGCTGACCAGGCTTTTCAGACTTGGGCCGTCTGTGCCGGTTATGCCCATGATGCCTGCACCGACGCCGGACATGAAGGCGGCCGATCCGGCAACCGGCGAGGCGCTGATCTCCATCGGCCTCTCCACCGGCCAGTTCGAAGCAGCCCGTCGGCAGGATCAGCACCACACCCTGTTCATGGCCGCTCTGCTGTCTCTGGTGGGTTCGGCGGGCATCTACTTTATCTTTTTGTATCACCGGATGTGGCTCACCAGGGCGAGCCTTGCCGACATGAAACTCTATGCCGACAGCGTCTTTGCCTCCATACCCGTCGGTCTGGTCACCCTCGACCGGGAAAACCGAGTGGTTTCATGTAACCGCAAGAGCGAAGAGATCCTCGGCCGATCCTCTGATTCGCTCTGTGGCGCAGGTCTTGACGAGATGTTTCCGGTCGACGGACAGGCATTTGCGGAACCGTGCGACGACGGTCTTGATCACGACGCCCAGTGTGTCGGTGCTAACGGCGATATTGTACCGGTTGCGATCAACGGTTCCAACCTCGTCAACCACGATGGAGAGCGGATCGGCAAGGTGCTCATTATAAAAGACCTGCGGGCCATCCGCGAGATGGAGATGCAGCTCGAACGTTCCCGTCGCATGGCCGCCCTGGGGCGGATGGCTGCGGGTATCGCCCACGAAATCCGCAACCCGCTCGGC
>JBBQVT010000047.1:0-26310 GCA_038211245.1 Desulfobulbales bacterium | reverse complement strand
TTCGCCTGCGGGTCCGATGGCCCAAAAAAGAGAAAAACAATGGTAACCAACAAGACGCAGCTGATAATGACCTGGGGAACTCTAGGAAAAATACGACTTTCCAGGAACTTCCTGATCCAGGCGATACGCAGAATATTGTACTCCCACTTGCCTTCCGTTTTCGGCAGGCCAAGTAAAATTTGCTCGGCGACGATTTCATCTTTTTTTGCCAGCATCACCGCCCGACGAATGACGCTGGATAACTCGGTCAGATTGCCGGGCCAATCATAATTCATGAAAATACCCAAGGTTTCCGGTGACACCTTGAAGATCTTCTTGCCGTATTCCTTGCTGAAACGCTCAAGATAGTGGAGCACCAGGCGTGGCAGGTCCTCCTTGTGGTTGCGAAGCGGCGGAACGTGAAAATGCTGGTCCTGGATCAAGGTGAGCAATGCCGGCAACAGCTTACCGCTACTGCGCAGGTGATCAATGGGATAGGAACTGACAAAGGCCGGCCTGGCTTGCATCGCTACCTGACGACTGCTGTCGATGTGATTGTAGCTGCTGCTTTCGAGAATCCTCACAAGCTTTTCCTGCAGCTCTTCTTTCATCAGGTGGACATGGGTAAAAACCAGGGTGCCGTTGGCGGCCTGTTCAAACAATCCGGACTGACGGGCTTGGACAAAGGGAAAGGCACTCTGCTCAATACCGAACAAGGCGCGCTCGAGCTGCAGGGGCTCAAAATCGCGTAGATCAACCTCAAGAAACTGCCCCCCGGCGCGTTTGCTCTGCAGATGAATCTGCTGGGCGATAATGAGTTTGCCGGTACCTGCTTCACCGGTGAGGATGAACGGCGAACTGCCCATGGCCAATTGATCTATTATCGCCTGGGTCTTTTGCGCCGTTTTCGATTCTCGGATGTCGTCTTGTCGACGCCTGGCCAAGCGTCGCAGACTGATGGCCGACGTATTCGAATCCTTGAAAAGAATGATGTCATCCGCCCCCGACCCTTCATCCTGCCAGCTACCTTCGCTCCCCGAGTCGACCTGATCAAGGAAGGCCACCCGCAGCCTTTCGGCGAGAAGCGCATCAAGTTGCCGGTGAATCCTGCTGTTGGCAAGAAGGGCAATTTTGAAATAGCGTTTGTCAAAGCAGATGACTACCACATCGCACAAGGCGCGGACCGAAAGCGAACGCGGCTTGTCGGTAAGGATGCCGGTCTCACCAAAATGACCACCCGGCCCAATTCTCCCGACGACCTTCATTCGGTCGTTTTCACCACCGAGCACCAGCTCCGCCTCGCCCATGGCAAGGATGTAGAAAACGTCGCTGGCCTCCCCCTGCCGGTAAACGAACCGCCCCTCCTGGAAAATCTGCACCCGGGCAGCCCCGACATAGGTTTCGATTTCTGAGGCAGTGGCCTCCTTAAACAGGAGGGACCGTCGAAGATTCTGTGCGATGTCTTCTCTTCTCATACTCCAGCCACGGCTACCTTACCAGCCATTGACAGCCCTGAATCAGCGTATCCACAGTGGACGTGGCATCAGGGTTGCTCTTTTTTTGTACAGCCGGTTCTTCAGATCTGCAAATGCTGTTCAATAATATCGGCGAGCAGCGGCGCCACCGAATAAATATCAAGGAGGTCGTCACTTTTCCGCCCCGGATAGGTATCGGAACCAAGTACCCGGGAGATCGGTCCCTGACGAAATTTTTCCAGAGAATCGCCGGCCATAACCAAATGAGTAGCGTGGGCGACGACATCTTTGGCCCCCGCCTCCAGACATCTTCTGGCGGTCTGGAGGATCGAGCCGCCGGTGCGGATCATATCATCACAGATTATGGCGGTCTTCCCCTTGACGACGCTCGACACCTGGCCGACGATAGTTTTGTCGGTGTCGTAACGATCCTTATCGGCCGCGGTATGCGGACAATTCAACATGCTGGCCAGCTTGGCGATCCTTTTCGAATATCCGTAATCCGGAGAGACAAGGACATAATCGGTCAGCCCGCTCTTTTGAATTTTGTCGACGACCAGATCGTCGGTCCAAATATGTTGGGTGCGAATTTCTCCACCATGGGCATGGAGAACCGCCTCCGAATGCAGGTCGACGAAAGCCACGTAATTGGGTCCGGCCTTAAATATCTGCCTGGTCCGCGTGATGCCCTTGGGAATTTCGTGGGATCGTGGCTTGGCCCTTTCCATGGTGGAATACCCAAGAAAAGGAATAATGACGCTGATCGATGCCGCGTTCCAATAGATTCCCCCGGAGATGAGATCAAGGAGCTCCTGATGCGAACTGTCGTCATGGGTAACACCAAGTATCACAAGATCTTTGCCGGCAATAGACGTTGAAAAAGCGTGGTATTGCTCTCCATCGGAAAAGCGCTTGCGGATCATTTCGGTAAACGGCAGCCACAGCCGTTCGGCCAATTTATAGCCGAGCTCGGTGGAAGCCTCGTTGGCAACGAGAATGACATTATCCTTGTTCTGCATGGGCGTCCCTCAACCCCGAACACCATGCCTTGCGGTGTTGTTCTGGGGTTCCTCTGTGTTTTAGCCTTGCAATGCCTGGGCGATGGCATCACCCATGGCGGCGGAACCGACCGCAGCAGCCTTGTTGCCGGTGAGATCGGCGGTCAGTATTCCTTTATCAAGGGTTGCCTCAACCGCTTTATCGATGGCCGCCGCTGCCTCGGTGAGACCAAAGGTGTAACGAAGCATCATTGCCGCCGACAAGATCTCGGCGATGGGGTTGGCAATGCCCTTGCCGGCGATATCGGGAGCGGAACCACCGGCCGGCTCATATAACCCGAAGTTGTCTTTATTCAGGGAGGCGGAGGCGAGCAGCCCCATGGAACCGGTGAGCATCGCCGCCTCATCGGAGATGATATCGCCGAACATGTTGCTGCACAGCAAGACATCGAATTGATGCGGATCGCGTACCAGTTGCATAGTGGCGTTGTCGACATAGATATGCTTCAGCTCCACGTCCGGAAATTCCTTGGAAATCTCCACCACTACTTGGCGCCACAGGACCATGGTGGTCAGGACGTTGGCCTTATCGACCGAAGTCACCTTACCACGCCGCTGCCGGGCGGCGGCAAAGGCCATCCTGGCAATCCGGGCAATTTCAAATCGGCTATACGCCATGGTATCAAAGGCCCTTTCCTCGTCACCTTGCCCTTCCCGCCCCTTCGGCGTACCGAAATAGATGTCGGAGGTGAGCTCGCGGACGCACAGGACATCGAAGCCATCGCCGACGATATCCGGGCGTAGGGGGCAGGCGGCAATCAATGATTTAAAGACCTTGGCCGGACGAAAGTTACAGAACAGGTCGAAATGTTTACGGAGAGGCAGGAGGGCCGCCCGCTCCGGCTGTTGCTCCGGGGGCAGGCTTTCCCATTTTGGACCACCGACCGAGCCGAAGAGGATGGCATCGCTTCTTTCACACAGTGCAAGGGTTGCCGGCGGCAGAGCTTGGCCGTGATTGTCGATGGCAATGCCGCCGACATCGGCGTAGTGGTAAGAAAGTTCAAAAGCAAACTTTTTTTGTGCACAATCAAGAACCTTGATGGCCTCTTGCATTACTTCCGGGCCAATGCCGTCACCGGCCAGAATTGCAATGTTTTTCATTATTTCACCTCATATTTACGTGAGATTCTTCGGTTTTAATGGCTGTCAAAAAGTAACAAACTGCGTTTTGCCCCGGAAAACGGCAAAGCATGTTCAATAACCTGGCTGAGCCTATAGGGAGAGTGGCTGACAATTTCTGCTGCAGCATCCATTTCCTCCCGCCATTTCGGGCCCTTCATACAGATCACCCGGGCGCTTGTCGGGGCAAACCTCTCCACCATGCGGAGAAACGAGCCGATCTCCGTTATCGCCCTGCCGGTTATGTGGGAGAAAGGGCAAGAGGAAGGCAATTGTGCCTCGTCCTCAACCCGGCAGGTCAGCATGTTGACTCCGCTGAGCCCCAATGTCCTGGTAATATGGCCAAGAAAGCTTGCCCGCTTGAGACGCGGTTCCACCAAGGTTACCGCCAGCTCCGGCCAGGCTGCCTTGCAGACCAGGCCAGGAAATCCGGCACCGCTGCCAATATCGAGAAGATGGGTCCCAACGCCTGTGAGCTGCGGCAAGATGGTCAGGGAATCGATAAAATGGTTTTCTATAATTTGCTCGGGATCGGTTCCTTTGGCGATCAGATTGATCTTTTTACTCCACTTCAGCAGTTCTCTGAAATAAAGGGCCAATCGCTCAACCGCCTCGGGCGGAAGAATCAAACCAAAATTTTTCAGACCGGTGACCAGGGAACCAGAAAAATCGACCGTCATTTGCCGAGTCTCACGGCAATCGAAGCGGCATGGGCGGTCAAGCCTTCGAGTTGTGCCAACCGCATGATATGTTCTGCGTCGGCGGCGAGGCCCGGCGCCGAATAGCTGATGATCGAACTCTTTTTCAAAAAGGTCTCGACCCCGAGAGCGGAAGCGAACCGCGCAGTGCCCATGGTCGGCAGCACATGATTCGGACCGGCAATATAGTCTCCCGCCGCTTCCGGGGTGTTAGCCCCGAGGAAAATCGCCCCGGCATGGCGAATATGGGGGAGTTGCGCCCAAGGATCGGCAATCATCAGTTCAAGATGCTCAATAGCGACACTATTGGCAAGGTCAATTGCCGCCTCGAGGTCATCGGCGACCAGGATGACCCCACGGTCGGCGAGCGCCTTCCGGGCTATTTCCTCCCGGGAAAGCAACGGCAACTGCCGCAAAAGCTCAGCCGCAACCGCCCCGGCGAGTGGCGCATGGATGGTCACAAGAATAGCCAGGGCCAGCGGATCATGTTCGGCCTGCGCCAGCATATCGGCCGCGACACATGCTGCTTTCGCAGTAGCATCGGCGACGATCAGCACCTCGGACGGGCCGGCAATCATGTCAATGCGCACCATGCCCGACACCTGTCTTTTTGCCTCGGCGACATACTGGTTGCCGGGACCGACAATCACATCCACACGGGGGATAGTCTCGGTGCCGAAAGCCAAAGCACCAATTGCCCAGGCCGAACCGGCCTTATAAATTTCCGTGATACCGATCTCCTGGGCGGCCACCAGGAGATGCGGATCAACCTTACCGTCCTTGTTGGGAGGAGTAACCATCACCCGCTGCTTGACACCGGCGATACCGGCCGGAATGCCGTTCATCAGAACCGAGGAAACGAGCGGAGTCATGCCGCCTTTGCCGCCGGGGACATAGAGCCCGGCGGAATCGACCGGACGTACCAGCCTGCCGACGATAGTCCCATCCTCACGGGTCTGTAGCCATGAGTCTTCCATTTCCCGTTCATGAAAGGTTTGGATACGTTCGATGGCCACGCCAAGACTCTCCAGAAACTGGTCGTCGACCTGCTGGTATGACTCCTGCAGTTCCTTGGCACTCACCTGCAGCTGGCCTGCGCTCAGTTCCGGTGCATCATATTTGCGGCCATAGGCGACGATCGCTTCGTCCTTCATCTCCCGCACCGCCTGGAGAATATCCCTGACTGCTCCACGGCAGGAAGTGTCCCCCGCCTGAAAACGGTTGAGCAGTCCGTGAACAAGGTCCTGGCCTTGGGGACTGCTGAGAGTAACCGGTGAAATCAACATATTTCCCCTTCATTTTCCATATCAACACAACGCCTGCCCTGTAGTTTCGAACACTTTGCACAACCAAATAGTCTCTTGCGGTCTGAACCCTAAACAGGGTTTGCACTATAAGCTATTTAGCATAAATTATAAAGATCAAGCATCGGGAATTCAATATTTCACACGAATATTTGCAGATCTTCCGGCCTCATTACTCATAGCTTGCACTCACCGCACATTTCCGCCATCTTTGCGCTCCCCATGGACACTTTATTTCCAAGGTAAAATACTTATTGTCTTCAACCTCTACGGAGTATGTTTTTCCTAGTAGGCCAACTCATTGATCTCTCGGTATCCGTCAAAAATCAATGAGATCGTTTTTTTGGCATCGACTTAAAAGCTTTTTCTGCATGTTCCTTGTACAAGGGTACCTGCAGCACCCGGAGGATATATCATGGATTTTCAACCGAAATGGATAGCCTGGGAAATCACCCGCCGCTGTAATCTCAAGTGTGTGCACTGCCGCTCCTCTTCAGAGCTTGAAGCCACCGGGCATCCCGATTTTTCTTTCGATCAGGCCAAGACGATCATCGACGATATCGCCTCCTACGCCAATCCGGTGCTGGTGCTTTCCGGCGGTGAACCCCTGCTCCGCAACGATGTCTTTGATATTGCCAGGTACGGCACTGCGAAAGGTTTCCGCATGTGCCTCGCTACCAACGGCACCTTGGTGAACGATACTATCTGCAAGGAAATTAAAGCGGCGGAGATTAAGATGGTGTCCCTCAGCCTCGACGGCGCGAAAGCTGAAACCCACGACAACTTTCGCAGTCAACAGGGTGCCTTCGATGGGGTCATGAACGCCATCCGGCTCTTTAAAAAACACTCCATTCCCTTTCTCATCAATTCCTCTTTTACTGTTCGTAACCGTCGGGAAATCCCTGAAATCTACCGGCTGGTAAAATCCCTCGGGGCCACCGCCTGGTATATGTTTATGATCGTCCCCACCGGTCGAGGTGAAGACATTATGGATGAGCTCATCCCAGAGAGTGTTTACGATGAGATTCTCGAATGGCACTACCAGACCGAAAAGCAGGACAACGAACTTCTCATGCGGCCGACCTGCGCCCCCCACTACTACCGGATCGTTCGGCAGAAGGCTAAGGAAGAAGGCGAAAAATTCGCAAGAAGAAATCTACAATTTTCAACCGGTGGCTCAAAGGGTTGCCTGGCCGGACAACTCATCTGTCTGATCGATGTCGACGGCGAAGTTCTGCCCTGCAGCTACTTTGCAAAATCGGCAGGCAACATAACCAAGATCCCTTTCAAAACAATATGGGAAGAATCAAAACTTTTTCTTCAACTTCGCGATTTTAAAGGGTATAAGGATAACTGTGGAAAATGCGAATATGTCGGGGTCTGTGGCGGATGCCGGGCCAGGGCGTATGCGATGACCGGCGACTTTCTCGCCCAAGAGCCGTTTTGCAGCTATGTCCCGAGGCAACTCGTCCAACAAGAAATAAAAAAGACTTAAACCGGAACTCTACCTGGAATATCTATGAACGACACCTTTCTCAAAGCATGCCGTGGTGAAAAAACCACCTACACCCCGATCTGGATGATGCGCCAGGCCGGACGATATCTCCCGGAATACCAAAAAGTTCGAGGCAAGGTTTCCTTCCTCGAACTCTGTAAACGGCCGGAACTGTGTGTTGAGGTAACCCTCCAACCGGTAGACCTGCTCGGCATGGATGCGGCGATCCTGTTTTCCGACATCCTCATTCTCATGGAGGCGATGGGTGCGCCGCTCGAATTCCACGAAGGTAAAGGTCCGATTTTTCATACGACTATCCGCGACCAGGCCGCGCTCGATCGCCTCATCGTCCCCGATGCCGACGACGCGACAGGTTTTGTCATGGAGACCATCCGGTTATTACGCCCTGAATTGCAGGTGCCCCTCATCGGATTTGCCGGTGCGCCCTTTACCTGTGCGACGTACCTGATCGAAGGCGGCTCCTCCAAGGTGTTCTGGGAAACCAAGAAGATGATGTACCGAGAACCGGCACTGTTCCACAACGTGATGGCGAAGATTACCGACAGCACGATCTTGTACCTGCAGGCCCAAGCCAGAGCCGGAGCCCAGGCCCTGCAACTCTTTGACAGCTGGGTCGGGATACTCGCACCGGATGATTTCGCCGAATTCGCGCTGCCCTATGTGCAAAAGATTCTCGCCGCTCTTAAGCCGTGTGCAATTCCCCTTATTTATTTTGCCAATAACGGTGCAACCCTGCTTGAACTCTCGGCCGCTTCGGGAGCTGACGTTATCGGCCTCGATTGGCGCATTCCCATCGACGAAGCCATTAAAAGGGTGGGGGAAAAAGCCGTCCAGGGTAACCTCGACCCCTTTGCCCTGCTCCTCCCAAAAGACCAATTGCGAGCGAAGATCGGCCGCCTGCTCAAGGATGCCAAGGATGCCCACGGCCATATCTTCAATCTCGGTCACGGCATTCATCAATTCACCCCGCCCGAACAGGCGAAAATTGCCGTTGATGCAGTCCATGAACTCAGTAGTCGATAATTTCAAGTGATCACATGGCTAAACAGATTCCCACCGCAACTGAGTGTCGTCGTTACTTCGATCAGTTTGAGATGTTTGACAATATTCGCGAGCACTCCATCCTCGTCGCCCGGGTTGCCGCAACACTGGTCGATGGCCTGGCAAGAACGGGGCAATGCCCCACCCCCCTGCCCAACCGCGAAGAGACAATTGCCGGCGCCCTGCTCCATGATATCGCCAAGACCCTGTGCATCAAAACCGGCTGCCACCATGCGGAAATCGGCAGGCAGATATGCGTCGATCTCGGCTACCCGGAGATCGGTGATATCGTCGCCGAGCATGTGGTGTTGCATCACTTTCAGGCTGACCTTTACCAACGCGGACTGTTTGCCGCCAAAGAACTGGTTTTCTATGCCGACAAGCGGGTGCGCCACGACCAGGTGGTACCTCTCGCCAGCCGTCTTGAGTATATTCTTGACCGTTATGGCAACGGCAATGCACAGAAGGAACAGCATATACGCCTGAATTTCAAGCGTACTTTGGATTTCGAGAAATTCCTGTTCAGCTTTCTCGACTTTAACCCGGATGCAGTGACACATCATCTGACAAAGGAAATATTTCCCGACACAACCGCAAAGCAGTAATGCTCAGACAGCTCTGCCCTTCACCATTCAGACTGTGCAATTATCGGCAGTCTCGCCCGGACGATGTCCTTAAAATTATTATTTCAAATGATCAGACCGCTTGACACAAGCTTGGTTCTTTGTTTATTGGAATAACAGTATCCATTAGTGATGATCACGCATCAGTGAGAGTTATAAGCGTCGTCGTTAACGGGTCTGATCATTGTCCAGCGTTAATTCCTGCTGTCCGCAGAGGTTCTCCGGCGGCATATTTTCATAAACTTTTACAAGGAGGCGTTTTTATGGTACATTTTCAGCGAATAGTGCCCGCAGTAGTAACCGCATTTTGTCTGACCGCAGGCGTTGCGATTTCCGGGACCCTTGACACTGTCAAGACGAAGGGCTTTGTTCAGACCGGCGTCAACAGCGAACTCTTCGGTTTCGGCAAACCCGATGAAAAGGGCGTATGGAAAGGCCTTGATATCGATACCGCCAGAGCGATTGCCGCCGCCGTTTTCGGCGATGCCGAAAAGGTGAAATTCACTCCGCTCACCACCAAAACCCGTTTCACCGCCCTGCAATCCGGCGAAATTGATGTCCTTACCCGTAATGCCACCCAGACCCTTAGCCGTGACACCGATCTCGGCCTCGACTTCGTTCAGGTCAACTACTATGACGGCCAGGGCTTTCTGGTTCCCAACAAACTCGGAATAAAAAGCGCAAAAGAGCTGGATGGCGCCTCCGTCTGCGTCCTCCCCGGCACTACCACCGAGCAAAATGTTGCCGACTACTTCCGCCAGAACAAGATGAAGATGAACCCCGTGGTTATCGAGAACAATGCTGAATTGGCCAAGGCCTTTTTCGCCGGTCGCTGCGATTGTCTGACCTCCGATGCCTCTCAGCTGGCCGGCATCCGGGCGGTAGCCCCCAATCCCGCCGATTATACGATCCTCGCGGAAATCATTTCCAAAGAGCCCCTTGCTCCGGCAGTACGACATGGCGACAATCAATGGAAAGATGTCGTCAACTATGCGGTCCTGGCGATGATCGAGGCAGAAGAACTAGGCATAACCTCCAAGAACGTCGATGAAATGATGACCAGCACTAACCCGGCTATCCAGCGGTTCCTCGGCGTTACCCCGGGTAACGGCAAGTCCCTCGGTCTTGACGAGAAATGGGCTTACAATATCATTAAACAGGTCGGTAACTACAGTGAGGTCTTTGAACGTAACGTCGGTGTCAACACCTCCCTTATGCTCAAGCGTGGTTTGAACGCCCTGTGGAACAATGGTGGCCTGATGTATTCACCTCCTTTCAAATAACGAACCAACCCCGAGGTCATACCCGGCGATAGCCGGGTATGACCGATTAAACAGGTGAATATGGACACGACAGCACCAGAGAAAATCCCCTTCCTGCGTGACCCGGCCAAGCTGGCGATTCTCTACCAGTGCCTCACCGTACTCAGTGTCGGACTTCTCAGTTATTATCTGATCCACAACACCCTGGCCAACCTTGAAAGGCAATCGATCTCAACCGGCTTCGGCTTTTTCGAGAAAGAGGCTGCGTTCGAAATCGGCGAAAAGCTTATCAGCTATTCGGCTGCCGATTCTTACAGCCGGGCACTCTTCGTTGGTTTCCTCAACACCTTGGTCGTCGCTTTTATCGGTGTCGTCCTCACCATTATTTTCGGAACGATTCTTGGAATTGCAAGGCTTTCCACAAACTGGCTTCTCGCCAAACTCTCGGCGCTCTATATTGAGGTGTTTCAAGATATTCCAATACTCCTGCAACTCTTTTTCTGGTACGCCTTCTTTTACGAGATGCTGCCGGGCCCACGCCAGGCACTCAACCCGATACCCGGACTCTTTTTGTGCAACCGGGGACTCATCTTTGGTGTGCCGGCATGGCATGCGGCTTTTCAATACGCCTTTGCAGCCTTGGCTGTCGCCTGCTTGCTGATCTTTTTTATTCGCAAATGGGCGGCAAAACGTCAGGCGGCAACCGGACAGATCTTTCCCATTGTAAAGGTCTCGCTTGCCATCTTTATCGGTTTTCCCCTGATCGCCTGGTGGCTTGCCGGTGCACCTACTGCCATGGATGTACCAAGCCTGACTGGCTTCAATTTCAAGGGTGGATTATCCATCAGCCCGGAATTTACTGCGCTGCTGCTCGGTCTTGTGCTTTACACCTCGGCTTTTGTTGCCGAAGTCGTCCGAGCCGGCATCCAATCGGTCGGCAAGGGCCAGAAGGAAGCGGCCATGTCCATAGGGCTGAAACCGGCACACGTCCTCAACCTGGTTGTTCTGCCCCAGGCACTGCGGGTCATTGTGCCGCCTCTCACCAGCCAGATGCTCAATTTAACCAAGAACAGCTCGCTCGCTGTGGCTATCGGCTACCCCGACTTTGTTTCCGTCGCCGGCACGACCATCAATCAGACCGGGCAAGCCATTGAAGGCGTCGCTTTGATAATGCTCGTCTACCTGGCTTTCAGTTTATCAACGTCGGCGATCATGAACTGGTACAACAAGAAAATCGCAATCGTGGAAAGATAATGGCAACCCTAGAAAAGACCACGCACGGAAGAACCGCCGACAGCATACGGCCCCCTGCCACCAGTATCGGCATTTTAGGTTGGATACGGGGCAACCTGTTCAACGGTTGGCTTAACTCCATCCTTTCCCTGCTGGTTTTATATATTCTTTGGTCGACAGTCCCATCTTTTATCAAATGGGCGTTTATCAACAGCAACTGGTTTACTACCAGCGAGCAGTGCAAGGCAGGGACGGGTGCTTGTTGGTCGGTCATCACTGCCAATATCCGCTTTATTCTCTTCGGCTTTTATCCACACCAACTGCAATGGCGACCCCTGCTTGCCGTTGTTATTTTGATTTTGCTGCTGTTTTTCAGCCAAAACCGCAATAATTGGAAAAAATCCCTTGCCTATATTTGGCTCGGCGGCCTGTTTTCCATGGGACTTCTTCTCAAGGGTGGCCTCCTCGGTCTTGAGGCCGTTGACAGCGACAACTGGGGCGGCTTGCCGCTCACCTTGTTGCTGTCAGTGTTCGGCCTCACCGCCGCTTATCCGTTTGGGGTGGTTCTGGCCCTTGGACGGCAGTCGGAGATGCCGGTCATCAAGTCGTTTTGCGTTGTCTATATCGAGTTGATACGAGGGGTGCCGCTGATCAGCATGCTCTTCATGTCGTCGGTGGTTTTCCCGCTGTTTCTTCCTGAAGGGGTCACCTTCAACAAAATCCTCCGGGCCCAGATAGCCATCATTCTCTTTACCGCCGCCTATATTGCCGAGGTTGTGCGCGGCGGACTGCAGGGCATGAACAGAGGTCAATATGAAGCAGCCGAATCCCTTGGGCTGAATTACTTCCAGACTATGCGCTTGGTCATCCTGCCCCAGGCCTTGAAAATTGTCATTCCACCTTCGATGGGCATTCTTATTTCGGCCTTCAAGGATACCTCTTTGGTGGTTATCATTGCCCTTTATGATTTACTGAAAACCACCCAGACGACTCTGTCCAACCCTAAATGGATGGGGTTCTCCGCCGAGGCCTATCTCTTTGTGGCGCTCATCTATTTTGTCTGCTGCTACGCCATGTCCAACTACAGCAGACGGTTGGAAAAGGAACTCGATACCAATCTGTAATCAGTATTCACTGCTAATTGATCAGCAATGATCAGAACCCGGGAAAAGAACAGATGAATCCGCAAGAAGCAGGACAGAAAAATGTCGACACAACTCCAATTATCACCATCGAAAACATGCACAAGTGGTACGGCGAGTTCCATGTTCTGAAAGATGTCAATCTGACGGTCCATAGAGGCGAGCGTATCGTTATCTGCGGCCCTTCCGGCTCAGGAAAGTCAACGTTGATCCGCTGCATCAACCGTCTTGAGGAGCACCAGAAGGGCCGCATCGTCGTCGACGGCACCGAACTCACCAATGACCTAAAAAACATTGAAAAGATCCGCACCGAAGTGGGTATGGTGTTCCAGCACTTCAACCTTTTTCCGCATCTGACCATCCTCGAAAACCTGACCCTTGGACCGATCTGGGTACGTAAGACACCGAAGAGGGAAGCGGAAGAAATTGCCATGTACTATCTGGAAAAGGTGCGCATCGCCGAACAGGCCAAGAAATTCCCCAATCAACTCTCGGGTGGCCAGCAACAAAGGGTGGCCATAGCCCGCAGTCTTTGTATGAAACCGAATGTCATGCTCTTTGATGAACCGACCTCAGCCCTTGACCCGGAGATGGTCAAAGAGGTCCTCGACGTCATGATCAGTCTGGCCCAGGACGGTATGACCATGCTCGTAGTCAGCCATGAAATGGGTTTCGCCAAAAGCGTGGCGCACCGGGTGCTGTTTATGGATGGCGGGGAAATTCTCGAACAAAATACCCCTGAGGAATTCTTCAATCACCCGCAGCACGACCGAACCAAGCTGTTTCTCAGCCAGATTCTCGACTGATTTTTCATATTATGGCTGATTCAAACTGTAAAAAGGGTTAGAAATATTTATCTCTATTCCTTAGCTTTCATCAGGCCATTATTCTTTAAAATCTCAAGGAGTCTCGCTTCATAAATATTTTCAATATCTGTTTTGGAATACATAGACAGGAGATATATCGTTGTCTCCTTTTTATAAAAATAGATGACTCTAAAACCACCACTTTTGCCTGTTGGTATTGATGAGTTTTGCAATCTGGCTTTGTAGCAGTTTTTACCGAGTTCGACTGCTTTGGCCTCTCCACTTGCCAACTCCTGCTCAAATAATTCCAGATCTTTTAAGATAAGCCGATATTTTTTATGCAGATTCTTGACGGCTTTGGCAAACTCAGGAGTTATTACCAGTTTCAATTTCATCAATAAGCTCTCTGAGAGTTGTTTCCGGCAAATCCCCTTTAATAATAGCCTTCAGCTCCTTGCACGACATATCAAAGCTTTCGTAAAACATTTTTGCTTTTTGATCGGCCAGATATGACTTTATAGCTTCTACGACAATATCTGTCCGATTGAGCGAAAATTGCTTGGTCAACTCATCGATCTCATCGATTATATATTTTGGCAGCCTAAGGCCAACCTGCTGCTTTTTCAGCTGCGATAAATTTTGCATTGCCCACCTCCATGATGTTGTTTGACAATAGTATATAATATTAATATACATAAGTCAAAGGAACCTGGGGACGACAATGTCTTCATTGCCTTTTTCATTGCCACTCGACAAGATCCAGCAACTCCTTCATCGCTCGATCATACCACCACTGCTGTACCTTCAAGGCGTAAAGACGTGAGGTGGCCTCATCAAATTCCCCATGCTGTTTGAGTGTCTCTTTCTGGGATTCGGCCATCCACCGATCAAGAATTGCCGACAATCTCTTTGTAACAGCTTCTACATCGGCTGCGCAGGCCGTTAGCTGATCGCGCTCTTTTGCGGCTCGGCGATTGAGTTGCCGGGCTGCTACCTCCATCAATGCAAAATGCACCTGCTCATGCTGCAGTACATAGGCTTCTTTGTCTGTTGCCAGGGTCGGACTCCACCAACTCTTTTCGGGCAGCATCACCGCTTCGAAACCGAGATTTTCGGCATGACCGCACCGCAGCTGACTGCCATCACTATCTTGGTAGGAAAAAAGGTATTTTGCCACGGGCCGGGTGCGGATGGCAACAGAGGTATGGGCGTTCAGATGCTGTCCATAACTCACTAAATCTTTGGGAAGCTCCGGGGCATGGAAATCGGCGATGGTCAGTTCTCTATAGGAGATGCCCTGGGTGGCACGGGAAGCGTTGCTGATCTCAACTCGCGGTTGACTGTAGGCGGGGAGTCTGCTGCAGCCGACAAGCAAAATGAGGCCGAGCGGTACCAAAATAAAGATATTTTCAATAAAGCCGGACACATGCACCGTCCATCAATTATTTACTCGTTTGTATCTCGTAACTTGCCTCATAAAAATCGGCAACAGGCGGTTCCTTGCTGCCACTTTCTTTGGCGGTGACCGCTATTCCTCGGGTCGAGACCGCAAGGGTTTTCTGATCCCCGGCATATGCACTTAAACCTTGTCCGATATTGGTCATGGCCACCTGCCCCAAAGGTACCTCGCTGGCGTACACGACTATTTTATCTTTGCCGAAGGGGGGTGAAACAGTAAGATTAAACTTATCCTCTTGATCGGGAATCTTATAGGTGCGTCCGCCCTGGAAAAATGCCGATGTACGGTAGCCGTTCGGCAGGAGCTGGACGATTTCCCCTTGGCCGCTGATATCGACGATCTTCGCATAAAAGTCATGGTTGCCCTGGACAAATACCTCGATTTTCTCTCCTTCCTTATATTCTTTTTTCGGCGACCAGATCTTTACCGTCAGGGGGCCGACGGCGGAAGGCAAGGTGATTTTTTGAGTTTTATCGGCCGCACTAGACACTGGAGCGGAGGATGCACCGGCTGAGGGCTTTCCGACAATTGAACCGCCGTCGCCAAGCATATATTCGACCTCGGCCTTCACCCAGATATGGTAACGGCTGTTGTCTTGGATGCCATAATTTTTTTGTTCAAGGATGGTAACTGTCCCCTCGGCATTGATCAACACTTCATCACTTTTCAGCACGAAATTCTCCACCTCCGTCTTCGACCTGATATAGGTCTTGGCGTTGGTGAGGGCCTGCTGCTTGGCGTTGTTCAGCGCCGCGCTGCGCAGCTCGGAGACCGTCTTCTCCTCGGAGATGTAGGAATAGCCGTCCACAGATTGAATACACGATCGTTTTTCATTAACATCTTGATCGCCGCCCTGCGCCACTTGGAGTAAGCTGAAAAACACAACGAGGAGGGTCGAAAAGAAATATGCATACACCCTTGCGAACCTTAATATATTGGTTTTATTCACTCTTTCCCCCTCCTCTCAACAATTCGAAACTGCACTTGCAATTACCGGGTATTCACACACGTAAGCCAAATTGCATTGACGTGTTAAAATTCCATTCTCATCCCGACCACAAACCTCTGCAAAGTGATATCCTCATACCCCAATACCGTCGAATAATCGACAAAACACTGCAAACCTCCAGGGAAAACCGTTGATAGACCGGCAGCAAAATTAACAAAGTCACGATCCGGATTGTCGGTCGGGATAGTGATTGAATTGAGAGCATCATAATTTCCGCCGACATTGGCAAAATGGGCAGTAATATTTCGCGCATCATTTTCATATTCATGTTCCCAATCAACCCGCACATACGGAGTCACTACCCCCCGCGAGGTGTTGATGGCACGGGCAAGCTGCACCCCAAAGTTGGAGGCCAAAGATTTCACTTCCTGATCATCAACGCGTAAAGCCAGCCCGAAACCGGCATTACCATTCTGCCCCTGCAGGCTCTCGGTATACCCATCAATATTCGATTGAAGGTAGGCAAGGTGGGCAAATGGCGTTACGGCAAAGCCGCCAAACGACAGATTGTAACCGGTTCCAAGGCCGGCGGTTACATCCCCAGCATTGGTGTCACCGGTAAACACCTGGTTGACCAAGGTAGTCCCCACGGTATTTGCCGCTACGCTGTATCGCACATTGCGCTCTGTATCGTATTTCTTTCCGGCCACCCCGGCGAGAAAATCGACATAGAAATTGTCGACGTAGTAGGTGCCGTAGAGAGAACCGCCCAAACCGTCGAGATCTACATCGCCACCGTTATTGTCAATCGAGGACTTGGTGGTGGCATAGCTCAAGGCAAGTCCCAGTATCAGCTGATCGGTAACACGGTAGTCAAGTCCGGAAACCAGACTCCAGGAGTCAAAATCGAACCCGTGTTCGCGCAAGGTAGCATCTTTGTTACCCGTTCCGTAGGAGCCGTTAACAAAGAGACCCCACTTGCCGTAATCGCTCATCTGACTAAAATTTCCCTCATAACCGCCGGTTGCGGCAAAGGGCATTATCGCTCCACCGTCTCCGCCATCGTTAAGCGTCTGGTTGTTTTGATTCACCGCAGGGGAGGCGTTCGCCCGTGGCGACAAGGCTTCCGCCGGCGAACTCGGGCCGCCATGTGCCGCCACGCTACTGCTTGTTTTCCCGCGCAACCCTGATAAACGCCCAAGAATTGCGATATTCTGCGCCCCGGATAAGGCTACGGTGGACGCACCCATGACGGAGCTTTCCTCACCGGTCATATTGCCCAAACCGTTTTTTTGCGACGCGGAGAGGTTAGCGAAGGTTTTACCCGCGCCAAGCTTCAGTTCGCCGCAGCGGAAAGGGCTTTGGGGTTGGCGGTGTATGCCGCTTTCAGGGATGGACAGAGGGTTGCTACGGTACGTGACATCTCCTGCACCGGCGTACCGGCGCCGCTTGCTGCGGATGCAGTTCCCAAACCGACCAAGAAGGTTACTGAGAGTATTGAAAAATGACTTGATAATGTATTGGAATTCATATTTTCTCCTGATTCTGTTATATTTTAAGTACCTTGGGGCTTCGGCACGAAAAGAAAATCCCCGAGTTCATGACCGGCACGATTCAATCCGGCATACTGGGGAACCTGATCGTGGCCCATCCGACCGGAGACATCGACCACCTTTTCGGCGATGGCTCGATGCAGATCAATTCCCAGCAGAATTTTCGAGTTTCCGCCCAGGGTATCAAGTAAAGCCTTGGCAAAAACCGAATGGCTGCCCCCACCCCCGTCGAGCACCGGCTTGGTCTCCCCCGAGCTGATGATCACCCGGGACTTATATGCCGCCATCTTGGTCAGCCACTTGTTGTAGCTTTCTTCTGATTTGCCGGTCTCAAGACGGGTAAGACTAGCCATGGTCATGAATCCGGAGTAGCAGGCATCGGCAATAACCATAATCTGTTTTGCCGACATGAGGTTCATGATGCCGGTTATCCGGTCGGTGGGAATCCAGTTGACGTCATCATCCAAAGAAGAATCCACCGGCAGCCAAAACCCTGGCGAGTTCTTTTCTTCAAGTGTTCCATGACCGGCATAATAGATAAGTAAATTATCTTTTTCGGTGAGTTTTTTGCGAAAATCATTTCATCGGACTTGCCGTTGTGATCGGTCGCGACAATTTGCACCTTCATCTCGTCGGCGCTGACCGGAAAAACCGCTCTGAATTTGCCATCCCCTTTAAATTCCGTTTCCCGACCATTGATCTTTAAATACTGCAGTCCGGCTGGGGACCAGACCTGGCCGCTGATTGCCCGTTGCGAAAGGCCTTTATCGACAGAGGCGACGACAATCCCCATGGTGCGCAACAGCTGCGGATCAAAAACCTCAATTTTCGGCCCCGGCAAATTTGCCATCTTTTCGTTCAAGCCCGCCAAGGTCGTCTTGAATTGTTTTTCATCATTCTGTTGTTTTTTAAGCTGCCCGGAGAGCTCGGCGGCAAGGTGTTTCTGTTCTGAGAGTTGCTGCTCCTTTTCTTTCAGGCCACGTTCCAGGTCGCCGAGTTTTTTTTCCAAATCAGAGGCGACAGCCACTTTTCGGGCAGCCAACTGCTGGGCGATCTTCTTGACTTCCTCCTGCTTCCCAACTATTTCCTGCTGCTGGACGGCAATAGCGCCGTTGCGTTTATCGAGTTCCTTGCGCACTGAGGCAAGGGCGGTCTCCGCCACCCCCATCTCTTTTTTCAAACGCTGCAGCTCAGCGATCTGTGCGCCATTTTGCGCCTTCAACTCGGCGAGTTCAGCCCTTTCCCGGGCCGTCAATTGCTGTTGCTGCTGAACAACCTCTTGAATATGAGCGCCGGAGGCCTTGCTGTACCAGCTGACCGCCTGCTTTATCGGCGCCAATGCCCAATCCGTTTTCATATAGATAGCCAAGGTTTACCTGGGCTCTTTTATTGCCGCTCGCCGCGGCCTTTTCAAACCACTGAGCGGCAGATCGTATCGCGGCTTATCCGCTGGCGATTTCATATATATCTCACCGACATACACCGCGGCCAGCGGATCTCCGGCCTCCGCCTCGACCATCCAGACAGCCAGGGCCTCCTTATAATTGGCCCGATCATAGGCAACATATTCGCCACCGCGAATCTCGCAATCACCGGCCGTGGTTTTCAATGGCCGCCTCGGACTGGCATAGACCATGGTGCCGAGCTTACGTACCTGCCCCGGAAGAAGGCAGTCAACTTCGAGGTAGGCATCGCCACTCTGCAAAGAACCCCCGTGAGGCAGGGAAGGAGAAGAAACAGGTACGCTTGTTTGACAACCGACAAGAGCGGCCAGCAATGGAAACGAGAGAGACAGGAGCGAAAACAGACCTAACGGCTTTTTCATATCCCCCCCATTATGCGTAGACTTACAAAACGAGCCAGCCTGAACACAAGATCGATAGATCAATTACACCACATCGTGGCATAAAGATGTTGTAATTCATGGCAGCAGAAAATCAATGGGCCATCGGCTCAAGGACAAAATGTACGATGCTCGGCACTGCGACTTCGGCAAGAATTTCCGCCATCCTCAGATCTATCGGTCCTTTTCCGGGTGGACGAGAAGACACGTGTCTATTTTCTGGCAACTTTGCTATACTGGAGACTTGAGTAAGACAGCCTCCTAGAGGTTTACATACGTGTCGAGCGGAAGATGCAAGACTCTCCGGCAAAAAACAGCAATAAAGGAAACAACTGAGTGGCAACCTACGTCGACCACAACTATTTCAAGGAACTGGCTCACGCCATTCCCGCCGATATTTGTCGCCAGGATCGTTGCAGCTACGATCCGGCCGGCAAGATCTACACTTTGCAACTTTGGGGCGATGAGTATATCATCGACTGGACCGAAGGCAAGATTGAACGAAGCGGCTTAACCATGCCGCCACCCCATACATTCTTTTATCTGTTCGTCATCTATTACCTGCTCCTGCCACAGGATATTCAACCCAGCGGGGAGTGGATCTCGGAAAAGGATTTGCCGGGTGGCACCACCTTTTTCCGCGGGCCGCATCTTTTGCCGACAAATCTTATCAGCGACCGATTCGCCAATGATCTGCAGGGATTTTGCGAACGTAGCGAGAAACTGGGTGGCACACCGCTCAAGCTTGCCGATGCAGCTTTCTCTTTCACAATAACCAGGGATATTCAGATAGCGGTATTGTATTGGACCGGCGATGAGGAGTTTCCCGCCGAGGCAAAAATTCTTTATGACAAATCAATTGCCGAGCCCCTGCCTCTGGATATTGTCTTTGCCTTGGCGTTTGAGGTGTGCACTCGCATCGGTGCGGCGGAACCTCTGTAGACGAAACATGGCTGTTGCCGGCCCTCTTTTGTACATGGCTACCCCGAGCTGCAGCCGCAATCGCAGGAACCACCGCAGCCGCCATGCCCGGTTGCTTTAGCCAGTGCCTGAACCACTTCCCGGTTATCGGCATCGACCACCGCCATCACCGTCATATGTAAAGAAAGGGAAGGAGGCAGGAGGTGCAAGCCAAGAAGTTGCCGGATTGGCCCAAGAAAACGACCAAAGAACTGCGGTGCTTCATCTGCGGTAACGGTCAATATCACATGTTCTCCCACGCATTTATCAACGAGGACCATCTCAAAAGGCGCCGGACCCTCAGCACCAATCCCGTAGATAAACCCAAAAACCACCGGGGTGGCGGTCAAACTGTGCTTCCCCGGCTCGCTACCTGCCAAAATGGCAAGACTTACCTTTTTCAATTGCTGTATAGTCGTTGTCAAAGGATCCTCCATGGATATTTTACCATTTCTTAAATTAGCCCAATTCTGCGAGATAGTGTTGCAGTTTGCCCGATTTCCTGGAACAGTGTCGAGAAGAACTTTCTATTGCTCGGCACTGACGCAAAAAAGGAGAAAAAATGAAAGACGAAGAAGCAAAAATTGCCGCCATCAGCATTGAGACCATCAAACCGGAGAAAATTTGGGGTGGTTTTATCATCGATATCCTAAAAAAATGGCTCGGCTTTAACCAGCTGACCTACGGAACCAAAAAAAAGTTTTAAGCCGTTAAGCAAAAATAACTCGGACATATTCTCCCCAAAAGCGGCATAAGGAGCCGCAACAAAATGGTGTAAATGTTCAAGTTATTTCGTAACGGCTCCTAAACAAAACCGGCATGACGCCGGAGAGCCACTTCGACTACACCTCCGGCTTATACCATCTGAGTCGCAGGGCATTACTGACGACCGAGACGGAGCTGAGGGCCATGGCCGCCCCACCGATCATCGGGTTGAGTGTCGGCCCGCCGAAGATGGCCAGTACTCCGGCCGCGACCGGAATTCCCACCACATTATAGGCAAAGGCCCAGAAAAGATTTTGGCGAATATTGCCAAGCGTTGCCCGGCTGAGGCCGATGGCCCGGCATACCCCCGAAAGGTGGCCGGTCATCAATACTATATCGGCCGATTCGACGGCAATATCGATACCCGTCCCCATGGCGATACCGACGTCTGCCCGGGCTAAGGCAGGTGCATCGTTTATACCGTCTCCAACCATGGCGACAATTTTTCCTTCCTGCTGCAGCCTGATGATTTCCTCCTCTTTCTTATCCGGCAATACTCCAGCCACGACCCTGTCAATCCCGGCCTGCTTTGCCACCGCCAGGGCAGTTTTTGCATTGTCCCCGGTGAGCATCACTACCTCTATCCCCATCTCCCCGAGACGCCTGACGGTATCAACAGCCTCCGGTTTCAGAGGATCAGCAATGGTTATAAGGGCGGCCAGCATTCCATCTACCGCGAGAAAGAGCACCGTTTTACCCTGCTCCGAACGTTCGTCGGCATCGCCCTCAATTTTTTCGGTCAATCTACCAATCTGTTTTTCCCGAAAAACCTCCCGATTGCCAAACAACACCTGATATTTCGCATCAGCAATAGACACCACCGCCTCAATTCCTCGACCGGGAAGAGCGACAAAGGATTCCACCTTCGAAACACTACACCCACGGGTCTCAGCCGCCCGGAGAATCGCCTCGGCCAATGGATGCTCGGAACGGCTTTCCGCCGCTGCGGCAAGACTGAGGAGCATTTGCTCATCATAGGCAGCCGCGGGGATAATCTCGATTACCTCAGGCCTGCCGACGGTGAGAGTTCCGGTTTTGTCAAATACCACGCAGCTGATTTTTTCCGCAAGTTCCAAGACTTCGCCGGTTTTCACCAGAACACCGAGTTGGGCGCCGCGACCGGTGCCGACCATAATCGAGGTAGGCGTTGCCAGCCCCATGGCACACGGACAGGCAATGACCAGGACTGCAATAAAGATGCGCAGGGAAAAACTGAAATCGGCACCGCCGATAAAAAACCAGCTCAAACCGGCAAGAGTGGCGATAAGCATGACGGTCGGGACAAAATAAAGACTGATTCGATCGGCGAGATTGGCTATCGGGGCCTTGGTCCCCTGTGCTTCCTGCACCAGACGGACTATCCGGGCAAGCATGGTATCACCGCCGACTTTTCCGGCAATCATGGTCAACGCCCCGTTTTTGTTGAGCGTTCCGCCATAGAGGGTGTCACCCTTTTTCTTCCGAACCGGCATGCTCTCACCGGTGAGCATCGATTCGTCAACCGCCGACTCACCATCAAGCACTACACCATCCACGGCAATCCGTTCCCCTGGTCGAATCAGGATATGGTCATCAACCCGGATTTCCGCAACCGGAACTTGTCTCTGACCATTTTCGTCCACCACAGTGGCATTGTCGGGAGCGAGTTGGAGAAGCTGCCTGATTGCATCGGTGGTTCGAGCCTTTGACCGGGCCTCCAGGTATTTTCCCAATGACACCAAAGCAAGCAGCATCGCCGCCGACTCGAAATAAAGATCATGGGCTCGACCGATCGGATCGATCCCCAGGCCGATCTCAACAAGGTTCCAGGTTGAATAAATACATGCCGCACCGGTACCGATGGCAATAAGGGAATCCATATTCGGTATCCCCCTAAAAAGCGCTGGAATGCCACTTGTGTAGAAATTCCTGCCAAGATAAAGAACCGGCAACAAAAGAAAAAACTGCAGAAGAGTGTGGCTAAGGGGTGCGTGTTGCGGATCGAGAAATCGCGGCAATGGAATACCGAGCATATGCGCCATCGACAGACCCATGATGCAAAGAGCCAGAAGAAAGGAAGGCAGCAAACGCTGTTGCATGGCCGCAAGCTTTTTTGTCTCTTCTTTACCGGCTTGGCCCTGATCGGATGCATCTTCGCCACTCTCTGCTTTAAAACCGAGATCACCTATCACCTCGGCAATGGTCAAGATCGACACTAAAGCCGGGTCAAAGTCGATTTTTGCCTTTTCCGTTGCCAGATTCACGGAACAGCTTTTCACCCCTTCCAGGTTGCCCACAACCTTCTCGATGCGCGTCGAACAGGCGGCGCAATGCATGCCTTGAATCTTCGCCAGATACGTTTGTTCTGCCATAGTAATACGAGATTTTTTCAAATAAAATATTTCAGGTTGCAACCGTCAACCATATCAGACGCGAATGTGCAGCGTCACGTCAGTCTTTCCAGGGTAAGCATTAGAGCTCGGGAAAGCAAATCCAGCCCTGAGCCCTGCATGAGAGTATTCTGAAAAATTCGTAATTTGTATTCGCATACCCTTGCTGCATTCCTTATACTTACAACCACCACAAGGTCGCTGTCACAAACAATGTCATTGAGGAGCTTACCGTATGAATACGGCAAATATTCCATCGCGCCGTCGCAAAAAACAGCGGAATGGTTATGGTCGTTTTGTGTATAAAACGCCGAGTGTTATTCTCAGTTTCTGCGTCTGTCTTAAAAATGTTTTCTCTGTGACATGGATGTTTTCAAAAAAGACGGAGCAAAACTCTCCCTAAAATTTCACCCCGCTACTCGGGATAAGGAACAATCAATGGATACCCTGAAAATTAAAGGCATGAGTTGTAAGCACTGTGTGGGTGCCGTGGAAAAGGCCCTGGAAAAAATCCCGGGCTTGTCGCAAATCGCTGTTAATCTTGAGGCAGGCGAGGTTACTTTTGCCAACAATGGTGTCGAGAGGCAGCAAATCCGTGCCGCCATCAGCAAGATTGGCTTTGAACCGGGAGCGTAGGATCCGGAAGTTTTTTTTGCTCACCCATATGATGAGTGCCGAGCAGGGGGATTGCCGATAAATCGCATGTCTCTTTTTGGCCCGGAAGGTGAATGAACCACATATTCGTTCTTCACCCATAAACCTGGCATTGGTTGGGCGCTACCCTTCCAATGCCATTTTCTTTTTCAGTTGCAGCACATAGACACTCCTTTTCAGCTGGTTCCCAAAACCTGGCGGACCATTTCACGCAACCCTTGCGACCCATAGGGTTTGGGGAGGAATGAATGGGGTTGCCTGGATGAGCCTGCATGAGCCCGGGTCAAGTCGCAGCCACTTGTTAAGATCACCGGGATGTCGGGTGCCAGTTGACGCAGGGCTCTGAGCGTCTCCCAACCGTCCATTCGCGGCATTACCAGATCGCACATGACGAAGCGGATAGTATTCCGGTGTTGTCGAAACAGCTCCATCGCCTCGATCCCATCCTTTGCTTCAAGCACGCAAAAACCCAGGCGCTCGAGGATTCTTTTCGCCAAAGCCCGAATCGTCGGATCGTCATCAACTAGCAGCACCAAGCCACCTACTACAATTTCCAAAGCAATTTGGGCCCGACGCTGCTCTTCCTTTTGTAATTGCAGTTCAATTTGGTCCATGCTCAGCTCAAACCTTGAATTTCGCCACCAGACCCGCCAGTTGCGTGGCGAGTGCCGATAAACCCTGGGCATTGATCTCAACCTGGTTGCTGCCCGCTCCGACCTGGCTCGATTGAGTGTTGATGTCGGCGATGTCACGGGTGATGTCGGACACGGCGATGGTACTCTGGGCGACATTTTCGTTGACCTCGGTAATACCCTGAGCCGCCTGGGCAATATTGGTGGAGATCTCGTTGGTTGCGGTGGCTTGCTCTTCTACTGCAGTGGCAATGCCGTTTATGATATTATTGATCTCGTCAATTATCTCGGAGATCCTGGCAATATCGCCGATGGTCGTGGTCGTGGTATCCTGCATGTCTTCGATCTGACGTTTGATATCGATGGTGGCAGCGGCGGTCAGTTTGGCCAGTTCCTTTATTTCGCTGGCGACGACGGCAAAACCCTTGCCGGCTTCCCCAGCCCTTGCCGCCTCGATGGTGGCGTTCAGGGCGAGCAGGTTGGTTTGCTCGGATATCTCGGTGATGGTCTCGGTTACCCTGCCTACCTTTTTCGCCGATTCGCCGAGGGCACTCATTTTCTCTGAGGTCAGTTGCGACTGCTTGACCGCGCCCTCGGTGATGGACCGGGCCTTCTCAGCATTCTGGCCGATTTCGTTGACCGTTGCCGACATCTCTTCAGTTGCCGTGGCAACAAGCTGAACGTTATTGGTCGATTGCTCCATGGCTGCCGAGACTGACAGGATATTGGTACTCATCTCCTCTGCTGCTGAGGCCACCATGGCAGATTTGTCGGAAGTTTCTCCGGCATTGGCTGAGAGTTGTTTTGATACTGCCGCCATCTCCGTTGAGGAAGTTGATAGGGTATTCACACCACCGACGATTTCCTTGATCATCAGGCCCACCTGTTCGGCCATGGAATTCAGAGACTTGCCCATGGCCCCGATCTCATCCTTCTGATTTATATCCAATCTGGCGGTAAAGTCACCACGGGCCATAGCCTCGGTCAATGCTGTTGTTTTTGCCATAGGTCCGGTAATGCCACCAACAATCAAGCGACCAAAGCCGCTTCCCAGCAATACTCCGGCAAGGAGTACGGTGATGGAGATTATGGTAGCTTTGCTATATGTTTTATTGCTTGAATCAAACTCTTCTTGTGCCACTTTCAATTGAACGTCCACGAGTTCGCTGAATTTGCCGGAAATAGGATCGATTGCCGGATAGAGTTCGGAGATTGTGAATTTTACCAAAGCCTCACTATCTTCCTTGGCTAAGATAGCGGATAATTTGGTGACCGAAAGTTCTGCATTTTTCATCAAGGGTTTGGCCTCTTCGACGAGCTTCTTCTCCTCAGCCACTAGAGTAGTTGCCAAATATTCTTTCCATTTTTTCTCAATGTTCCTGACGGCCTCATTGACATTCTTTCGCCCTTCATCCCAGGTGCTGTTGCCGTTGCGAATTTTGTGTGAGGTGTCAACAATATTGACCGCATAGAGATCGGCAATCATCTTCAAATCTTTAAGTGGTACAACGCGGTCTTTATATACTGTATCAAGCCCGGTGTTTGCCACCCTTGCGGCCTGTAGGCCAAGTAAGCCAATGGCAATCATCAGCACCGAAAAAAAACATATAAGGCCATAAAGTCTTGTGCCTATTTTAAAATTCTTTAACATACTCTTCTCCTTCTAGTTATTGTGGTTAACAGTCAATTCCTGTTGCGAATTCAGGTGGCTTTCTCTTTGCGGCACAGCTGCGAGATCCACGTCCCTCCTCATGGCGGGCAGCTTGACGGTGATGACGGTGCCTTGTCCCTCCTGGCTGCTTATGCGCAGTTGGCCTTTATGGTGCTCAACCATTTCCTTGACGACTTGCAGTCCGATACCGGAGCCGTT
>JBBQVT010000046.1:0-26440 GCA_038211245.1 Desulfobulbales bacterium | reverse complement strand
CCTCGGCCAAACCCTCGATATACGGAGCTGAGTGGGCGAACCTCCCGGTTTTCTGCAAGGTAAAGGCCTGGCCTTCGTCAGACTCCGTGGAAAAGCAGAAGAGAACGTCGTGCCGGGCTCGCTCCCTGAGCAGGCAAAATGTTTCCTGCAGATCACCGACATAGGCAAAGACATCGGCGGCCAGATAAAAATCGAAGGTATCCTGCAACTCTTTCGGAAAACTGACAATACTGCCAAGGTGCAGCTTGCGGTAAATCCCCTTTTGGGCTGCGACCGCAAGCATCTTCGCCGAAAGATCCAGGCCGTCAAACACCTCGATTATAGCGGCGAAAGCCTGACCGCCAAGCCCGGTTCCGCATCCGAGGTCAAGGCCGTGAACGAATTTCTTCCGTCCCAAAAAAAGAGTATCAAGGATGGCTTTGATGCAGTTCGGCACACTGTACTCAAGCTCGGTGACGAGGCTACTCTCAAAGTATTCGGCATAGTTATCGAACACATCCTTGACATAAAGTTCGGGCGAAGTGGTGACGGGGGCTCCGGTCAAGGCGGCGACCATATGTCTTGCCCCCTGATGCTCCGGGTTGATTTCCAGAACCCTCCGGTAATGCCGCACCGCCTGCTCAATATCGCCGGCAACATGATAGAGAAAAGCCAAATTGTTGTTTGCCGACTGGTGCCGCGGCGCCAGCCGCAACACCTCGCCGTAGGTCGCCATGGCCTCGGTATATTGCCAGCTGTCTTTGTAACAGCCGGCCAGATTGTACAGCGTGTCGACGCTTGCCGGATCTCCCGCCAACACCTGTTTATAGGTGTCTATGGCCCCGGCTGGATCGCCCGCTCTTTTCCGACTGAGGGCGAGGTTAAAAAGAATGTCGACATCGCCCGGCTGCAGTTCGAGCGCTTTGGCAAAGGAGGCCCGGGCCTTTTCGTACTGCTCCTGGCCATAATACACGAGGCCGAGATTGTAGTGAAGAATCGGGGCTTCGGCAAAATAATCGAGCAGCCGCAAATAGGCCTCTCCTGCTACATCAAGCAAACCGTTTTGCTGATCCTCGCAGGCTTTGGCAAAGAGCTGATTCAATTCATCGTGAAAGTGTTGTAATGGCTTATGCATAATGATCCTGACAACCGGGAGAAATGTGGAGTGAATGGTTGTGATGAAAATTAGAAATGTTTAAAAATCGGCCCCCATTCCTAACGGCTCCTAAAAACCAATAACACTGGCCACGACACGATTGCGACCGCTTTCCTTGGCGAGGTACAGATTCTTATCGGCGGCAGCAATAAAGATTTGCGGCGTCAGGCTGTCCTCTATTTGCGTGGTCACGAGCCCTAAACTGACGGTGATATGGTCGGCGGCTTGCGAGTATTGGTGGGGAATATTCAATTCGACTATTTTCTGCAGAGCCCGTTCGGCTACGCCCTTGGCGGCAAAGGCATCGGTTTCCGGCAGCATCATGACAAATTCCTCGCCGCCGTAACGGGCGATGAGATCGGCGGGGCGCAGAAGAGCGCTATCCAGGGCCTTGGCAATTTTCTGCAAAGTGCGATCCCCCATGGCGTGACCATAATGATCGTTATACGATTTAAAAAAATCGACATCAACCATAGCCAGGGAAAATGGCGTGCCGCTTCGCGCGGACCGCACCCATTCCCTCTGGAAATACTCGTCGAAGCGGCGGCGGTTGGAAATTTCGGTCAGGCCATCGAGATAGGCCAATTGATCGAGCAGCCTGTACTGATGGACAATGCGCAGGTGGTTGTGGACACGAATTTTGACAATCGGCGGGGAAAAAGGTTTGGTGATATAATCCACCGCTCCGAGCTTTAACCCATGTTCTTCATCAACAACAGAGTCGAGGGAAGTGACAAATATAACCGGGATATTTTTGGTTCTGTCATTGTCTTTCAGGCGCTTGATGACCTCGTATCCCCCCATTTGCGGCATAACCACATCAAGAAGAATAAGATCCGGCGGTAGTTCACCAAGGGCGTGTTGCAGTGCCTGTTCGCCGTCTCTTGCCAACACCGGCGCATAGTCTTCCTTTAAGAGATCCGCCAGGACCTTGAGGTTCATCTTTTCATCATCAACTATGAGTATCCGCGGCTTATCTTTGGGTTTCATCCTCATCCCCCGCTTATCTGCCGCAGTGTGGCCAACAAGGCTTTTACCCTTTCTACCGCACCTTCATACTCAATATCTTCAATCAGGTCGGCAAGTTCTCGCAGCTGTTTCTCGAAACCGGTCCCGGCAAGCAGCTTTTCAATTGCCACCAACTGTTCCTCCGCAGCAAGCTCACCTCTCTGCAAATGGCCGTTGAGGATTTGCAGAGCATCTTGCACCTCCTCAAACCTAATAGTTGCTGTGGGCGCGTCAGGTTTTTCCGGCAGTGTTGTGTTTTCCCGGGCAGGCAGTGTCGACAAGGAGGAAAGAATATCATCAAGGGCCTGAATAAAGGTGGTCAGATGCTGCACCGCCGCCTCCTGCTGCTCATCGTTTCGAAGAGCATTTTCCAACTGTTCCGCTGCCCGCATCAAGGCAAAGGAGCCAATATACCCGGCAACGCCTTTGATCGTATGCGCCTTTCTCTCTATGTCCGACCAGTTACCGGCAACCGACAATTCCCGCAGAAGGGTCGGCAGGGAAGCGAAATTCTTTTTGAAATCATAGAGCATCTTGACAAAGAGATCGGTTTTGTTGTTCAAGATCTTCAGCGCTTCTTCCTGATCAATCCCAGGGAGATGCGGCAGAGCGACAAGACCATTCACCGCGGTCGCAGACGCTTCTTGTGGTTTTTTGCCGTGGCCGCCCGGAGTTTTTTTGCGCCGCAACCATTTCTTCAAGGCCTCCGAGAGTGCTGTCGCATCGATAGGTTTGGTTATATGGTCGTTCATGCCGGCAGCCAGGCTCTTTTCTTTATCGCCGGTCATGGCATGGGCGGTCATGGCAATAATCGGCATGTTCTGAAATTTGCTGTTTTGGCGAATCCTTCTGGTCGCCTCCAAACCATCCATGACCGGCATCTGGATATCCATCAGCACCAGATCATAGGGCCTGCAATCCAAGGCATCAAGACATTCCTGTCCATTTCCGACAACGGTCACAACCATTCCGACATCCTGCAAAAATTCGCTCGCCACCTCCTGATTGATAAGGTTGTCATCGACCAGCAAGATGTTTGCCCCGCGTATCTCCAGAAGGTTGTCTGTCTGCAGTTCTTCCCTGATGGTCAAAGGTCCGGAAATACTTTCGACACCAAGAATATCAAGCAAGGCTTCGTACATAACCGAGGCATACACCGGTTTGAGCAAAAAACCGTCAAGTCCGACCTTTTCCGCCTCGACATAGGCCTCTTCGCGGCCATTGGCGGTGACCATCAACATCGCCGGAACTTTTGCCAGAAGGGCGTTGGCTTTGATCCGTCTGGCCGTCTCGATGCCGTCGATTCCCGGCATTATCCAGTCGAGGAGCACCAGGTCGTAGGGCTTACCCTGCTCCATCGCCTGTTCCAGACAGGTAATGGCCGACATACCGTCAACGGCGGTATCGACCTGTATCTTCAGTGAAGATAACATGGCGGAAAGCACTTCGCGGGCTGCCCCATTATCATCGACGACCAGAGCGCGAATTCCCCGTAGGGAGATCGTCGGGGGCAAGTTCTGGGCGTCGAATTTTTCCGCGAGGTGCATTTTGGCGGTAAAAATAAATTCCGTCCCCACTCCAAGCGTACTCTCAACCCATATTTGGCCACCCATCAGTTCCGTCAGTTGCTTACAGATGGCCAGGCCAAGCCCGGTACCACCATATTTGCGGGTAATGGAATCATCCGCCTGGCTGAATGCCGTAAAGAGGCGGCCAACCTGCTCCGGCTGCAAACCAATGCCGCTGTCACGAACGGAGAATCGCAGGGTGACTTCGTCCTCCCGCCGATCTTCGATGCCGACGGCAATAACAATTTCGCCCTTTTCGGTGAATTTCACCGCGTTGCCCGCCAGATTCATCAGTACCTGGCCTAAACGCAAGGGGTCACCCACGAGATGTTGCGAGATTTTCGCATCAACTCGGAAAATAAACTCCAGACCTTTTTTTTCGGCCTGCATGCCGACCACGTTGGCAATATTTCCTAAAATCTCTTCGAGATTGAAGGGCACCGCCTCCAATTGCAGTTTTCCGGCGTCGATTTTCGAAAAATCAAGAATATCATTGATCAAACGAAGTAGGGTGTTAGCGGAACTCAGAGCCTTCTCTACATAGTTATGCTGCTTGTTATCAAGCGAGGTCTTTTTCAGGAGCGAAGCCATGCCGATAATACCGTTCATCGGGGTGCGGATCTCGTGGCTCATCCTCGCCAGAAAATCACCCCGCGAGGCGTTGGCGCCCTCCGCCTGCTCCTTGGCGGTTATCAGTTCCCGCTCCATCTGCTTTTGCAGAGTCATATCCATCGCCGTAAAAAGATAGCCGACCACCCGACCGATGGGACTGAACAGACTGGTGACCGACAAACTGACCGGCAGGTGCGAACCGTCTTTGCACAGGTAAAACCATTCCTGGGCACGACTATGTTTTTGTTTGACAAATTGTTCAAAAACCTTCATGTCATGCAGGTTGGAACCGGCGACACCACTGACCTTCCGGCCATAATGGTCGAGTTCCTCGGGCAGATGCAGGGAGAGGATATTGCGGTTATTGATCATCTCCGACGGGCTGTAACCCAGCAGTGTCGCAGCGCCTTTGCTGAAGAGCTGGATAGTGCCGTCAAGGTAGGTGGCGATGATCGACAGCTGGGTGGCACCATCGAGAACCGCCTGCCGCTCGGCATCGGCGGATTGAAAGCGATGCAGCATCTGTTCGGTTTCCTCAAACTGCTTGACCACGAAACCAGAGGTGATCTCCGCCGCCTCGCGGGCCACTTTGATCTCCCGGCGCAGCATGTCGATTTCCCGCTGCATTTCTTCCCGCGTTTTTTCCATCAGCCGAGGTCCCTCAATCCATGCATTGCCATGGCAACACTCATTTTGGCCGCTTTTTCAAGAGTCTTTTCAACACACCTGCCCTCAAGTCCCAGCAAAACGATGTCCTCCGGCAGTTCGCCGTCGCATACCTTGGGCAGGATGGCGAGTACATAGGGCAACCCGGCTTCATGGCCAAAACGGAATTGGCCGGGGCTTTGCAAGATTTCCCGGTGGGTCAGGACAACTATTTCGCCCGACTGGGTGAAACCCTTGACCGCATCGACAAAAACCACTCGCCCCCCCTGTTCTAAGAGGGGGAGGAGATTCAGCCCCGCCAACCCGCCCTCAACAAGCTCAATTCCAGTCGGCAAGGGGTGCATCGCCTGAAGACAGTCAAACACCTGCAGACCGGCGCAATCTTCTTCAACAAAACGGTTGCCGATACAGATAATGGTGCCTTTCACCGACCAGAACCCACTTTTACGCTGCCGCACTCCCTGCCCTTATGTAGACAATGCACCGCACATACCAGGCACGGATCAAAAGACCGGACGACATGCCCGGCCTCCACCGGATTTTTGCTATCCTTGACCGGGGTGCCGATCAGTGCTTCTTCCCAGGCCCCGCGCAGGCCATTCTCATCGCGCGGCGAACCGTTCCAGGCGGTTGGGGTGATTATCTGATAGTTGACAATTTTTTCATCCTGGATTTTCACCCAGTGCCCCAAAGCCCCGCGGGCCGCCTGAATCAATCCCGCCCCTTGACCATCGGGGATGGACCGTACGGAATGATAAAAGGAGTCTCCCCGTTTATCCACCAACTCGCCCAGCCATGCTGCCATTGGTACCAGCAGCGCGGCGGGACGGACAAAGCGGGCAAGTTGCCGAGCCATGACATTGGCTCCGTCTTTTTCAATCAGATCGAGGAAGAGCGGGTTCCCGGCAACAATCATTTCCGCAAGGGGTCCGGTTTCAATGACCTCGCCGCCATAGCGCGGCGCCTTGACCCATGAATATAAGGTACCGCTTTGCCCGGAGGCATAGGGCTTCGTCTTGCCGACAAATGGGTGTGTCGGAACAGCACCCTGTTCGTACCAGGAGTGCGAAACATCTTCGGTGATTTTGTCGGCTTCAAAAGGGAAAACCGAGGTCCCGACCGCATATCCCGCTGCCGTCATCCGCCCAGCTGTCCCCTGCACCGCCGTATCTGCGGGCAAAGGAAAATTGCCGTAGGACAGAAAACGGTTTGGACCTTTACCAAGGGTATGCAGACCTGCCTGCCGGGAAAACCTGACAAAAAAGCCCACTTCGCTGTCCCGATGTGCCGGGCTTTCGGTGAGCCAGGCAGCAAGGTCACTGACACTGCGCACCGCCGACCATCTTTCGATGGAACAGCCGAGGATGCTGCGCTCGTACCAGGATTGAAAGTGCTCGACGATAATCCGGCACTGCAAAAGTTTGGAAATCTCCGGAATCGAGGTCACTCCTCCGGGCACCATGAAGGAGGTATGCGGCCATTGGCCGCCGATGATGGCCAGCACCTGTAGCAACCGCTTGCTTTCGCGGATCACCTCAAGGGCTGCCCGACCGGCCAGTGGCTGGTATCGCCCATGGGCATCCTTTCCCAGGGGATGGTCGCCGTAGGCCTCACGATTGGCAAAATCGACCATGAACATGAGGATCGCCTGGCGAACATCGCTCTGTACGGTTTCGACCATTAAGGCAAGATTACGCAGCCGCCGGGCGTTATCGGGAGGGGTGACACCGGCTATTGCATCGAGTGCCTCGGCGGCTGCGGTGAGATGGGTGATACTGCAAATACCGCAGACACGCGGGGTCATCACCAAGCCGTCCAAGGCGCCGCGACCGCGCATCATGCCTTCAAAGCCACGAAACAGGGTACCGGCGCTCCAGGCCTCGGTGATGATTCCGTCTTTTATTTCGACGTTGATCTCCAGATCGCCCTCGGCCCTATTCAGAGGAATATTGATTCCCTTCGCTATTTTAACCATTCAGCCTTCATCCTTTTCTGGGTTAAACCTTCGACTTCCTGTTCTTCAGGTGCTCGGGCGCAGCGGCCGCGGCCATACCTTTATACACCATATAATGGGCACGATTCACCCCCATCGGCAAAGACAGTGGAATACCCTCGATATTCGGAGTCTGGAAAAATGGGGTGGCCCTGGGAAATTCCGGATCGGTGCAGCCAAAACAGGGTACACCGGCACGGGTTTTAGAGGATTGTTGATTCCACAGCGTCTTATTGCAGGGTCCCGGCACCAGGGGCCCGGCGCAGCCCATATGGAAGAAGAGACAACCCATTTCACCAAAGTCCGATTCCTCGACCCGATATTCATGGTATTCATTACGCGTGCACCCTTGGTGTACGGTGGTGGCGTACCATTCAAGCGGCCGCTGATACTTATCCAGTTCGAGCACCACTCCCCCGGCAGCCGACATAAGCGCCCCGGAGATAACATCGTGATGACACGGGCAGCCGGCCAGATTAATGACCGGCTGGCCCGATTTGCTGGTGAAATCCTTGCCGAGAAAACCGCCGCGTTGTTTTTTCACAAACTGCAGGCCGGTGGCCTCAATCGCATCATCGGCACCAAAGCCACCATAGGACGCACAGGTGCCGATGGCGATAACCACCTGGGCCTGGGAGGCAAGATTATATACCTGTTCTTTTTTCGGATGTCCATCGACGGTGTGGAACATGCCGGTACCCGCCGGCCCACAGATCACCGAACCCTCGACCAGGAGGATATCGAGGGACTGTTTGCCGGAAAATATGTCTTCCAAAAGCTGTTTATGGGTATCGGGAGAGATATGCGAAAGCGAGGGATGCCAAAGAAGCTGAATATCCAAAGTCCGAAAAAGCCCTATGATATCCGGGCACTCACTGCTGAGAAAGGAGAAGGTATCGCCGCCGCAGCCGCCACCCTGCAACCAATATACTGTTTTCACCGGTAACTCCTCCATGTTTGCGCTTGTGAATATTGCAATCAATGCCTCGATGCTGCGAATATATTTTCTTTCATCTCGTCCAGTATCAGGGATATGATTCCTGATGTCAACCTCAGTGCATTATTATTCTTGAACTTTCTTGCAGACAATGATCGACTATTATTGAGAGATTCAAAAACCGACACAATCCTCTCTACCATACTTTTTCAACCGCTATGCCAAAAACATTCAGGGATTTTCAGATTTTTGCCAAACCCGCCGGCTATCGCTGCAATCTCTCTTGCAGCTATTGCTATTATCTCGACAAAGTCGACCTCTTCCCCGCAGAACCAAAGCCGCTCATGACGGACCTGCTCCTTGACACCTATATTCGCCGGCATATTGCTGCCCACCCAGGAGATATCGTACGATTTTCCTGGCATGGCGGGGAACCGACACTCCTTGGTCTTGACTACTTCCAGCGCATTGTCGAACTGCAGCAACAACATTGTCCACCGCACAAGCGCATTGCCAACGGCATCCAGACCAACGGCACCCTGCTCACCGATGCCTGGGGTCGCTTTCTTGCAAAACATGCGTTTTCTGTGGGTTTGAGCCTTGACGGTCCGAAGGAAATCCATGACCTGTACCGCACAACCAGACAGGGAACAGGCAGCCACGACGCGGCCATGCGCGGCTATGCCTGCCTCGTCAAACATAAGGTGCCTGTCGATATTCTCTGCGTAATCAATGATTATAACGTCATGTTCCCCCTGCAAATATATCGGTTTTTCACCTCCATCGGGGCGAAATACTTGAGTTTTCTACCGCTGGTCGAACGTATACCGGGCGGAATCAGCGAGCGAACGGTACAGCCGGAGGCCTTTGGCGCCTTTTTGTGCACGGTTTTCGACCTGTGGCTGGCAAAGGATATCGGTACCGTCAAGGTGCAGATCTTCGAGGAAGCGGCCCGCACCGCCTTTGGCCAGGACCACTCCCTGTGCCTCTTTCGCCCCACCTGCGGCGACATTCCGGTCGTCGAATACAATGGCGATGTGTATGCCTGCGATCATTTTGTCCTGCCCGCCTGGAAAATAGGCAACATTAAAGAGACGGCTCTGGCCGAGATCTTCAATTCAAAACGATTAGCCGACTTTGGCGCAGCCAAACGCACCACCCTCCCACAAAGCTGCCGATCCTGCGAGGTGCTGGCGATGTGCAACGGCGAGTGCCCGAAAAACCGCTTTGTTGAAAAGACCGGCGAGACGGAAAAATGCAACTACCTGTGTGCCGGCTATAAACTCTTTTTCACCCATTGCGCACCCTTTGTGCAAGCGGTGTCCCGGCAATGGTCGCACATCTGAAAAATGCTGCGGCAGTAACACCCATTAGCTCCCTGATTCTTTGCCATCAATTAGTTCTTGACCGGCAGCCCCCTTTAGCCTTACCATTCGAAGGTGATGAGGAAAGAAAGTACATCCTCAGCCCGATAAACGGGATTCTTTAAGATCATCCCTTTCGAGGAGGGACAATGCCCACTCCATTCGCCAGGACTCCCGCCCTCGCCTCTCCGGCTGCAGCCACCAAAGATGAAGCATACAGCATTACCGATCTCATCCCGCTGGAAAAGCAATACATTCAAGACGCCTTCGCCAAGGGCAACAACGTCGCCTCAAGCCTGACCGACACCGAAGGGCTGCCGATCACCGTACCGAGCAATCACTCGCCGGTCTGTGTTCTTATTCGGGCCACCGAGAAAGGGCTGAACAACTGCATCCACTCAGGCAAACAACTCGGCATAAAGGCACGGCAACAACAGGCGCCCATCCGCCAGCGCTGCTTCAGTATCGGCTTTTCCGATGCCGCCGCGCCGGTCATTGTCAATGGCCGACATATCGCCAATTGGCTGATTGGTCAATACCATGTCGACGAAGTGGATGAGGCTCGGGTGCGGCAATATGCCTTGGAGATCGGCGCCGACCCGGAGACAATGACCAAGGCCTTCCAATCCATGCCAAAACACAGCACGGAGAGGTTTGATGACAAACTCACCTTCCTCGGCATCATGGCTAATGAGATCTCGCAGATGGGTTACCAGACCCTGGTTGAACGGCGGCAGACTGTAGAACTCACCGAGGCCAGAAAACAATTGGAGCAATACCAGGAACATCTTGAAAATCTGGTTGAGGAACGAACGGCAGCCCTACGGGAATCGAACCAACAACTGCTCTCGGCAATCTCGCAAAGGACGAAAATGCAAAAGAGGCAAGCTCGCCTGGTCACCGCCATCGAAAGTGCCGTCGAATCGATCATCATTACCTCCCCAACCGGCAAGATCATCTACACCAATCCGGCGTTCACCACGCTCACCGGCTATAGCTCGCAGGAACTGATCGGCAAAAATCTCCGACTGCTGAAAAGCGGCTACCAAGACGACCGATTTCACCACGACCTGTGGCAAACCATCACCGCCGGCCGGGTGTGGGTTGGACGGTTCGTCAATAAAAAGAAGGACGGCACAATCTTCCAGGATGAAACCACCATTTCGCCGGTAAAAGACGATCAGGGCAAGATCCTCAATTTTGTTGCGGTGAAACACGACATCACCAAGGAAGTCGAACTGGAAACACAGCTCCGGCAGGCCCAGCGGATGGAAGCCGTCGGCACCCTGGCTGCCGGGGTGGCGCATGAGATCAACAGCCCCATCCAATATATCCTCAGTAACACCAATTTTTTCAGGGAGGCACTGGCGGATTTACTGAGAATGCAGGTGGTCTACGAAAATCTGGTGCAGGCGGTTACGGCATCGGCAGATTTCGCCGAGGAGGTTGAGGAAATAACCCGGACCGCGGCGGAAATTGATCTCGACTACCTCAAACAGGAAACAGGCCAGGCGCTGGAAGAGGCCATTGACGGAATTAACCGGATCTCAGCCATCATCGCCGCCATGAAGGACTTCGCACAACCGGGCAGCACCGTCAAAAAGCCGGAAGACCTAAACGCCCTTATCACCACCACCGTCACCGTTTCCAGCAATGCCTGGTACGAAGTGGCCGAGATGGAACTTCTTCTCGATGCGACCCTGCCCGCTGTCCCTCTGCTGGCAGGGAGAATCAAGCAAACACTGCTCGATATGATCCTGAATTCGGCTTTTGCGCTAACGCAAAAATACGGTAGCCGGCCCGGGGAAAAAGGAAATATCACTATCACCACCGGCAAGAGTGGCAACCAGGTTGAGCTGCGCATTGCCGACACGGGTGCGGGAATTCCGACAAATATCATTGACAAGATCTTCGATCCGTTTTTTACCACCAAACCGGTCGGCCAGGGCAGAGGCCAAGGGCTTTCGGTGGTACACAGTGTCATCGTCGATAACCACGGCGGCTCGATCCGAGCGGCATCAACCCTTGGAGTGGGCACGGAATTCACGATCTTGCTGCCGCTAGGCGTAGCCTGAGGCAAGGGATCAGTTTCTTTCCATCGGCTGTTTTAGAAAACAAGGAGAACCGGAATGCACGGAAATGTTTCCATTTTGCTGGCTGAAGACAATGATGTCGTGCGCCGCTCAATGGCCGATTACCTCCTGAAATTGGGGTACTTTGTCACCGAGGCCAGGACCGGAATAGATGCCCTCAGTTATTTCCGTGAAATACTTCCAGACCTCATCATCACCGACCTGCAGATGCCGGAACTGGGAGGTCTCAATTTTCTCAAGATTGTCAAAAACGAATCGGAATCGACACCCTGCATCATTGTCTCGGGGCAGGGGACCATGCAGGATGTGATCGAGGGGCTGCGACTTGGGGCCTGGGATTATCTAACAAAACCGATTCACCCTCTCGAATTACTGCAACACAGTGTCGAACAGGCGCTTGAGCGGGCACACCTGCTTCGGCAAGCACGCGAGCATCACGAATATATAGGCGAGCAGAAAAAAAGCATGAAGGAAAAAGAGATCCTCCATGCCCAGTTGCTGCAGGCGCATAAGCTTGAGTCGGTAGGTCAGCTTGCCTCGGGCATTGCCCATGAGATCAATACCCCCACCCAATTTGTCAGCTCGAATGTCAGCTTTCTCGATGAGGCATTCAATGATGTTCAGAAGATGGTTGGGACACTGATCAATGCCAAGCAGGCACTCACCGGCGATGTTTTGATGCAGGCCTTGGAGACCGCCGACTGGCCGTACCTGGAAAAAGAAATTCCCCTGGCGATCCAGCAATCCCGGGAAGGCCTCTCCCGGGTTGCCCATCTTGTGCGGGCCATGAAGGAATTCTCCCATCCCGGCGGCAAGGAGGCCGAGCCTGTCGACATCAACCATCTCATCGAAACGACGGTGACAGTGGCCCGTAATGAATGGAAATACAGTTCCGAGGTGCAGCTCAATCTGGCCCCTGATCTGCCCGATGTTTCCTGCCTGGCAGGCGAAATAGGCCAGGTATTGCTCAATCTCCTGGTCAATGCCGCGCATGCCATCACCGAGAAACTGGGAAAAACACCTGAGGACGGCAAGGGGCTTATCAGCATCACAACAAAGGTCGATGGCTCTTCCGTCTTGATTAATATCAGGGATAGCGGTTGCGGCATCCCTGATTTTGCCAAGGCGAAAATCTTCGACCCTTTTTTCACGACCAAGGCTGTCGGCTGCGGCACCGGCCAAGGCCTGGCCATCGCCTATGACGTCGTTACCCGAAAACACGGCGGCACGCTCATCTTCAGCACGGCTGTTGGCGCAGGTACGACTTTTACCATCAAACTGCCTATCAAAAAGAGCAGCGCCTAAGAAACAGATGCGGTTTTTAACTTCGTTTATTGTCTTTCAATAATTTCGGAAAATAACCAATTGCCGAGCCATGATCTGTTTCATACGAAGCAAGGATCTACGGAGACTGTCTTCCCTCCTGCACCTGCATGATTTCAGTACAGATCCGCTCCCAGTCAGGAATTTTGTCCTGTAAAGCAAGCCTTTCGATGACCTGCATATGCAAACATTGACCGCGGCCGACGATCTCATCGGGGCGATTCCAGTAGTACAGGACATTGGCGACATGAACGACCAGGGCCGGGGTAACTGAGCTTGTCGGATATTTGCCGAGGCTGTGATTGAAGCCGATGGCCTCGACAATCGGACTGGAAAAACCCCACAAACCGATGAGATAGGCCCCGACAGCACCCTGATCGACTCCGAAGATTGCCTGCTCGGCTTCGGGTAAGGTGATTTTCTTTTCGCAGGCCAAGTCGATGACCTGCCGATATTGCTCCGGAAGATGGGAGACAAGGATCAGTTTGCCGATATCGTGCAGAATACCGGCAAGAAAGGCGTTATTGATGATATCCTTATCCTCGGTTGCATGGCTCGCGATGGCCTTGGCAATTTTGCCCACGGCGAGGCTGTGCGACCAGAGCATATCTATCTGAAAAATCTCCTTGGGCATCTTGACCTGGGAAAAAATTTCAACACCGAGAACAAGGATCTTGATGGTGTCAAGCCCGAGCAACGCCACAGCCCTGCCGGGACTCTCAACTTTTTTATAGATGCCGAAAAAGGCCGAATTGACCAGCTGCATGACCTTGGCGCTCATGGCTATATCCTGCTCAATAATCTCCACCACCTCGGCTATATTTACATCAGGTGTGGATATAGCCTTTTCTGCAGCTTAGCATACACGGTAGGCAGGCTGGGCAATGTGCCGATCTGTGAGATGAGATCCTTCATCCGGCCATCCGACAAGAGATCCTGCAGGGCGCTGGTCTGTACCAGAATCGTCTTGAGTTTTTCCGGATCGCAGGGTTTTGCCAGGAACTGGTGCACAACCCCGACAGTTCGCAGGATGGAGGCCTCATCGGCCTGACCGGTAAGCATAATGCGGATGGTGTGCGGGTGTTCCTTCTGGATGGTTTCAAGAAGTTGTGCCCCACCCATGCCGGGCATTCGCATATCGGAGATGACCACATCAATGCGGTCTTGGGCCATGAGCTCAAGGGCTTCCCGGCCTGAAGCTGCAAAATACATATCAAATTCAGCCCTAAGTGATCGCAGCATGCGCCGCAGACCGTCGAGAATATTCGGCTCGTCATCGACAAAGACTATCTTTTTTTTCGCCATTATTATCCTCTCGCCGTCTTTGGGTGGTGGATCTTGATTTGCAATGGGGTTAATCACGCTCTGGTTCCTTTTTCACCCGCACCAGGATCGGCTCTTGAATCTCAACTTGATGGGAAAAATTCTTCAACCCCTGAAGAAGAGACCAGGTCACCTCCTGGCCTTTGGGAAGAATCAGGACACCATTTGCAGCCATGATATCCTGTTCGACAATCATGCCCACGGATACTCCTCCAACATCGACCGCGATGATCTTTTCGTGTTCTTCTTCTACCTTGAGGTTGGCGACAATCCCGAGGAGCTCGGGATTGTACAATGCCTGTTTTTCTTTTAGTCGCTGCAGTGCCTCAATGCGACTGCAGCCACGGTGCAGTAGTGAGTCGAAATCAATGGCAATCTTGAGAATCTGGGCACCCATAGAGACATCTTCCGGCAATTCCGAGCCCTCCTGAAATGCACCATAGGGCCAGAGCTGGTGATCGATGATGGCAGCAACCGTCTCGAGCCGGGGGATTTTTTCAAGGAGTCTGGAACCCACCTGCGGGTGGTTGTGGTACATCGCCTCTTCTTCCGCATCGAGCGGTTGACCGGCATAGAATTTACTTAAGATGTCATTAGGCAGGGTAACGCAGCCTATCTGTGACATGAGGGCGGCAATCTCGAACTGCCAGAGATTGTGCAGATGCAGTTGCTCGGACAGGTGGACAACCAGATTTTTAATGCGCAGGCCGCTGCTGAAGGCAATGGGATTGGCCAAACTGAGCAGCTCAGAGAGTACGGTGATGCTGCCCTTCAGCGTTTTATCAAGGAGTTCTTTCTCGGCGGTGATTAATCTATGCTGCCGTTGGGCCAGGGCGAGGGCCATGACCAGAACGGAGGTCGGACAGGGTTTGTTGAGGAAGCGGAAGATCTGGCCTTTGTTAACCGCCTCAATGGCCGTTCCCTGATCGGCATTGCCGGTGAGCATCAGGCGCACAGTGTCGGGATAGAGATCTTTTACCGTGGAGAGAAGCTGAATGCCATCCATGACCGGCATGCGCATATCCGAGACGATGACGGCAAAAGGCCCATTGTTTTTCAAGGTTTCAAGGGCCAGAGCGCCGCTTGCAGCGGTATATATATCAAAACGTTTGCGCAGGTCCCGCTTGATGGATTGCAGAATGTTTTCTTCATCATCGACCAACAGGATCTTTTCGGTCATCGGTCTTCTCTCCGAGGGAGGTCAGCTAGAAAATATGTGTGTTCTGATTCAGGTCTATTCATAAAGTATCTTGCTTTTTCATATGATAGTCAAATACAGAAGACTTTGTCTCCACCATATTTTCAAAAATGATCGAGAAGTTTCGTAATCTCCCTACATGTTGTCGATATCATGTAAAGAAGGGTGAAGAGAGTTCGGCCGGATGCATTTTGCCAATTCTGCAACCTGCAAAGGTGACAGCTCTTTGAACTGCACGCCGATCCCGGGGATCTGCCGAGGCTTGCCCCATTTCACCACCGTTTTGATGTGCGCGTGGATTAGCAGGGGATCAGCAATATCCTTGAAACGGATCCAGATATCATGTCCTTCCTTCCATCGTCGACTGGAGAAGATAAAGCAGCCGCCGGAAGAAAGGTCATTGGTAATCGAACGTTCAGGCCGCTTATCAGCTTGGTGTTTATAAACCAGTACCGGGAGATGGAGCTCCTTTCTGGCATCCAGGCGAATCTTCTGCGGGACGAAGGTCCGGCATTGGGTGTTGATGAAATCAAGCAGGGTGCTTCCATATTTCCGGTTGAAATGAAAACAGCGTATCTCGCCCGACCCGCCGTCCATCTGCAAATGAGAAACCGGAAATCTTTCCACCAGACGATAGACATAGGCCTTGTTTTCCTTGATAGCCTTCATCTTGGTGGGTAAATCAAGAAACAGTCCGTGGTAGGTCCGGCTGCAGATTTCCGCACTCAGATCAAAAAATGACGAGGTGACAAAGACCTGGGCTCCGCAATCGGCCAGGGCATGAAGATACTTCTCTTTTGCCGGGCCTTCCTGAACAAAGAGCAAAACTCTGATGTCTGCTGCAACCTTCACGATACCAGCACCTTCTGCACCTTTGCCGCTAGATCCTTTGCTGAAAATGGTTTTTGGATAAAATTTATCCCCTCTTCAAGAATGCCATGGGCGGCGATGACCGAAGAAGTATAGCCGGACATGAATAGGAATTGAAGATCCGGCTGCAAGGTGACCAGCAGCTCGGCAAGCTCCCGGCGGTTCATTTCCGGCATGATCACATCGGAAAGCAGCAGATCGATTTTTCCGGCATGGTCGTGCGTCAGGCGGATGGCCTCCGCCGAGGTACCGGCTGTCAGTACGTTGTAGCCCTGATCGGCAAGCATTCTGGCGGTGAGTTTCAACATGATAGCCTCGTCTTCGACCACAAGCACAGTCTCTCCGGTGCCGTTCTGGGTTTGCCCCTCAGGCTCTTTTACTCCCCCGGTTATATCCTCGGCATGCTCTGGCAGGTAAATTTTAAAAGTCGTTCCTTGATCCGGTTCACTGTAAACGTTGATATGGCCGTTGTTCTGCTTGACGATACCATAGACGGTGGCAAGCCCGAGACCGGTGCCGCGCCCCAATTCTTTGGTGGTAAAAAAGGCTCGAAGATCTTATCGAGGACCTCTTTTTCCATGCCATGGCCATTATCGCTGACCGCCAGCAGGACATAGGCACCGGGAACCGCGCCTTGATGCGCTGCACAATAGTCCAAGTCTAGGGTGGCCCGACCGGTCTCGATGATTATTTTCCCAACGCCTGTTATGGCATCACGGGCATTGACACAGAGATTGGCGAGAAGCTGATCGACCTGGGACAGATCAATCTTCACCGTCGGTAGAGCAGGTGACGGCTGCCAAATCAGGTTGATGTCCTCGCCTATGAACCGTTGCATCATCTTCAGCATGCCCTCTATGTTCTTGTTCAGATCAAGGATCTGCGGAGCAACTTCCTGTTTACGGGCAAAGGCCAGGAGTTGTCGGGTGATATTGGCGGAGCGCTGGCCGGCCTCACGGATTTCCAGCAGATCTTCATATACCGGCGAGGTCGGATCAATTTTTTCCAGGGCCATCTCGGCATAACCGAGTATGACACTCAGCATGTTGTTATAGTCGTGGGCCACCCCGCCCGCCAGCCGGCCAACCGATTCCATTTTCTGGGCCTGGAAGAGCTGTTCGTTCAGTTTCTTGGTTTCTTGCTCCTGCCGTTTGCGCTCGGTGAGATCGGTGATAAAGGCGTAAAAGATGTCCGGTTCGTCCGTTTGACTTGGTCTAATATGGGTTTCTCTTCACTTCGTTTGTCTCAAGATTCCAATCCCAGAATCCAAGTTGGCTCCACTTCAACACAAACGCCAACTGTTCTTCTCTCTCTCTCAGGGACAGTTGTTGTTGCTTTCTGAGTTCAATCTCCACAACCAAATCAAGTGTTTTATGTTGTACTGCCTTTGTTAATTTTCTGTTGAACGCCCACAATATAAAAATAGCGATGCTGGCAAGGGATGACAAACCGATAAGAGTTACGAATAACCAGAAGAATAGTTCGCCCAATGGCTTGGGGATTGGGTCGTAGATGAAGTCTTTTAAAGAAAAGCCAGGGTCTATGAAACCGAAATCTTTGTAGGCTTCGACGATCCTGTTCCATCGTCCCGGATTCATATGCCCCACTTCTACCAGATTGGGGAGGATAAGCTGATAGAGGGTATCCGCCTCGAATCTCAGCTGCTCGCGGCTTCCGATTGCTTGATACTTCTTTACAATAAGATCTATGAGTTCTTCGCGGTTATTCAGAGCATATTCCCAACCTTTCAAGCTGGCCTGACGAAAAGCCGCCACCCGATCAGGGTGGTCCTTCATCTCTTTTTCCGTGGTAAATAGGCAATCACCATAAAAATCAATACCATAATTAATCGGACGTATCGTGTTGACTGGTACTCCTTTCTGCGTGAACATGTAGGGCTGATTGGCGATACTGCCATTTATTCCATCAATTTCACCTCGTAACAGCTTGTCGTTTCCATCCTTTGTCACCTCAAGGATGGTGAGCTTTTCTTTTTGAATACCTTCATTCTTGAACATTGAGAGGATCTCGGCATATTCATTTTGCGTCAGCATCACTTTTTTACCAACCAAATCTGCTGGCGACGCAATCCCCGTATCGCTTCTAACAATGATTGCACGTATAGAATGCTGAATAATTGCGGCAAGGACAACAAAAGGTTCGCCTTGAGAGCGTTTCCAGGCCAGTTCCGAAGCGAGCACACCGAAGCTTGCTGTCCCGGATTTTACCCGTTCTGCGACATCGATAGCAGGACCACCTTCATCAATGATGACATCCAAACCGGCATCTTTGTAGAAGCCTTTCTCCAATGCTGCGTAATACCCGGCAAACTGAAACTGATGCAGCCATTTCAACTGGAGGTGAATCTGTTTAGGATTTGAGCCGGTAGAATCGGTATTTCCTTGGGTGGATAAGGGCAAACAGCAAATCCCAAGAAATGAAAAAAATATCAGCGCCAGGAGGTTATTTTTCATTATCATAAAGTTATCCAGCACATGGCTTATAAGAGGCTCGGTTCATCATCAACCACCAGGATTACAGTGAAGTATCCATTGCTATTCTTCCTCAAGATTGATGTCGCCGTAGAGTTTCTTGCAACACGCCGGGCAGATGCCGTGGGTAAACTCGGCGGTTGAGTGTTTTTTCACATACAATTCTACCTCCTCCCAGTAGCCCTCGTCATCCCTTATTTTCTTGCAGCCATCGCAGATCGGCAACATGCCGCTAAGTGTCTTGATGGTCGCCAGGGCTTCCTGTAATTTTTTGTTAAGGTGATCACGTTCGCGCTCGGCCCTGATGATCCGCACCATGGCCTGGACCCGGGCCAGCAGTTCGCGATTGGCGATGGGCCTGGCCAGGTACCCGTCAGCGCCGATCTCCAACCCTTCCGACTGGTTGTCCGAGCTGGTCATGACCCCGGACAGCAGAACCACATACGATTGCCGCAGCTCTGCATCGGCCTCAAAAACACTATAACCGGCGGAGCGCAGCAGCCGGGCGGAGGCGAAAAGAGTAATGGGTTCATCGTCAACCACCAGGATGGAAATCGGCTCATACATGGGGTTGCTCTCCCCTTGTTTTTCCGGCTGAACCGACCTCGGCATCGGTCAATTTGGTGAAAATCGGAATGTTGATGATCAGTCAGCGATAAAAATCAAAAATCGCCGCAAAGGCCTGCGGCGACAGTTCCCGCCGCAGGACCTCCATCCAGGTGTCGAGGTTGGCGGGCCAGTAAATCGACGCAAAGCCGTGCGAGCGATAAGAGCGAAATACCCACAGGGCAGTAACGACCAGGACCTCCGGATGATATTCCTGAAAAAGGGATTCCATGAACAGCGGAAAGTTGCGATTGTTGTCTTCGCTCATCCGCACACCGTCGGCTCCCACCAGTTTCAGCAGGTCGTCCCGCTCATTCATGGCCCGGTTGACCATGGCAGCCAGGGCTTCACGTTTTTTCGAAAATTCGGCAACAATCGCGGCCGGCGGTTGTGTCAGCTGCGCGGCCGAGGCCTTGAGGTTGTCTTTGGTCATACAGTGTCTCCTTCTTCTCCAAGGTTTTGTGGTAACAGAAAACAGAAGCTTGCTCCCGGCCCCGCATCAGTCACCGTTACCAGCACCTCATTCTCGTTGCCGGAAATCCGCACCCTCACCTGGGAATCCGGTGGGGAATGGTCAATGGCATTGGAAATAAGATTGTTGAGAACCTGCTCGATTTTATATTCATCCATAGGCAGGATAAGGCCATCGCCTGGAGGGATAAGTCGGAGGGCGATTTTTCTCTTTTCGGCGATGATGTGCTGCAGGGCGAGGCTCCTTTGCACCGGCCTGAGGATGTCCACCTTGCCAAAGTTCAAGGGGAAACGGCCGGATTCAATGAGGGCAATATCAAGAAAATCATCGATGAGATGGCGCATGAGATCGGTGGATGCAAGGATCGTCCGCAAAAACCCGAGATGCTCATGACTCAGGCAACCACTCGCCTCATCAAGGAGGAATTCCGAAAATGAGGGTATTGTCGTCCACCGCCTGCATTTTTGTTTCTTATGTCAGTCACTCGACATCGGCTGACCTGAATGTTATCGTTTGACAATATTATCGTTTAGTGTTACTATCATTCCATGATCACTACATTCCATAACGAGGCTGCGGAACATGTTTGGCAAGGCTACTTCACCAAGAAACTGCCGAACCAGATTCAAGCGATTGCCCGTCGCAAATTGAGAATGTTGAACAACGCCAGGGCGCTTGATGATTGGCGCATTCCTCCTGCCAACTGCCTTGAAAAATTGGCTGGAGACCGTGACGGGCAATGGAGTATCCGCATTAATGCCCAATGGCGGGTTTGTTTTATATGGGAAAGTAGCAACGCTTCCCGTGTGGAAATTTGCGATTATCACTGACAGGAGATGACCATGAAAAGATTGCCTAATATCCATCCCGGAGAAGTATTGCTGAAAGAATTTTTGAAGCCGATGGGGGTTACCCGCTACCGTCTTGCTAAAACAATCGGAGTTCCGGCTATGCGGATCGGCGAGATATGCGCCGGAAAACGGTCTATTACTGCCGATACCGCCTTGCGCCTGGCTAGTGCTCTTGGCACAACTCCGGGCTTTTGGCTTGGTTTGCAAACCGATTATGACATAGAAGAAGCGATGAAGACAATTGGCGACACGCTTACTCATATTATCCCTCTAGCTGCTTGAGTCCGAAGCCTGTATGTCAAGTTCAGATAGTCCTTCATTGGAAAGGGTTTCTTTTAGGGAGTCCAAAAAAGAGCCTACTTGTCACCCCCATCCTGAAGATATGGTCCGTATTTTTTATCACAATCCTGGATATGCTTGACCAGCCAGTCACGGAGAAAGCGATAAAATTCATTTGTGCCTTCGGGGAAGTTGGTATTGATCATCGCCTGAAATCTTAAGGCCTCAGCCTTCAGTCGGCTATGCTCGACGATATGTTCCGCAAGGTCCGGATACCCCACCGCCTGCATTGCCTGTTCTTCGTTGGCAAAATGATATCCGGTATAGGCGACAACATCATTACAGGCCTTTTCGGTAATCTCCTTGCCGCTCTTGTCGCGGATGGCCGCAAACATGCTGTCGATCAGTTCAACGATCTTGTGATGTTCGTTGTCGAACTGGGCTATTCCGGTGTTATAGCTATCGTGCCATTTGATTACCGCCATGCAGATGCCTCCTTGCTGTGGTGCTTGTGGTTCAGCCCAGTGAAAGACGATTCCTTCCCAGCCGCTTGCTTTCGTAGAGCAGGCCGTCCGCTCTTTTAATAAGACTTTCCGTGCCATCATCCTCGGTCACCGAGGTGGCGCCGATATCGACAACACGGTGATCTGAATTTTTTTGCCCTCATGGAGGATATAGGCATGTTAGATTAAAATCCGTAGCCTGTTGCCGAGCAGTTCCAAATCATCAGCGCTAATGTTACGGATGATCCCGAGAAATTCCTCGCCACCCCAGCGGCCATAAGTCAAAGGGCCGTGAATTGGCGATGAAGGTCCGGGCGACAAAGCGCAGCACGGCATCACCGACATCATGACCATAGGTATCGTTGACCTTCTTAAAATGGTCTATGTCAATGAAGAGAATGCCAAAGGGAATTTTCATCCGTTTGTGTTCTTCAAATCGCGCCTGCAACTCTCTTTCGATATAATTTCTATTTGCCAGCTGGGTGAGATTGTCGAGGATGGCGAGTTTTTCCAGTTCCTGAACGCGCAGGGTGTTTGTCTGTATGTTACTGATATCGGTGAATAGTTCTATTCCACCAATAACCTTGCCGGCCGGATCCTTAAGGAGGCTGACACGAACCAGCGCCAGCACCCGATGCCCATCTTTGTGATGCAGAAAGTCTTCCGCTTCGCGGTTCACACCATCGGCAATGGATGCAGCCAGAGGACACAGTCCGGTGCAGAGGCATGTTCCGGCTCCATCGACATGGGTGAGGATTTTATCAGCGCAGGAGCTACCAACCACCTCAGCGGCAGTAAAGCAGGAGATCCTTTCAGCCGCCTTATTCCAGTAGGTTATAACCCTGTTGGTATCGACGAAGTAGAGCATATGGTGCCAAATTATATCATTTGCCAGAAAGGTGAACAGTTCACCCATTGTCAACTCGTTGCTTGTAAATTTTGCCGACAATTCCGCTGCTTTTGCAAGCAGTCCGAGGTGAATCCGGTGGTGCTCACTAGTTAACGGATACTTTTTTACACTGAGGATTTCTTCCTCAGCTTGGAAATGGAGCCGTGTTTCATCGAGCAAATTCTCAATCAACAAAAGACATTCTGCTTTATTGCTGCCGCCGCTTATCGCCGACAATAATTTTGAGGAAGTCTTGAAGAGGTTTTTATGCTGGTCGTCAATAATTGCATTGCCGCAGCTAAAGTCTTCAGGCAGGAATCCCCTGCCACATGACCGTAGAGGTCATTGAAATTCTTGAAGAAATAAATATCCAGCATGATCAAGGATAACGGACCCCTGGTGCGCCGCAAGCGAGCCATTTCCGCTTGCAAAGTATCGTCAAAATGCCTCCGATTGGCTATCCCCGTCAGCCCATCGGTAAGGGCATGTGTTTGTGCCTGTTCCTTCTCCAGCTCAAGCCGATGAATCAAGTCATTAATTATTTTTTCCGAGCGTTTTCGTTCGGTTATATCCATCGATATGCCGATCATAGAGGCTGACGCCCTCCAGTGCGGTTTTTTCTTTCTTGTGGGCATCGGCAACATATTTATTTACCCGGATGTAATTGTTCTTTATATCTTTATAAAAGATCAGTCCGGGGATGTGGTCGAGGATTGCCTCCAACTGGCTGGATAAAAGCCGGTATTTCTTTTCACTCCGGCGCAGGGACTCGAGGTCCTGAAGGCGCTCGCATCTCCGGCCCATTGCCTGGAATTTTGCCAATTTTCTCGTTTTATTATATTTTTCGCCTGCGGCCAACGGCGACCGGCCTGGTGATTTCCCCGGCTGACAGCTCGGCAGAACTCCCTTCGGTAGGGATCGCGTCTGCGGCGGATGTCTCCTACCTCACTCCCTTTTCCAGCAAGAACGGTACATACTTTTTGTCCGTCCCTTTAATGTGGCTGACGAGCCAATCTTTAAGAAAATCCATAAGTTCCATGGAGATGGTCGAGTCACCCCGATCGATTTTCCCTTTGAACTCTACGACCTTGCCCACCAGAGTTTCATGGATTTTCTTGTGCTGGTCATACTCGGGGTAGCCGTGTTTTTGGAAAAGCTTTTCCTCGTTGCCGAAATGATAGACCGTATAGGATACCAGCCGTTCAAGGATGCCGCTCATCACCGCCATGGTCTGGCGCTGCTTCATAGCCCGGTGCAGATCGTTGATCATCGTCACCAGCTGTTTATGCTGATCGTCTATTTGGCCTATCCCCAGTTGCAGACTGCTATCCCAGCGCATCAGCTCGGGGATTCTTACGGTCGATGTCTCTTGTGCTCCGGCAGCCGACAGATCGGCACTGTTGACCTTGAACTGGCTTGACAGGGTTTTCAGATAGACGGCAATTTTTTCGATATCCTGGGCACTGTTTTCCACATCATCACCGCTTTCAGCCAGTTCTGCCGCCGTCTGGCTGACCTTGGCGATGTCTGCCGCAACCATCGAAGCCACCGCCGAGCTCTCCGCAACATTGCCGTTTACCTCATTTATCCCCTGGGCCGCCTGCTGGACATTTACCGAAATCTCATTGGTGGTGGCGCTTTGCTCCTCGACCGAGGTGGCAATATCGGCCACTATGTTATCAACCTTGTTGATTACCGCAGAAATCTGGCGGATCTCGGTGACCGTTTCGGCGGTAGAGTTTTGAATCGATTCGATGCTGTTTCTGATCTCACTGGTGGCGGCGGCGGTCTGTTTTGCCAGTTCCTTGATTTCATGGGCGACAACGGCAAAACCTTTGCCGGCATCCCCGGCCCTGGCTGCCTCGATGGTGGCGTTCAGGGCGAGCAGATTGGTCTGATCGGATATCTCGGTGATGACCTGGGTGACTTTGCTGATTTCATTGGCAGCAAGGCCGAGGGCATCGACTTTTTCCGACGAACTCTTGGCCAGCGCCACGGCATCAGCGGTAATGCCCCTGGCTTCTCGGGTTTTTCCGGCCACTTCAGCAATTGACGATGAGACATGTTCGGTGGCCGAGGCGACGATGTTGACGTTGGTCGAGGCCTGCTCACTTGCCGCCGCCACCGAGTTCATATTGGAACTCATCTCCTCCGTCGCTGCCGCCACGCTGGTTGACATCTCGGATACCAGGGTCGCGCCTTCGGACATCCGGTGCGAAAGGCTCGTCAACTCATTCGAGGCGGAGGCCAAACCGACCACCTCGCCACTCATTGAGCCGATCATCTTGCTGAGATTCTGCGAAATAGTGGTTAGGGCACCAGCCAGACTGCCCAGCTCATCCCGGCGCTCAATCTCGAATTTCCCGGTCAAATCGCCCTTGGCGATATCTCCGGCAAAGAGCACTGCCTTTTTCAAAACCCCGGTGATCCCTCGCCCGATGACGGCGCTCAACAGAACCCCTATCACCATGGCACCGAGAGAAACCAGGAGGATGAGCATCTTCTGGAAAGCCACCTTGGCATGCAAGGCTTCTTTACTCGCGCCGAGCTGTTTTTCGATCTCGGTATTCACGGCATGAAGCTGATCAAGCACCTGGCCAAGAGCCGGCAGGGTTTTTTCTAGAAAAATTTTGCCGACCTCCGGCAAAAATGATTCCCTGTTGCCCTTGCCGGTGGCGATTGCTTCCTGAATTGTTCGAGCCGAATCGTGCATATCTTTGTGGGGCCGTTCCAATTGTCGCAAAAGTGGGGTAATTCCCGGCATTGCTGCCTCGGCAGCTTTACGTTCCGGGCCATACAGCCAGACGCCCAATTTGCATTTATGGTCATCGACTTCAGTATCAAGGGTTTTTTTCTGCACATCGGTAAAGAGATCAGAGGCCGAGTTGCGCCACTGCAGATGGTCAATCTCTTTCTGCAGAACCAGCTCTTTTATGTTCGACAGATAGAGATTCTCAGCAATTCCGCCATTGATGGAGTGAAAACCGTACCAGCTGAAAATGCTGATAATCGACAAGAACAGCAACACTAAGCCAAAACCGATACCGAGTTTACCGGCGATGGGAATATTTTTCCAGAACATGCAATTTCTCCTTTGATGATAATTGGTTTACCACGTTGTTTTTGTCACCTGGAAAAAGTATATCGTTTCAATTTTCCAATAGCAAATTGCTGAGGCAAAAAATGTCTTTGCATACACCGCTTTTGCCGCCAGGTCCCTGGCGGAAAAGGGTTTCCAGAAGGCTATTCACAGCCTCCATGAACACCTCCGGTTCATAGGGGTTTGATCAGGTCAAACGCCCCGCCTGCAGCTGCACGAGGGCCTCGGCGCCGTTGGCAGCCGACTGAACCTCATGTCCGTTTCCCCTGAGTAGGGCTTCAACTAAATAGCGGTTATCCACCCGGTCATCGACGCTTAAAATGCGCATAGTCGTTATTCCTCAGTGTTTTCCCAGTTCTTCGGCAAATAGTGCATGATTTCGGCAGCAACGGTCTCAGGGTTGATGGGCTTCTCAATATAGCCGGTGGCCAGTGCCATGCTGGAACCGGCATAAGGAGCCGTTAGGAATTTTAAAATGGCCCATATTTCCTAACGGCTCATAAAATATTTTGATGCCCAGGATGGCTTAACCCTGCAGGCGCGGCAGCGGTCGCAAGCGTAAAAAATGCTGCGCCGGCAACCAGCTGTCAGCTTTTGAGTTTTCTTGTCAAGAACTCGATGGTCCGCTGCCAGGCGAGTTCTGCCGCCTGTTTGTTGTACCGGGCAGGATTGGTGTCATTGTTGAAGGCATGTGCTGTTCCTTCATACATATACAGTTCATGCTCAACACCATTTTTAACCAGTGCTTCCTTCAGTGCCGGAATCCCCTGGTTGATGCGTTCGTCAAGCCCAGCGTAGTGGAGAAGGAGGGCTACCTTAATTTTTGCCACATCCTCGGTCGGCGGCTGCTTGCCGTAATAGGGTACGGCGGCAATAATGTCGGTTGATTGCACCGCCAGACTATTTGCCACAGCGCCGCCCCAGCAGAAACCGACAACGCCCACCTTGCCGGTCGATTGCGGGTGGGTTTTTAGATAGGCTGCGGCTGCCGCAAAATTTTTAACGGTCTCTTCCATATCAAGTTTTTGTATCATGCCGACCGCCTGCTCCGGATCAACCGGCGAGCCGCCCATGGATGACAGTGCGTCCGGGGCAAGGGCCAGAAATCCCTCCAGGGCAAACCTCCTGGTGACATCTTCAATATGGGGATTCAAGCCC
>JBBQVT010000045.1:0-26669 GCA_038211245.1 Desulfobulbales bacterium | reverse complement strand
CACCATGGTGGCAATGGTCGGCACCCTGGCCTCGTGCCAGCCGATACCGGTATTGATAATCGTCGCCCCGGCCATCTCGATTTCTCTCGCCAGCAATACCACCTCCTCCCAGGTGCTGCCGCCCTTGACCAGATCAAGCATCGACAACCGGTAGATGATAATAAAATCCTTGCCGACGGCCTGGCGGACACCTCGGACAATCTCCAGGGGGAAGCGGATGCGATTGGCGAAGGAGCCACCCCACCGATCCTCGCGCAGATTGGTCTTGCGGGCAATAAACTCGTTGATGAGATAGCCTTCCGAGCCCATGATCTCAACCCCGTCATACCTTGCATCCCGAGCAAGGGATGCACAGGTAACGAAATCGCGGATGGTCGATTTTACCCCCCGGTCGCTGAGCGCCCTTGGCTTAAATCTGTTGATCGGCGCCTTGATCGAAGAGGGTGCAACACACAGCGGATGATAGCCATATCGGCCGGCATGGAGAATCTGCATACAGATCCTCCCATCTTCCTGGTGCACCGCATCGGTTATCAGGTAATGGTCTTTCACCTGTGACGATTTCGCCAGCCTGAGCGAGAAGGGTCCCACCCAACCAGCCCGGTTCGGTGCAACGCCCCCGGTGACAATAAGCCCAACCCCACCTTGAGCCCGAGCGGCAAAATAGGCAGCCATACGGCGAAAACCGTCTTTTTCCTCTTCAAGGCCGGTGTGCATGGAACCCATGAGGACTCTGTTTTTCAGCGTCACAAACCCGAGATCGAGGGGTTGCAGCAAGTGTGGATACAAGGGTTGTGAAATATTCATCATTTATCGAGTCCTTTGTCAGTACCTTTCGCCGAAGGATGATTTTCTATTGCATCGTAAGTTGGGTGTACTATAAAAGAAGTGAACCGAAGACCCTTCTTATCAACTCATTCTTAATAAAAAATTATGCACTACCACGGCAACATTTTCCGTCCGCCGAGTGAAGCCTACTCGATTCTCCTGCAGATAACCACAGGCTGTTCCCATAATAAATGCACCTTCTGCGGCATGTATAAGGGCACTCGATTTTCTATCAAAGACGACGACACGATCATGGCGGATATTGACTTTGCCGCCCAACACTGTCGCAGCCAGGACCGACTGTTTCTCTGTGACGGCGACGCCATGATCCTGCCGCAGGAGCGACTCCTGACAATCCTTGGAGCCATTCGCACTCAATTGCCATGGGTCACGAGAATCGGCACCTACGCCAACAGCAAAAGCATCCGCATGAAAACCCCGGAACAGCTCCGGGAACTGCATGAAGGCGGCATCGGCATAGCCTATATGGGCCTTGAATCAGGTGACGACCTTACCTTGAAAAACATCAACAAGGGGGCCGATGCCCAGCGAATGATCGATATGGGAAAAAAGCTGCGCGCCGCAGGCATCAAACTGTCAATTACCGTCCTCCTCGGCATAGCCGGCCGGGAACGTTCCCACATCCATGCCAAAGAGACCGGCCGTGTCCTCACCGCCATCGATCCGGAATATGTCGGGGCCTTGAGCCTCATGCTTACCCCCAACACTCCGCTTTATCAGGCCTCGAAAAGTGGCGATTTTTCTCTTCTTTCATCACAAGAGATGCTCGAAGAGCTGTCGATCATGATTGCCGCAACCGACCTTACCAACGGCTATTTCCACGCCAACCATGCCTCGAACTACCTGCCGATCAAGGCCAAACTGCCGCAAGACAAAGAGGTCACCCTGCAGCTTATTGCCCGGGCGCTCGCTGGAAAAATAGGCCTCAAGCCGGAGTATCTGCGCGGTCTGTAGAGCAATTACCACTTTCGATTTTCCTCCCAAAACAACAAACCCCCTTGCTGCTGCTCGCAACAAGGGGGCTGATTTTTCTTATGCCGGCAACCTTTTAGAATCGGTAATTCAGGCCAACAGAAACCAGGATAGCCGCAGCATCGGTAAATTCGCCTTTAGGATAGATTGATTCCGCGCGAGTAACATTCACCTTGCGCGACTCTTTATAATCATAGAGCATCGCGACGCCGATATCCATCTTGTCGTTGATCTTATACTGAGCCCCAAGAGAATAGAGCCAAGCGTCGGAATCGGGCAACTCAAACTGAATGTTTTCATCCGGTACGGGGTTTTGGTCATAACCGAAACCAGCCATCAGATCAAGAGTCTTGGTGACACCATAGGTCAGACCAATACGAAATCCATCGGCATCATCCCAGTTTTTCACTATTGCAGGCTCAAAGGGGTTGCCGGGGATAGCTGGAGAGAAATTGAAGTCGAGGTCTTCATACTCGGACCAGAAGGTTCTATCCCAGGTCAGCTCGATATTGAGATTAGGCAAGACATCGTAGGCAACAGAGAGGGCAAACACCGCCGGGGCCGGAAGGGAAACATCGGCGTCCAAAGTGACTTTCTTGCCCAGCAGATTGAGCTTGGCTTTGTCTTCAAACTCCATATCGATCTTGGAACGGTAGGTTGCCGAAACATTGAATTTGTCAATCGGTTTTACCGACACTGCAGCATTCCAGCCCCACTCAACGGTATCTCCTTCCATCTCGCGGGACAGAGGCTTGCCAAGACCAGCGGCATCGCTCTTCACCGTGGCATCGGCATACAGCATTCTAGCACCTGCGGCAACTGAAACCATTTTAGCAAAACTATAGGATACAGTCGGATTGACTTCTATCGTCGTCAATGAAAATTCTTCGGCAGCAGCTCTCGGATAACGATCTTTCCACTGTTTTGACAAACCGTAAGGTGCTACAACAGCAAGTCCTATACGCGCTCCGCCCAGTGAAGGGGAAACCATAAACGCAGTCGGCACCAGGAAGTTTTCGGTTTCCGATTCACCGTCAAAAAGGGCGCTTCGGGAATCTTCATAACTGATTGAAGTAAGATGGATATAGGTGGCATCAAGCTGGGTGTTCCACGAATCGGCCATCCAGGACATGTTGGCAGGATTGTAATACGCCGCATCAGCCCTGGTCGATGAGGCTATGTTGGCACCTGCTTTGGCGGTTGAATCGACCGATTGTTCAGGGATACGATACCCTGAAGCCATGGCCGACCCAGCAGCCAGAATGGACGTCAACGCCAGTACGGAAATCACTTTTTTCATACCTTTCTCCCTTCAGTATTAGATTCTTGCTGTCTTTGCTTGAAAGGGTATCACCGACAAATCTCCCTCACAAAAACAGACGCTTCATTACCCCCTATTCCATTTAAAATTGCATGAAATAGTAAGGCTTCCTCCACAAAATATAACTTTTACGTTCAGGTCAATCAGCAGGTCAAAAAAAATTGTCGCTTCTCATATCGCTGAATAATATACAAAGACAATGAATGTCAACTATTAATCTTGTTTGCTGGGCATGAAGGCCATACTAGCATACTATTACAGAAGCCAGGGAACAGATGCGTTTCTCATCTCAACAAATTGGTCGTATTTGCCGCTACTGCAGCTTCTCAATCTCTGTTCGGATTTCTCCATCCATGGTAACTGCCCGGCCACTTTTGTCGGAAATGACAAAGGTGATGATTGCATCGGCCGCCACTTCTCTGCTTTCTTTCAGGAGGATCTCCTGCTTGAGCACCACGCTTCTATTGCCGATTTTTTCAAGTCTGGTGCTTACAAGCAGGGTTTCGCCGACCGGAACCGCCTTTCGATAGTTGACATTGATATTCACTACGAGAAAGATCAGACCCTTCTCGGCCCACTTACGAAGATCGATTTTCGATTCAAAATGTGCCCATCGATCCTCTTCAAAAAACTCAAGATACCTGGCATTATTGACATGTCCATAGAAATCAGCATGATAGCCGCGAACCTTTATTTCCGTCAGGTGTTGCATCCGTTCAATTTCCTTTTGAAACTCTTTGTTTTTGTGAATGCCGTTTTTGAAATGAATATGTCCAAGGTAGTATCGCTCAACAGCTTCACATCAAGCGCCTTTACCAAAAGTTCGCAAAAAATCCTGCAATGCCGATGGATTGTTGGATTTAATCGTGCCGGTCATGAAATCCTTCATTCCCGGCCGATAGTTCTCCTGCCAGATTTTCAAGAAAAACTCCGGGCTGGTCTTGCAGACGCAGTCGGCGTTTTCGACGGCCTTGCCGTCCGTCACCCGACAACTGTCGCTGCTCAACTCCACGGTCTTTTTTGTATCACCTAAAGAAAAGTAAAAGCTTTTCGGTTGTGATAGGCTCTTGGGCACAAAGGACTGCGACAGTGTCGCGAAAATTTCTTCTATCATAAAACCGTCCAACACTCTTAAAGGGATTTAATTTTCTCGGTGAGTAGGGGAACAAACTGTTTCAGATCAGCTACCACCAGAACGTCGGCAACATCGCCGATGGGCGCATCTTTATCGGTGTTGATGGCCACGATGAACTCCGACTTTTTCATGCCGGCAAGGTGCTGAATGGCCCCGGAAATGCCACAGGCAATGTAGAGTTTCGGGGTAACAGTCTGTCCAGTGGTGCCGACCTGACGATTATGCTCAACCCACTCGGAATCAACGACCGGACGACTCGCTCCGTATTCTCCGCCCAAGGCCTTGGCGAGCCCGGCGATCATCGCCACATTCTCCGGCTTGCCGATACCGCGCCCGGCGCTGACAATAACCTGGGCCTTGCCAAGATCAACGCCACCGCTTGCCGCCTGCTCGTAACCGGTGAACTGCACCCGTCCGCCGCCGGTAACAACAATTTTCTCTACTGTCGGAGTGCCGCTCGGTTCATCGCTCAGACCGAAAGCCCCGGCCTGCAAGGTCACAACGGTCTTAGCGGTTTTGGCCTTCACATCACAACGCAGCTTGGAGTTGCAGACGGGTACCACCGGCACTCCGTCGACCACGTCTACCACCTCGGAAATCTGCGCGGCTTTCAGGGCATAGGCGATACGAGGCGCCAAATCCCAGCCGTAGGAAGAGTGGCAGAGGGCCACCATATCAGGATTCTCCTTGGCAATAACGTCAAGCACCAACTGTTTATGGACATCGGGATTGTATTCACCAACAGTTTTACCATCCGCCAAATAGAGTTTGCCGTCATATTTCGGCAAAACGCCTTCATCGCCCACCAAAAACATCACGCTCTCGGCATTCATCTTGGCGGCGAAGGCCACGAGTTCATAGGTACCACTGAGAACCTTACCTTCCCTGCTTTCTGCAATAAGCAATATTTTCATTGTTGTATCCTCCTATGCCAAAACAGCAGTTTTTTCTTTCAGGATTTTGATCAGTTTATCAGCCATTTCGGCCATATCCCCTTCCAGCACCAGACCACCGCCTTTCTTTTCGGGAAAATACATCCTGGCGGTTTCCTGGCGCGCATCGACCTTTAACAGATCCTGTACCGGGGTGGACAGCAGCTCTTTCTTCTTGGCCTTCATGATATTCGGCAGGGTGGGATAGCGCGGGGTGTTCATGCCGAGCTGACAGGTGATAACCACCGGGGCCTGGACCTTAACACAGGCCTTGATGCCGCCCTCAAGCTCGCGCTTAGCAACAACCGCGCCACCTTCGTAGGCAAAGTGGACGACGGTGGAAACACTCGGCAGGCCGAGCATTTCGGCAACCAGAACGCCAACTTGGGCACTTCCTCGATCCTGCGATTGCATGCCGGTGAAGATCAGATCGAAGTTTTTACCTTTGGCGTATTCGGCAATAACGCCGGCGATCTCAAAGGGCTCCTTGCCGGAAGCATTGTCGTCGGCAATATGGGCACCACGGTCGCAGCCCATGGCCAGGGCCTTTTTCATCGTTTCCTTAACCTGATCGGAACCGATGCACAATACCGTCAGATCGGCGTCCTTGGCCTGTTCCTTCAGCTGTACCGCCTGTTCAACCGCATATTCGTCGTATTCGTTCATCCGCCAGGCCAGGTCGGTCTTAGCATACCAGGTGCCGCCGGCGTCTACCTTGAACTTCGATTCCATATCGGGAACCTGCTTTATACACACGAGAATCTTCATGCTCTCCCTCCAATTGTTATCTATTTACCCTGATTGTTATGATTTTCTTCAGTTAATGGATACGTTCCGCCAAGATCTCGGCGATGTCCTTTGGCCGAAGACTTTCCTCAACGCCTGCGCCCTTGACGCCGTCCTCAAACATAGTCAAACAGAACGGGCAGTTGGACACCAATGTCGAAGCGCCGGTCTCGGCAGCCATTTTCACTCGTACAATATTGATCCTCTCGCCGATCTTTTCCTCGGCGAGAATACGGCCGCCACCGGCGCTGCAACAGAACGCCTCGGCCCGGTTTTTATCCATCTCCACCAGCTTACCACCGGCTGCGGCGATAAGATTTCGACCCGCCTCGTAGATATCGTTGTGCCGTCCCAGGTAACAGGAATCGTGGTAGGTGCAGGACAGATCGGTTGCATCTATTTTGAGTTTGCCGTCAGCAATCAACTGCTCAAGAAATACAGTGTAGATCTCAACCGGGGTCTCAAGACCGAGATCGCGATAATCCTTGGCCAGGGTATTGTAGCAGTGCGGGCAGGTGGTGACGATTTTCTTCACCCCGTAGGCCTTGATTTGTTCAATATTTTCGACGGCCAGGCTCTGATACAGGTATTCATTGCCCATCTTGCGCATCGGCTCGCCACAGCATTTTTCTTCCTTGCCGAGGATGCCGACCTTGACGCCAGCAGCCTGACAAAGTTTCACAAAACTTTTGGCCACAGCGATATTACGCTTGTCAAAGGAGCCGTAGCAACCTACAAAAAAGAGCACATCGACCTCGGCATCGTCAGCTAAAGATTTAATTCCCAGCCCTTCCGCCCAGTCGCCTCTTTCGGCATAACCGATACCGAGCGGATTGCCGTTGACCTCGGTGGCCTCCATCGCCGTCATTACCTCCTCGCCCGGGAACTCCCCTTCCATCAAAACCATGGAGCGCCGCAATTCAACGATCTTGCCGACATGCTCAATGGCCGCCGGACAAATTTCCTGACAGGCTAGACAGGTGGTGCAGGACCACAGAACATCCTTGCCGACGACTTCAATGAGGTTGGCCTCCGGATTATTAAAGGCGGTCTCTCCCAGTTGATTGACGACCTTCATTGGTGACAATGGTTTGCCGGTGGCAAAGGCCGGACAACGGTCCTGGCAGCGCTTGCAAAGCGTACAGGCGTCGGCATCGAAGATGTCCTTCCAGGTCATCTCTTTGATGTTTGTCGCCCCGAAGGTCTCACTTTCCTCATTTTCCAGATCGAGATTGACAAGTTTGCCCTTTGGGCCGAGATCGGAAAAGAAATAATTGCTGCTGGTGGTCAGAATATGTCTGAACTTGGTCAGCGGGATGAGAATGAAAAAGCCCATCACCAGGAGAAGATGAAACCACCAGGTGAGCTTGTGCAGAAGAAGCAAACCGGCCTGGCCCAAACCGGAAAGAGCATTGGCAACAATCAGCCCGACCGGCGACCACATCGCCAGAGGCGTTCCCATTTCTGTTACCGCCATCCGTGAACCCTCGATAATAAAACCGGTGATGAGGATGGTGAACATCAGGCCGTGCATGATCGCATCGTCTTTTTTCGTCTCAAGACCTTCCGGAGCGAAGAAATAACGACGCACCAAAAGGCCGCCGAGCATGACGATGCACACCAGACCGGCGAGGTCGAGGACGATGGAAAACAGCTTATAAAATGTGCCTTTCAGGAACTTGACATTAAAAAGCAGATCGGTGAAATCGGCCTGAATAACAATCAGGGTCGTGCCGATGACAAGAAGACCAAAGCCCCAAAAGAACAGGCCATGCAGCAGCCCGGGCCACGGGACTCTGGTTACTTTTTTCTGCAGCAGGACGTTCTCGAGCATAATGGCAATACGCCGGCCCATCTGATCGGTGCGATTGAGCGGCAAACCCTGCTTGTACAGCGGAATCCTCTGCAAGGCTCCCCGTACCAGCAGCCCGATGGCGATCGCTGCCAAAAGGTACATAGGCACCAAAGTCAATGCGCCATGACCGACATTCCAGTAAATTTCTCGAGTAAATTCCATGGTTTTCTCCAGTAACTGTGACTAATTCGTAGTTTTCCTGAATATTCTTAGCGGGTCAGCGCGCTGCCGATAACCATGCGCTGGACTTCACTGGTGCCTTCATAGATTTCGGTAATCTTGGCGTCACGCATCATCCGCTCAACCGGGAATTCCCGGGTATAACCATAGCCGCCGAGGATCTGCACCGCTTGGGTTGTAACCCGCATGGCCGTTTCGCTCGCCATGAGTTTAGCCATCGCCGATTCCCGTGAATAGGAAAGCCCGTTGCTGGCCCGGTAGGCGGCCTGGTACACCAGTAATCTAGCGGCCTCTGTCTGGGTTGCCATATCGGCCAGTTGAAACTGTATTCCCTGAAAACGGCTGATCGGCGAATCAAACTGCTTGCGTTCCTTGGCATAGCCGACCGCGACATCAAGTGCCCCCTGGGCAATCCCCAGAGCCTGGGAAGCGATGCCGATGCGCCCGCCATCGAGAGTCTTCATTGCCACCTTGAAACCCTGACCCTCAGCGCCGAGCAGATTATCAGCCGGGATGCGGCAATCCTGAAAAACCAGCTCCATGGTTGGTGAGGAGCGAATACCCATCTTCTGCTCTTTCTTGCCAAAGGTAAAACCAGGAGTACCCTTTTCCACTATGAAAGCGCTGATGCCATGATGTTTCTCGGCCGTTTTGTCGGTCCTGGCAAAAACGATATATATTTCCGCCTCACCGGCGTTGGTGATGAAGATCTTCGTGCCGTTCAAAAGCCACTGGTCGCCATCTTTTAGCGCCGTGGTTTTGGTGCCGCCGGCGTCCGTGCCGGCCGATGGCTCGGTAAGGCCAAAGGCTCCCATTTTCCGACCCTCGGCCAGAGGAATAAGAAAGGTTTGCTTCTGCGCCTCGCTGCCAAAAAGATAGATGGGATTGGAGCCGAGTGACAGATGCGCCGAAAGTGTGACCCCGGTCGAGGCACAGACCCGCGACAATTCCTCAACGGCAATGGCGTAGCTGATATAATCGGCGCCGGCTCCACCGTATTTCTCGGGAAAAACTATGCCGGTCAGTCCCAATTCCGCCAAGCGGCCAAACATCAGAGGGCGATCGAACAGCTCCTCTTCGTCGCGCGCCCTAGCCGACGGTCCCACCTCTTTTTCTGCAAACTCGCGAACCATGTCACGAAGCAGATTCTGCTCTTCGGTATGTTCAAAATTCATATTTTATATTCTCCCGGCCTAAGCCGAAACTCAGTAAAAACGCCCCCAGAAATTTATTTACCTTCCTTTATAAAATGTGTTTACGTAAAGGTCAAGATATTTTCTCATACTTTTTTCCGCCGCGCGTAAAGGCGGAGGAAACTTGGTACTGTTCTGTTTTTTTTATTTGACAGGTCGATGATCAGCATGCTACCTTGGCACAAATACATTACGTAAAGGTAAATACAAAGCCCACAGACCTCTACCACCGGTGGTCTTTCACCCCGATAAACGGGATAAGTATCTTCACCAAATTCTTGCTAAAAAACAACAAGAGAATTCCTAAGTTACTCAAAAACATTAAAAACACCCGACCCAAGACACTGCAAGATGCCCGCGACACGGCACTGTCAGCTATAGCGGTTGTTGCCCCAAAGGAAAACCAGCATGAGTAAACCTGAAATCAAACCGGTGCAGATCGGTGAATTGGCAAAAGCCCTCGATATCACTACCCGCACCATCCGCTACTATGAAGAGATAGGTCTTATGGGCAAAACAGAAAGGCTGGGCGGCGGCACCCGCACCTACTCCAAAGAAGAGGTACTTCGTCTGAAGTTCATACTAAAGCTGAAAACCATGGGCATATCCCTGAAAGAGATGAAGGATCTTTCCGATATATTCGACATTCACGCCAATGACTTCACGCAAATCACTCCAAAACTCATAGAAATACTCGACAACCACATTGCCCGAGTCGATGAGAAGATGGCCAGCCTGTCGTCGCTCCGAAAAGATATCGTCGATTACCGGATTCGCATGACCGAATTCCTCACCCACCATGACCGGGAGTAATCCGCAGATTACTCCCTCTTCCCTTCGTATTTGACAAGAATCCGCCCCAAGAGAGATGCAGCGAGGATTACCCCCATCCCAAGCAGCACCCGCCCCGAAACCACCTGGTGGTGAACAACCGCCACCAGCAGCACCGCCAACGGCGGCGTCAGATAGCTGAGAAAACCGATGACCACGACGTTGCCTCCGGTCATCGCCCGATTCCAGAGGAAAAAAGACAGGCCGAGAGGCACGCAGCCGAGGTACACCGCCGATCCCAGGGCGGCAAGCGATGGCATGGCGTGGGGCATGGACAGCACAAAAAGGACCGCCGACAATAAGGCCGCATACAGGGTAAAGGCGGTCATCGGCTCTTTTTTCACCTTCACATGCGCCAAGCCAACGGAAAAACTCGACCAGATGAGCCCGCATAACAGCGCCAGCAGATAACCCTTCATATAGCCCAGATCAAAGGACAGCTCCTTGCCGGCGCTGATCACCAGGCCCGCCCCGAACAACCCGACCAGAGCGGTGACCACAATAGACAATTTAAGTTTTTTGAAAAGCAGCAGCGAGGAAAACACCACAATCCAGAACGACCAGGTGGTGGCAAGGATCGCCCCTTCGGCCAGCGGAGCGTTACTAAGAGCCAGATAGTAGATGTAGTGGTACAGAAAAATCCCCCACACCCCCATCAACGAGGCCTTCAGGCCTGGAAAAAACACCTTGGCAGTCCGCAGGACCAGAAGGTCCTGGATATACAGAAAGGCAGCGGCACTGACAAAGCTGTAAAACATCAGCTCCTCGGTGGACAACTCCTTCAGGCCGGAGCCGGTCGCCGCCGGCAGACTGGCCCAGCAGAGAATGGCCCCGAGGGCGTAAAAATAGTATTTCATTGCGATACTTCCTTGGCACACCAAATTACTGCGTAAATTCAAACACCTGCCCCAGTCGCCCTACCCCACCGCCACCTTGACCACAACCTTGTGAATCAGGCCGGACGAGACGAGCGGCAGATGCGCATCCTCAGGAAAGAAAATCGCAAACATCCCCGGTGATACCGGCAACCAGGCGGCAGGCGGATCGGCATAGAAGCGGATATCCTCGTCCGGGTCGTACGGCCCGGCCGGTTGCCGACAGAGAGCTTTCGGCCGCCAGCCCATGCCGTCAAGCCCATCCAAGACCATCTGGATGTCTATAAACTTCTCGTGCGCCTCCAGCTGCGCCTCATCTATGTCCCGGCCCTGGTCCCTTGCCACCATGGCAATGATTCGGTCGCCGTCAATGGCGTATCTGTCGACTGCCAGCTCCCGCAGATCCGGACGCCTGAGAAAGGCGAAGGCCTCGGCAAAGCCTTCGTGCAGGACCACATAACGATCGGAGTTTTCTAAAATATCGTATATCATTGACATTCCTTTATTTTAATGCACGATAAGGCAACAGAGTGTACAGCACTCCAGTCATTCAGGGCTGAAATATAAGTGATTACTGATCAATCACGGCTTTCAATAAAGCCTTTTTTGACAAAGAATGCAAGACAACAGAGGTGCGCCCAAATTCTTAAACGATCTTTACAATCAGTCGATAACAGAGCGTATTTTAGCACCTTAGAAATTCATTTCTCGCTTTTTAAGTGGATTTCGTGAAGGTACTTATACCCCTCAAGGAGGCACTGAAAGGAGTCCCGTTTATCGGGGTTAAACTATTTTTCGCCAAAATAAGAAAACATGACCAGACGGAAGGTTCAGCAACGGCACTTTGCTTGCCCCCACCAATCCAGCACCTCTCAAATTATTTGCTGTTTACCTAAAAGAAACATTGATAGTTTCGCAACTATAACCAGATAGTAGATTTTTCATTTATTGAATTAACAAAAATACTTTTAAAGCACCAAGGGCTTCGCGAAGACCTCTATAACTTATCTGTTGAGTTTCAAATAGCTGTTGGGGGCTATAAGCCCGGCGCCAGAATTAGTATACCCAGGAGCAATGTTAGGTGTGTCTCGCATTGGAATATCTAAAACAGAAAAAGAAAATAATCAAACAGTTGATGCGGCAAAAGTCAATCCAGCACCCAAAAAGAGGGCTAAAAAAATAAAGATTGAAAATGGCTATTGGCTCAACGCGGCGCTGCACATTGACCGCAAGGGACATGGGCTTATAGCCTGTTGCCCCTTTTGTGTTTCTGGTTGTTGCTGCGCAAAAGGATTATCAGGTCTTGTTTTATTGCACAACGACCAAATCAGCGGCGCGCGCCTTTGGCGCGTCCGCTGGATTTGCCTTGTTAGCGCCGCACCACGATCAATTTACAGCTTCCACAACTAATCTATTCTGTGATATGTGCTTTTTGAGCCTATTCGATAATCTCTGTCCATTTTTATAAACCTGTGGAGATACCTGGATATAGTGCTTCCCGACCCGAAACCGATAAGACCGTATCTCATCTTTATTCATTACGACCTGGTAAAGTGACTGTGAAATATTGATTCTTAAGGGTTTAAAGAACAACTTGTATATAGTGATACATTCATTGTCGATTTCGATCCTCCTCCATTCAACTATTGGCTTTGCGAATACAATGGCCACAAGCAAAAATGCATTGGCCACAAGCAAAAATGCTATGGAGCCAGTTTCGCTATAATCGGTACCAAAAACATAAACGGCGATTATTGACGCGATGGTAATAACCACGACGACCAATGGAATCGATTGGTGATACACCTCTTTGTCTGATTTATTTAATGTTCTTATGCCCATAAAATATTCACATATATTTGATGTGCTTCGCGATACTTGGCGCTAACACGAAAATACACCGGTTTATCCGGTGCATTTTCTCGTTGGAATTAAGTGTCATGTCCTGGGAATTCCAGGAATAGTAAGGCTATTCCGCGACAAAGAATCCTGATGTCGCTTATCACCTATGCTGAAGCTTCAAGGCATTTTGTTTGCGACGGAAAACCTTGACCTCGGTATCGATCTTCTTTTCAGCCTTTTCCTTCGCGATTTTCATATTGTATCTGACCTGCAGGTTTAACCAGAATTCAGGCTCGATGCCAAAATACTTGCCGAGTCTCAAAGCAGTGTCGGCGCTGATTTCCCGTTTTCCATGTATAATCTGACTTATCCTGTTCGCAGGGACATTCAGATCTTTTGCCAGTTGAATCTGTGCTATTCCCATCGGCTGCAGGAATTCTTCGAGCAACACGTCACCCGGAGTAATGGGACGCAGTTTATCGGCCATTTTCTCTCTCCTCAGTGGTAATCCACTATTTCCACGTCATGTGGATTTCCGTCTTTCCATACGAAACAAATACGCCATTGCGCATTGATGCGTATGCCGTGCTGTCCTTTCCGGTCGCCTTTGAGCGCTTCAAGGTGATTACCCTGCTGGATCTTAAGACTATCCAGCGATACAGTAGCGTTCAGAATCTCCAGTTTAATACGGGCGACTCTGGAAATTGATAGAAATCTCTTAACGTCGTAGTCGTTGAAAAGTTTTTCGGTGTTTTTGCACTTAAAGGACTTGATCATGGAATGATTGTATGACGCGATACGTCATTCGTCAATGAGATTTGAAAAAGGAACCATTATATTCTGGGGACAAAATGCTTAAATTTTGCCACTTTCTTTAGTGGTAACCTCACAAGATGCGATAGATGGATTTTATATTGTGAGAGCGATATTTCATGAAGTTATCGATGTATCTCTGGTGGTCCACCGAGACAACAAAAGCTATTTCGGTATTCTTCTTGACGATAACAATAGAAAGCCGCTGTGTCGCCTCCATTTTAACACTCTCCAAAAATACATAGGGATCATCGCCTCTGACAAAAGCGAGACAAGATACCTAATACAAGGCCTCAATGAAATATATAATTATGCCGGGAAGATAAAAGAAACGCTGAGCTATTATGAGCAAACGCAGAATGTATAAAGTCCGACAAAGACAAAGTGGCGCTTAGCCTAGATCTCCTGGGCGGAGGGCTCAGGCCAGGTCACTTGTCGAGCAGTTTTTTGTTCCATTCTTACCGATCTCGCTCAAAAATATGCGTACAAAAAAGGACACGCAAAAAGGGGGATATAACTGTCAAATAAAATGCCAAAAACCAACCATTCCGTATAGTCCGAGTAGAAGCGAAGGCCTTAGAGCAATGGGATCCATCTTGCATCTTTTGAAAAAACTGTTATGATGAAAGCAATGAATGCATTGAATGCACCGCAAATGCTTTGTTCCTCAGAAGATCTGAAGGGATTTCCGCTAGCGGGTGAGGAGAACAGCTGATGGCCACCATGACAATACGAAATATCGATGAATCTCTGAAAAACAGCCTCAGGCTTGCGGCTGCCCGCAATGGTTGTTCAATGGAAGAAGAGGTGCGGCGGATACTTCGGAAAAACCTCTTACCCCAATCACCTCGAAAAGGCCTGGGAAGCAAAATACATAAGCATTTTCAGCCAATCGGTGTAACCGAATTGTCCTTACCCCCACGATCTCTTCCCCGCGATAAGTCTGACTTGTTGGAGGAATAAGAATGTTCCTCCTTGATACAAATGTACTTTCCGAACTCATGCGGGCAGAGCCATGTCAGGGTGTTGTCGAATGGCTGGATGCGCAACCGGAGAATCAATTTTTTATCAGCGCGGTGACCCGAGCAGAAATCGAGCTTGGTATTGCCTTGTTGCCGAATGGAAAACGCCGAAACGCACTGTATGCCGCTGCTCTTGATATGTTTTTGGAATTCGATGGCAGATGTTTACCGTTCGACGAACAGGCAGCTATCCATTATGCCCGGTTAGTCGCCAGCCGCCTGGCCGCAGGACGGCCAATCAGTGTAGAAGACGCGCAAATAGCCTCTATTGCCATCGTCCATTCAGGTTCGGTGGTGACAAGGAATACAGCGGATTTTGAGGGAATTGACAACCTCAATATCATCAATCCATGGCTCTTGAAATAAGGGTCGAAACCCATTTTTGATCAGTCTTGCATCGTGCCGGAAACTGCACAAAAAAGAGCGTCTCGGACCTGTCGCGAAGTCCGAGACGCTCTCACAAGGCAGACAAACCCCAGTTCGTTGCCTACCCCATTCCCAGAGCATGGCGAATCTTCTTCTTTATGCCGTTTACGATAAAAGGTGTCAATCTTTTCTTTTCTTTGAGGATTTGCCGAAAGAGATCCTTCTTTTTCTCAGGTGGCACAGGGCGCCCGGCAATGTGGACCAAGGACAGCGAATTGGTTGGACAGGCGCTGATACACGCTCCGCAACCCAGGCAGTTGTCGCCGAGAACCTGCATGCGTTTTTTCCGCTTGCCGTTATCTACCCCGATTGTTTCCATCGCCTCGACATTGCAGGCCTTTTGGCAGATGCCGCAGCCAAGACAGGTCTCGGCGTCGACCTGCAGGGTGTAATTGGTCTTGGCCACCCCCATGGGATAGCCCATCTGCACCCCACCCAAGAGTTCGCAGCAGCAGGAACAGCAGTTGCAGATAAAGGAGGGCTTGTGGCGGATATTATCGGTTATATGGGTCAGTCGCAGATCCCGCGCCTGTTCAAGTATCGCCAGCAACTGCTCGGTGCTGCGCTTTTCGGCAAAACCGCGGCGAACCATAAACTTTGCCGCGGTCCCGAGGGAGATGCAGATCTCCTTGGTCGGCGCGTTTTTCTTGCAGCTCTCATTCAGATGTTCTTTTTTATGGCGACAGTAACACATGCCGATGGCGCCGTAGCCGGCATTTTTAACAATCTCTCGGGCGCTTTCATAGGTGGCGACCTGAGAACTTACCGGAATGTGTTCTTCATAGGGCAACGAGCGGGTAAGCGGTGTTTTGCCGGCAAAGAATTCCCGGCCCATCTTCTGCTCGGGATCGCCGTAGAGATATTCGGTCATGAGCTGGGCAAGTTCGACCACCGGCAGGTCGTTGCGCTGCTTCATGAAGGTGAGTTCAAAAAAGCCGATCAGTCCCGGCAAAAGAAGGTAGAAGGTTTTACCGCCATAGGTGCTATCCATCACCAAGCCTTTCTCGGCCATCTGCTCAAGTACCCCTTTCAGCTTGGGACTCTCCCAACCGGTCGCCCGGACAAGCTCGGGGAGAGTCGCCTCGGTCAGAGGAAAGCGCGAGGAGATAAAGGCTTCCTCCTCAGAAAAGAGAATGGCTAAGATCTGCCGCAGCGTGTCGCTGTCGGGCAGACCGATGGGATATTTATTCAACCGGTCGACAAGAGGTACGATGCTGCTTTTTCCGTCAAGATGATGTCCCATTTTTGCTCTTTTCTCCCTCTTCTTCGCCCCGATTATCCTACTCGTTCATAAGGTACTGATCCTTGAGCCCGTACACCGTCTGCCAAACCCGATGGGACCCTTCTCCATCCTTAACTGGCTTTTTAATCATCTTGTTAAATATTTCCTCCTGAGTCGGAGAATTTTCCTGACCGAGGATCATCTGCAGGGCTTGAGCGGAGAAATCCTGGACCAGGAAAATAAATATCTGCTCCAGGACATCGGCATCGGTGCCATAAATTTTGGCGTTTTCCAAGATCAATTGAGCATAAACGATAAGGGTGAAGAGTTCACCTGCGGCCAGCATATAGTCGACGTTTTGGGCCTGCTCCTTGCTCGGCGGGGCGGAAATCAGAAGGGTTCTGAATAACTCGACCTGCTCGCGAAAGACCAGGATATTGGGAGATTGCATCCCCGCATAGACCAACCGGTAATCGGCGAAACGAACGGTGGCCAGCTTCCCGGTCTTCTGTTTGAAGAGATAACCGTCATCGCCGGCCTCATTTCTCTGCCCCACTTCGGGATAGGCAACCGGCTGGAAAAAATAGTTTTTCACAAATTTGATAATCAGCGCCATGTTGACATGCTCGGTGCCTTCGAGTTTTGGCAGCATGCCGATATCGCGAATGGCCATCTCAAAATAGGTATCCTGTTCAAAACCCTTGGCGGCGATGATCTCATGCAGGCATTTGACCACCTTCTCGCCCTGGCCGGTGACCTTCATCTTGACGATCGGATTAAAAAGCAGATAACGGCGGTCGTCATCGGAGGCGGCGCGTAGGTAATCAGCCGAGCGGAAGGCCACCAGCTTCATGGCGATCAGCCGGGCATAACTCTCGATGAAAAGCTTTTTTACGTGGGGAAAATCGGTGACATAGCGACCATACAGCTGGCGGCTGGCGGCATGGTTCAGAGCCTCGTAAAAACAGTGGGTGGCGATACCGATGGAGGCGCAGCCCAGCTCGAACTTGCCGATATTGATGGTATTGAGGGAAGAATTCCAGGCGTGCTCGCCGCGCGACACGATGTCCGCCTCGGTGATCGGGTAATCGTGCAAAGCATATTCGGCGACGTAGGCCTGACGCACCCCGGAGGTGTCGATCTTTTTCACACACTGGTATTTTTCATGGTTCGGATCGACCACGAAAAACACATATTCGCCGCTGCCTTCAATCTTGGCAAAGGTCGAAACCAAAGCGGCGCAGTTGCCGTTACCGATATAGTATTTCGATCCCCTGGCCAGATAGGTGCCGTCCACCTGGGGAATGAGGAGCATCTCGCTCGAATAAAGATCGGCGCCGTGCGCCCTTTCCGACAAGCCGAAGGCAAAGATGCCACCCGCCACCAGGAGTTCGGCGGTTTTCTTTTTAACATCCTCGTTGGCCCCCATCCAAATTGGGCCAAGGCCTAAAATGGACACCTGCCAGGCGTACCAGTAGCACAGTCCGTAGAAGCCAAGCACCTCGTTGAACTCGCTGATCCGCCACATATCCCAGCGGCCGCAGGTCTTGCTGTACGCTTCCGGGGTGAGAAAGTCGGCAAAGATCTTCTCTTCCTTAATGAAACTCAAAAAGTCCTCATACCAGACCATCGCCTGATCGTCGGCCTTGATACTCTTCAAGCCCTTCTTTTCAAAGAAGTCGATGGTCTTTTCAACCAATTGCCGCGACCGGGCATCGGCATGAAGGCGTTGATAATTTTTCGGGTTAAACAGTTGCACCGTATATCCTCCGTGGGAGTATCTTTTTTCGTTTTTGTTAGCAATTGCGGTCGTTCAACCGATGCTTCTACCGGCGTTATAGCCCTGATGATTGGCCTCGAACACCGTGGCCGGAGCCAGGGCGTCGCCCACCACCAGGCAGCTTATGCCTAAATCTTCAGCAAGCCGCTGCAACGGATTGGCCGAACGGGTACCGACTGCAAGAATCACAGTGTCGGCCGGCAATTCGCTGACCTCGCCGCCATGTTCAATACGAACGCCATTCTCGGTAATTTCAAGAACCTTGGCCTGCATCAGGGTTTTCACTCCATAGCGGCCGACATCCTGAAGCATGCCCCAACGCGTCGATTTGCCGAAATTGCTGCCGAGGGTATCGGCCATCTCAACAACGGAAATTTCTTTACTTCCCATCGTCGCCAGCCGGTACAGTTTTTCCGGGGCAACTGCGCCGTTGACCAGGAGGAATTTTATCTCATCGCCGGACAATGTACCTTTTTCGGCGAGGAGCAGGGCGGTCTCAATGCCGACGGCACCGCCGCCGACCACCACCACCCTTCGACCGGTTGCCACCTTCCCGGCAAGAACGTCCCAGGCCTGAACCACCTGCTGCCGCTCTACCCCGTGAATGGCCGGAGTAATAGGCTCGCCGCCGGTTGCCAGAATAACGACATTCGGCTTTTCCGTCTCAAGGATCTGGACGTCCACCGAACTGTTCAGAAGCACTCGAATGTCGCGCAGGGCTACCTGGCAGGCCAGATCATCGGCAAAGACCAAAAACTCGCCGCGCCCCGGCGGGGCCCCGGCCAGATGCAGTTGCCCGCCAAGGTGCATGCCGCCCTCATAAAGACTGACCTTATGGCCGAGATCAGCAGCAGCAATCGCCGCCGACATACCGGCGACGCCGCCGCCTACCACCAGCACCTTCTGCGGCTTGGTGGTTTTTGCCGGTTGCACCTCATATTCATGGCCGGCGCGTGGATTGCAAAGACACTCGATCGACTTCATCTTGACAAGATGGTCAAAACATCCCTGTCCGCAGGCGACGCAATGGACGATTTCTTTATCCCGGCCGGTCCGTGCCTTTTCCGGGAAATAGGCATCGGCAATCAGCGATCGACCGAGGGCGACCATGTCGCAGAATCCTTCTTCCACCAGCAAGCGGGCAATGGCCGGATCGTTGATACGATGGCTGGCGATAACCGGCACCCCAACCCGCTGTTTGATGTCGCGGGCCAGGTAGGAAAAGGCACCGCGTGGAACCTTGGTGACGATCTGCGGCACCTGCGCCTCATGCCAGCCGACATTGATACAGAGCGCCTGGACACCGGCCGCCTCAAGGGCCACGGCAAATTCAAGGAGCTCCTCGGGGCCAATGCCGCCTTCCATAAAATCGTTACCGTTCAACCGCACCAGGATGGGAAAATCATCGCCGACGGTTTTCTTGATTGCCCCGACAACCTCAAGACCAAAGCGCATGCGGTTTTCCAGGCTGCCACCGTATTCGTCGAGACGCTTATTGGTCAGCGGCGACAGGAATTCACTGATCAGATAGCCGGTACCGGCAAGGATCTCAACGAGATCAAAACCGGCATCACGGACACGCTTAGCGGCTGTTGCAAAACGATTGATAGTGTTACCTATTTTCTCCGGGCTCAGCTCTTCCGGGGTCTCCCGGGTTAAGCGGCAGGGCACCGGCGACGGAGCCACCGGCTTTTTACCGCCAAGAAAAAGCGAAGAATTATAGCGCCCGGCATGATTCAGTTGGACAGTGGCCTTTGCCCCGCCATCATGTATAGCCTTGGCAAGCCTGGTAAGCCCCGGCAAATGTTCATCAAGATGGGCGCCGATATTGGCCGGAGTGCCTGAAAATTCATCAACGGTGGCGTATCCGACACTGATCAGACCGACGCCGCCTTTCGCCCGTTCCCGATAAAACTCGATCAATTGCTCGGTAACCAGAAAGTTTTTGCACATGTTAAGGTGCATTGCGGGCATATACAGGCGATTTTTCAGCTCGACGGCGCCAATAAATATTTTTTCAAACAACGGATCGTTCATAATTTCTTCTTTCGGTCATATTATTATTCGCCAACGGTTCACCGCCCTGTGGCGGCATGGTATAGATCTCTAACCTGATCAAAAAGTCCAATCTCTTCCAGCGCCCGCCGCAACATCTCCGGCTGCTCAAGCAGGTCTTGCATGAAAACCACTTCCGAGGCCTTGAGGTAGAGATGAAAAGCCTCTTTCATCGGTTCACCCAAAAGCTTTTCAATCATGACCATCAGGTTTTTTTCAGCTTTATGCGGGCGCAGCTGTTCAACCCTCTGGAGCAGTTTCGAAAGGTAAAAAAGCAGGGTTTCATCGATACTGACAATCGACTTCCGGTGGCCGGGCAGGATTTGGTGGTTTCGTAAACCCGCAAGCTTAACCAGGGTTGCGCAATATACCTCGTAATTATTAAACCGCTCACCACTCTCAAGATCGACATCCAGGAGCGGCGATTGAAAAATTCCTCGCAGCAGGGTATCCCCGGTGACCGCCCAATCATTCCCGACGTACACCAGATCGCTCTGGGAATGGCCGGGACAATTGAGCACGGAAATCCCCAGTCGCTCCGGAAGATCCTTTTCAGCCACTAGGAATTTTTTCGGAAAAGGCGGGAAAAGCTGGCCACTCTCAAAAATCCGTCGCAATTCGTCAAGAGACTCTTGATCGAAGTTCAAGGAAGCAAGAAGTTGGTACATCCCCTCTATGCGCTTTTCATGGTTGGCGATTTTCAAACAATCCCGATAGGGCAGATAGATTGTGGCGTCGCTGTTCTGTTCAAGCCAGAGACTCTGGCCATAATGATCGATATGACAATGGCTGATGATGACGTGGCGGAGCTTGGGCAAATCTATATGATCGAGCAGATAGCGCTCTGCGCCGGCGGTAGGCGGACCGGTATCGAAAAGCACCAGCTCCCCTGCCAACACACCGGAATAGCAGTGCACGGGACCAACCATATACGGGGTGCTGATGGTATGCTGCGTCAATCCGGTCATAGCGATCAGGTGGGAGTTTGATACCGGGCAGGGGAACCGGTGTCCGCTTGAGCTGGCGGACACCGGCAGGGATTTACAGATTAGAAAATATATTTTTCGGTTTCGCAGGCGGCCTTGGCAAGGGTCCGCTTGGCGGCGAGCAGGCCGGTGGCGTCATACTTACCGAAACGTCTGATACCGGAGAGAATCATATTCAAGGTATCCCCTTCCTCAATATAGAAGGCGCCTCTGCGTGCCGAGCTGGCGGCGATCTCCGAGGCCTCGAAGGCAAAGGTTTTGACGGCTGCCAAAACCTGCTCGCGCTTGCTGTCGCTTGCCTTAGCCATACCCTTCTCAGCCCGCAGGACCACGCTTTCCAGGGCAAAAATCTGGATGGCGATATCGGCTGCGGCGATGAGGATCTCCTGCTCGTTGACCAGCTTATCCATAAACTTCTGGACGCCGACACCGGAGAGGATGAGGAAGAGGGTCTTGAGGTTTTTAATCAGGGCCTTTTCCTTGACGAAAGGAATAGTCTCGTCCAACTCCTCAAAACTTGGGGTCATCAATGACTCGAAGGCCTTCATCGCCTCAGCCTGGAGAGGCAGTTCGCCCTTCATCGCCTTGCGCAGGATCATGCCGGGAATGAGTAGCCGGTTGATCTCATTGGTACCCTCGAAGATGCGATTGATGCGCTCATCGCGGTAGTAACGCTCGGCTGGGTATTCGGCACAGAAACCGTAACCGCCATGGATCTGCAACACCTCATCGACGGTCAGGGCAAGTATTTCGCTACAGAAGACCTTGGCAATTCCGCACTCGGAGGCATACTCTTCAATGCCTTTCAGATATTCGTCGTAGTAGTTGTCGATGCCCTTGTCGATGGTCGCAAGTTTGGTGTCAAGAAGTCCGGCCAGACGATAAACCAGGGATTCGGAGGCGTAGATACCCGCGGTCAGATTGGCAATCTTCTCGCCGATGGCACCGAATTTGGCAATCGGGGTATTAAACTGTTTACGCTCGTTGGCGTATTTGATGCCTGCAACCAAAGCCATTTTCGAGGCACCGCAAACACCGGCGCCAAGCTTGAACCTGCCGATATTGAGGACGTTGAAGGCAATCTTATGGCCTTTGCCCTTCTCGCCGAGGAGGTTCTCCACCGGCACCTTGCAATTATCGAGGATGATCTGCGTGGTGGACGATCCTTTGATACCGAGTTTCTTCTCCTCCGGTCCAACAATCAGGCCGGGGAAACTCTTCTCAACGAGGAAAGCAGTGAAATGCTCCTTGTCGATCTTGGCGAAAACAGTGAACAGCTGGGCAAAGCCGCCGTTGGTGATGAACTGCTTGGTGCCGTTGAGAATATAATACTTGCCGTCATCGGAGAGTACCGCTGTAGCCTGGGCACCGAGGGCGTCGCTGCCGGAGCCCGGCTCGGTCAGACAATAGGCGGCACACCACTCGCCGGAGGTGATTTTCTCCAGGTATTGTTCTTTCTGGGCCTTGGTGCCGTAGTAAACGAGGGGCAGGGTGCCGATCCCGGTGTGCGCCGAATAGGCAACGGAAAAGGAGCCGCCCTGTGACATTTTTTCACTGACCAGCATGGTCGACGCCTTGTCGAGTTCCAGCCCGCCGTATTCCTCCGGGGCATCCATCATCAGGAGGCCGAGTTCGCCGCATTTCTTCATGCCTTCAATGACGATGTCGAAGTTCTGTTTGTCGATTTCTTCGGTTTTCGGATAGATCTCGGCGGTGAGAAACTGCTCGACGGTTTCGCCCATCTGCCGTTGTTCATCGGTGAAATCTTCCGGGGTGAAGATATCCGCACAGGGAGTTTCCGCTATCAAGTATTCCCCGCCTTTCAATATTTTTCCAGCCATTATCATTACCTCGCAGGTTTATAATTTTAGTGTCTTAGAAATTCATTCCTTGCTTTTCAGGAATGAATTTCTAAGGCACTTATCCCGTTTAGACGGGATTCGCTTATAATCTTTCGAAAATTCCGGCAGCACCCATGCCGCCGCCGATACACATGGAAACCATCCCGTAGCGCAGTTTTCTCCGGCCCATCTCATGCAGAAGAGTGGAGGTCAATTTGGCCCCGGTGCAGCCGAGGGGATGGCCGAGGGCAATGGCGCCGCCATTGACGTTAATAATGTCGGGATTGAGCCCCAGGGTCTTGATAACCGCCAGGGCCTGGGCGGCAAAGGCTTCATTGAGTTCGATGAGCTGGATATCCTCCTGCTTTAAACCGGCCAGTTTCAGGGCGGCCGGAATTGCAACAATTGGGCCGATCCCCATGACCTCCGGAGCGCAACCGTTGGCGGAGAAGGCCAAGAAGCGGGCGATCGGGCTCTGGTGGATTTTCTCAAGATACTCTTCGGAAACCACCAGGGCGACGGCCGCGCCGTCGGTCATCTGTGAGGAGTTGCCGGCGGTAACCGGCCCACCGACCTTGAATGCCGGGCGGACCTTGGCCAAGGATTGAACGGTTGTGTCGGGACGTACCCCGTCATCGACCAGCACCATTTCCTTGGTGCGCTGCAATTTGCCTTTAACGATGGCATTTTTCTCAATTTCAACCGGGATGATTTCATCGGTAAATCTTCCGGCGGCAATGGCCGCAGCGGCCTTGGCGTTACTGGCCACGGCAAAGGTGTCCATGGCCAGCCGGTCAATGCCGTAACGCTCGGCCACCAGCTCGGCGGTAACCCCCATGGAAGCGAAGGCCTCCGGCCAGTCGACCATCATGCCCGGATTGGCACTGTATTTCAGTCCACCAAGCGGTACGCAGGACATCGATTCGACGCCGCCGGCGACAATACAATCGGCGAAACCGCACATAACCCGCTCGGCGGCCATGGCGATGGTCTGCAAGCCGGAGGAACAGAAACGGTTAATTGTCTGTCCCGGAACTTCGATCGGCAGGCCGGCCTTCATCGCCGCCACCCGGCCGACATTCATACCCTGCTCGGCCTCAGGGAAGGCACAGCCAAGGTAGACGTCATTGATGCTCATCGGGTCGATGCCGGTGCGCTCAACCAGGCCTCTGATGGCCAGTGCCGCCAGATCGTCCGGCCGCACATCTTTGAATTTACCTTTATTTGCCCGGCAACCCGGAGTTCGGTAGCTGGCCAGTATATATGCTTTTTTCATATTGGTTCTCCCTTATGGGTAATTTTCTTACTAATCCCGAAAAACGGGATAAATACTTTCACGAAATTCTTTCTTAAAAAACAAAGAAAGAATTTCTAAGGTATTAATTACGTAACGGCTTGCCGGTCTTCAGCATATGCTGGATACGCTCAGCGGTCTTCTTGTTGCCGCAGAGTTTCAGGAAATTTTCCCGTTCAAGCTGGAGGAGGTAATCTTCACTGATCGGGGTTCCGGCATTGACATCACCGCCGCACATGACCTGGGCGATTGTGAAGCCCATTTCAGCCTCATATTCAGTAATAAAATTACCCATTTTCATATTCCACAGCTGACTCTTGATCGCTGCGGCAATACCCCGGCCCGGAGCCGGAAGATTTTCAACCGGACGACTTGGGCGATAGTTCACCGCCAGCGCCAATACCTTTTGTTTGGCATCGCCTATCAAGCGGTCGATATCCATGGTGATGCTGTCGCCGTGACGCATATAGTCCATGCCGAACAGTTCGGCCGCCCCCATGGACACCTTGGCCATGGCAAGCTGCTGGAAGTTCTTGATGATAAAGGGCTGCACATCGGTATTGAACTGCTGCGCCAGCTGAATGGCGCGCATACTCATCTCCTTGGTGCCGCCGCCACCGGGCAGAAGCCCGACGCCGATCTCCACCAACCCCATATAGGTCTCGGAATAGGCGTTGACCGCGTCGGCGTGCAGACAAAACTCCGCCCCGCCGCCGAGGGCCATGTTAAAGGGTGCGGCGACCACCGGCACTTTGGCGTATTTCACCGCCATGGTCGCCCTCTGGAAGGCCTTGAGAACCATGTTGATATCGTCGTAGGCCCCTTCGGCGAGAGCCACGGCCATCATCATTAAGTTGGCGCCGACTGAGAAATTTACGCCCTGGTTAGCGATAACCAGGCCGACACCTTCGTCTTCGGCCCGTTTGATGGCTTTGTGGGTCATGGCCAGGATGTCGCCGCTGATGGCGTTCATCTTCGAATGGAACTCGAAACCGAAGACACCGTCGCCGAGATCGAGTACCGAGCAGCTGGCGTTCTTCTCCACCACCTTGCCGGCCTTTTTAAGAATTTCCAGACGGATTTCCCCAGCTTTAACCGGCACCGGCAGGTAGGTACGCTGCAACAGATCGAAGTATTGTTTGCCGCCCTTTTCATCGTAACGATAAAAGGATGTTATTCCTTTCAGAGTCGCCGGCACCTTGACGCCGTCTTTTTCCGCCCGTTTAACGAATTCCTCAACGCCGATGGCATCAAGCATCTCAAAGGGACCGATCTCCCAGTTAAAGCCCCAGCGCATGGCATTGTCGACATTGACCACGTCGTCGGCAATTTCCGGGATGCGATTCACGGCATAGATGAGGGTGTCGCGGATACTCTTCCAGGCAAACTCAGCGCCTTTATCGCTGCCGCCGACCACCATCTTTACTTTCTGACCGGGATTATCAACCTGCTTGACGGCCAAAGTGGAGGCAAATTTCGGTTTGGCGAGGGGCTTGTATTCCCCGGTGGTATAATCGTAGTAGAACAGGGCCTTCTTGCCGGCCACCATTTCTTTCTTGTAGAAACCGCCGCCGCCGCTCTTGTTGCCAAGGAGACCGCCGTCAATCATCTTCTTCATGAAATCCGGCATCTTGAACACCCCGCGTTCCTCATCATTGGGCAGGAGGTCGTGGGAGTTGGTGCCAACATGGCCGAGGGTGTCGAGGCCGACCAGATCGGCGGTGCGGAAGGCGGCGCTCTTTGGCCTTGCGGTGGCGGGACCGGCGATGGCATCCACCTCTTCGACGGTCATACCCATGGCCACCATATGCTCGATGCCCTTATAGATGGCATAGGTGCCGATCCGGTTGGCAATAAAGTTGGTGGTATCCTTGGCATACACAATGCCCTTGCCGAGACGCTTGCTCATAAAATCGGCCATGCCCTGCATGACCGCAGGATCGGTTTCCGCGCAGGGAACAATCTCCATCAAACGCATATAACGGGGCGGGTTGAAGAAATGGGTGGCCAGGAAGTTTTTCCGTACCTCAGCAGGCAGTACCGCCGCCATTTCATTGACTGACAGGCCGCTGGTATTGGTGGTAAGGATGGCGCCGGGGGCAAGGTTCGGGGCGAGTTTTTTCAGGAGGTCGAGTTTGATCGGCATATATTCGACGACCACCTCGATAACCCAGTCGCACTCCTTCAATTTACCAAGGTCATCGACCAGGTTGCCGACCTGAATCCGGCTCGCATACCGACTCAAATAGAACGGTGCAGGTTTCATTTTCAGCAAGCCCTGCAGGCCGTTTCTGGCGATGCGGTTGCGAACCACCGGGCTCTCAAGGGTTAAGCCCTGTGCTTCCTCCTGCTTGTCCAGTCCTTTAGGAACGATGTCAAGCAAAAGAATTTCCAATCCCGCATTGGCGAGATGAGCGGCAATGGTGGCCCCCATTACTCCGGCGCCAAGTACGGCTACT
>JBBQVT010000044.1:0-26810 GCA_038211245.1 Desulfobulbales bacterium | reverse complement strand
GCCTTCATATCCTGATTCATAAGCATGAGTTCATATATACCGCAACGGCCTTTATAGCCTGTGTGGTGGCATTGGACGCAGCCTTTGCCACGGTACACTTGGCGATTCTGTGATTCTTCCACGCCAATCCCAATCAGTTGCAACATGTCCGGAGGGGCTTCATATTCCTCCTTGCAATTGGAACAGATTATTCGTACCAACCGTTGGGCGAGCACGGCATTGACGGAAGAGGCAATGAGGAAGGCCTCAATCCCCATATCGCGCAATCGGGTAATGGCTCCGGCTGAATCATTGGTATGCAGTGTCGAAAAGACCAGATGGCCGGTCAGGGCCGATTGAATGGCAATCTCCGCGGTTTCGCTATCGCGTATCTCTCCCACCAGGATAACATCCGGGTCCTGTCGGACGATGGATCTGAGGCCGGAGGCAAAGGTAAGATCGATCTTGGGGTTCACCTGCACCTGCCCTATGCCGCTGATGCGATATTCGATCGGGTCTTCGATGGTAATAATGTTGATATCGGTATTATTAATGGCCGAGAGAGCCGCGTATAAGGTTGTGGTTTTGCCGGAACCGGTCGGCCCAGTGACCAGAACAATACCGTTTGGCACCCTTATGGCTTTGCTGAATGGAACAAATCGATCCTCCGGCATGCCCAGGTCGGTAAGCGAGATCAAAACCGACGATTTCTTCAGCAAGCGCAGCACCACCCGCTCACCGAATGCCGTCGGCAAAGTGGAAACCCGAATATCTATCTCCCGATTGGCAACCTTCAACTCGATCCTGCCGTCCTGCGGCAATCTCTTTTCGGCGATATTCAATTTCGCCATAATTTTTACCCTGGAGATAAGCGCCGACTGGACATGTTTCGGCGGACTCAACATGTTGTAGAGAATACCGTCCAGGCGTTCCCTGATTTTCAGGCTATTCTGATAGGGTTCGATATGAATGTCGGAGGCATTATCGCGAATAGCCTGGGAAAACATGAGATTGACCAGACGGATAACCGGGGAATCACTGGTATCGTCGAGGAGATCGCCGATCTCCTCGATTTCCGAAAACAAACGCTCCGGGTCTTCATCGTCAATGTCCTGCATTACCTCGTCCGCCGAGGTTTGCGTCATATCATAGGCAAAGTTTATCGCATTGAAAATCTGCTGACTGGTAGCGAGCACAGTATGCACCATGGGCAAGACAAGAATACTTTTAAGGTCATCAAGAGGTTGAAAAGCGTAGGGATCGTTGATTGCAATACATTGTTCGTCAGCGGTGATTATCGGCACCATTTTATACTGTTTGAGAAAACTGATGGAAACCTTTTCAGTGAAATCGGTTTTAATATCGGACGGCAAGGATTTGCGAACTTCCATGGCAAACTGCCTGCCAAGCGCCTGGAGAATATCAATTTCATCAACGACCCGGTTTTTCGCTAGTATCTCTCCGAGCAAACCATCGCTGTTTTTTTGTTCTTCAAGCGCAGATTCCAGAGCTACAGGCGATAATCCGGCCTCTTCTATAAGTATTTGTCCTATTTTCGCCATATGCGGGGCAACGGATGCTGGGTTAATGAAGTAAAGATCATTGGCTTAGGGGCTTCATTTGCTTTTGCCATTTTTCTTCAATCGCTCAAGGTTTTCCATGGCAAGTTCACGAAGAGTCATTCCTGTTTTGTCAGGATCATTGCTTTTGTCGGCAACAGCATCACTGCCTCCGGCAATAATATCCTGATACATTTTTATTGCCGGATCATTCCGCCCTTCCTTTTCATACATGAAGCCCATATTCATCATGGCAAACGGATTGGACGGATCAATTTCCAGAACCTTCAGAAAGAGCATTTTTGCCTTGTTGAAATCTCCAGCCTGCAGGCTTTCATATCCCTTGATGAGAAGCTTCTTGATATGGTCAAGAGTGGTTGTTTCGTTCATTTTCTCTTCAACCGACGGCAATCTCTCGCCCATCTGTGTTTCTTTCTTCAGAGTGACGGATATTGCATCTGCCGGATTACGAACAATACGCGGGGTAATGAAGATAAACATATTGGTCTTTCTATCGGTTGTGCTGTGGGTCTTAAAGAACCAACCCAGCAAGGGAATATCTCCCAGAATCGGAATCTTCCACTCCTTGGCAGTTGCATCTTGACCGATTATGCCGCCGATGACAACGGTGTCATTATCATTGAGGATAACGGTTGTGGTGGCCGTTCGTTTAAAGGTGGTCGGCGTGTCTCCTGCATCTTTCAGGCGCACCACCTCCGTGAGAATTTCTAAACGCAAGGTGTTTGCCTGATTTATATGCGGAGTGATAGACAGTTTGGTGGCGACATCTTTATATTCATACTGGGTATAGTCGAGATTGCTCGCGTTGGTGTTCTTGCTGGTTATAAACGGGACGTTTTCGCCAACGGATATCTCGGCTTTCTTGTTGTCGGTGGTGAGAATCTGCGGAGTAGCAATAACATTGACATCGGAATTGGTTTTAACAGCCTTTAAGATTGCCGCAATATTAGGAAATGTAACGCCGCCAATTTTTATTCCCTGTTTGAGTATCCCCGCTGAATAGCCTGCCGGCAATACCGGCGCATCACTGACGATGCCGCTTAACATCTTAAACCCCGTCTCCCCACTGAATCCACTGACAAGTGTTCCCGTACTGTCGGAGAAGCTTCCGCCGGCGGCCCACTCGACGCCGACATCCAAGGATTTGTCGGCATCAACTTCCATGATAAGGGCTTCAAGATAGACCATGCGTCTGGGGATATCCAACTGCCGTATGACATCCTCCAACACCACGTATTCGTCCTTAGTTGCGGTAATAATAAGAGAATTAGTTTCTTCGTCGGCCATCACCTGGACATTCTTGGAAATTGCCGCAACCTTTCCGGTATTGCCTTCGTCCTGTTTGGCCTGTTTTTCCGGAAGCACGTTGAGCACTTTGGCCATTTCCACAGCTGTGCCGTTTTGCAGGTAATAAACGTGAATATTGCCTTCGGAACGCTGCACCTCGGTGTCAAGGAGGGTAATTAAATTTCGAACGCGACCCATTTCACTGGCATTGGCAAAGATGATGAGGGCATTGACCCGTTCGTATGGAACAACTTTTATACTGTCACCAACCACTCCTTCAGCCGTTTTTTTCGCCCCACCACTATTTTGATAGATGGTGGTAAAGATCTTTGCAAGCGCCGTTGCCGATGCATTTTCCAGTGGAATTACCGCAAAATCATCCTCTCGCGATTCGACATCAAGAGCCTTAATAATAGCCAGTAATTTTTGAATATTTGAGAGTGTCTCGGTAATAATCAATATGCCGGACCGGGCATGGGCGATGAGAACCGAGGTCTGGGCAACGAGCGGCGTCAACACCTTTTGCATTTCTTCCGGAGAACTGTGTTTCAATGGTACCAACTGGGTTACAACCCTATCGGCAGGATTACCCAAAGAACCACTGTGCATCATTTGCACGTTCTGCGATCTGGCCCGTGCCGAGGGCATTATCTTTATCACCGATCCCGCCTCAACGGTTGTAAAGCCGTGTACTTCCAACACCGATTCAAAGACTTTGTAGGCTTCTTCGACGGAAATTTTTGTCGGTGACATTATCGTCACATTGTCTTGAACAGCTTTATCAACAACAAAATTTTTCCCGGTCAATTCACCTATATATTTAATAAACAAACGAATATCGACATTGTCGAAATCAATTGTGATAAAACGTTTACCTGTATCACCTTTCTCGGAGGCTATTTCCGTCAGCGGACTAATTGTGATAAAACGTTTACCAGCCTCACCTTTCTCGGGGGCTATTACCGTCAGCGGACGGGGCAGGTCCTCAGCCTCTGCATAATTATGAAAGGGTCCCGATAACATACAGAAAATGATTGCACTTAGTATCGAATATTGCAGCGTGCTCATTGGCTATTCACCTTTGGTGCCTTGATATTTCTTTTTAGATTATTGTTTGTTGATCGGTTGTGCTGGTCGATATAACCTCTGTGGGACAAGGGTTCTCTTAACTCTCTCTACATTCACAGGTTGTTCCGGCACTGGTGCCGACATATTGGGTGCAGTGGTTCCGGGATCAATTGCTCCAGGCGGCAGTGTCATTGGCATCGGCATCTCCGGGGCAACTGTTCCTGGATCGATGGCGTTTACCGACCGGGGCACCACTCGCAAAGGGGTATTGCTTTGACCCGGGGCAATAGGCAGAGGAATAGCTTGAGGTTGCACTCTCACCGGTAAGCGCACTTTTGCTGCTTCACTCATATCAAGTATTTCATCCTTGCTGTTATAGGACAGAATGACCTTACCCCGAGAAATTTCTTTAACCAAAGCTCCTTTGACTGCGTCACCTTTCTCGTACAAATTCTGCTTAAAACTCTTCTTGTCCATAATTATTGCCCGTTCGTTTCCAGCACTGCCGATGATCGTTCCCATGAGCACTATTTCCAGTGTTGTGGCCGACAGAGCTTCATTTGGGTCCGGAACAGAAGGAAGTACGGATTTTTCACTGTCGGGTGGTGGGCCGAACAAATTTCGTTGTAAAATCAATTGATAGTCATTTTTTGCTGCATCTGCTGTCTTAGTTTCAGGGTTCGTTGTCGATACTCCTTCGCTGATCCCGGGACTCTCGAGAGTCTTAAGGACAAAATGTTCAAACAAGAGATAGCCCCCTTCAACCAACCCAACACAAAGCAGGGTGATAAGAAGCAGGGGGAATATGCCGGAGATACGAGAGGTCATGGGAATATCACATGCTGAACCTGAAGGTCGGTCTTTTTACAGATCCCCCGACCTTAAACGGTAGGACAGGTGTCTTATAGCGCCGTAAGAGCTGTTCTACCACATACTGCTCCGCAGGGTGCGCTGCTAAAAACCCTTCCTTGGGAGTAAGATGCCCGCTGAGGAGAATAGTGCTGTTGACAAGGGGTAATGTCGTCTTCATCTCGCCGTTAAAATCTGCGGTGATTTCTTTGCCCAAAACTTCTCCCCCAGTCAATCCAAGCACTCCCTTTTCATGGGCCATTTCGACGACAATCCTCTCAAATTCAAAGGTCGAAAGCGAAAGCACAGGCTGCAGTAGCTCCATGTTGCCATCTGTGATTACAAGTTTTCCCTTTCCCACCCCATCCAGAGGGCTAGGGTATTTTCCTTGATAATTACCGGTAAAACCAACAATACCTGAAACTTTCCTGTCAAGAAGGCTAAAATCGTCTGCCCATTTTTCCATATCAAAACCCTTGAGGTGAACATCGCTGAGCTGAAAACTTTTTGCCGGTACATCGAGAGTCAGTTTCAGGGCAAAACTTCCTTTATATAATTCACCACTGAGCGCAAATGCCCTGAGAAAATTTGAGAGATCAGGAGAGACGACAAGGCGACTGACCAGCAGATGGGAATGTGTTCCCTCGACAACCTCGGTTATTTGTAGGTTGGTAACTATCACCGCCATGGGAAAATGGTAGTTTATGCGGTCGATACGACACACGCTGTCGGGGGGCAACAAATGTTCAATACGCTTTTCGCAGTACAGCTTGAATTTTTCCGTCGGAAATCGAATATAGAGGAGAACGGCGGTAAGGACAACAGCGTAGAGAAGATAAATAAATGTTCGAAAAGAAAAGATGGCTCGGACCATGTCTATTCCTTTTTCTCAAATGTCACTATTTGCAGGATTACGTCGAGATACCCTTTCTCGTTACCACTTTCCTGAATGGAAATCCGTCGGATAAAAACTACATTTTTTTCCGACTCCACCAATCGTAAATAAGCAACAAGGGCCTCGAGTGTGATCTGCTGCAACTTCATTTCCACCATCGTTTCATTAAAATTTGCATCCCCCTCCGCTTTTGATGGTTTCATGTAATTGATCTGCTTTTTCACCTTGGCTTTTTCTGCTTGCTGGTCCAAAAAGGTAAACAGGGTAAAACCGGCAGGGCGTTGCGTTATCCTTTCCTTAATTGTTCCCTCGGCGCTCTTCAATGTCTGAAAATCTTGCCGAAGCCCCTTGATAGTAACTAATTCCTGTATTTTTCTGGTAATAGAATCCTGGAGTTTGCCTCGGGCTTCAAAAAATGGCATGATTGCCAGCTGAAGTACGGTAAAACCAACAATAAAAATCACCCCACCCCACACCACCCATTGCTCCCGGGTACTCAGTTGGGCAATTCCCGATTTCTCCCGCACAAGCTTGAAGAGGTTATGATTTAACCAAGCAGGCATAAACTTTTTATTCCCGTGTGAGTTCCAATTTAAGCTCAAAGTTCACCTCATCACCCTGCATAGACTGGGTGGCCGAGGAGATCACAACATTTTTAAAAAAGTTCGATTTCTCCAATTCTTTCTGTGTATTGTCAACAGTATTAAAATCTCCGGTCACACCTCTGATCCTTAAGGTATCGGCATCCGCCACTAAACGAAGAACCTTCACCTTATACGAGCCGGAAATGCGAACAGAAAGTTCAACAAGAAGGTCGATGATGGTATGCCCTGCCCCACTATCCCCGCCAGGCTTATATGTTGCCCTTATCTGCTTATTTATGACTTGTAACTGCTGGACAGGATTGACTATCCTCTCGACTCCCGGCAGAGTCTCTTTAAAAACGCCGACTATCTGGCTCCGTAAAGACTCTTGTCGGGCCAGTAGTTTTCTATAGTCATTCACCCAATACACTGCGACCGCCATCAGCACCAGCAGCATCGGCAGCGCAAACTTCAGTATCAAGGAGCGATATTCCCGGGAAGATCTTCGCTTTTTCAACTCATCCTTGCGATAATTAAAACTTCCGCTCTTTGTACCACCTTTTAAAGCGGTTGCAAGGACTCTATCCATCACCTCTGGTCGGTAGCGACTCGCAATCTCCGGTTGAATGTTTACCGGCAACTGATATTTATAAACCGCAACGCCACCGAGCTTTTCGGCTAAAGCGGCCGGATCTACCAATTCGGCGGCCATGCCGGCCAGATATACACTATAGTTCGGAGTGCTCATGTCCAAAAGGCGACTAGCCAGCAACGTCTGCTGGACACCGGCTAAAAACGCCTGGTTGATATTGTCTTGTTCCGCCACCGCTTTTATTGGTATGCCGAGGGAACGTATAAGCGCCGTCAGCCCATCAACAACGATGAAGAGATTTGCCCAGTGCTGCCCGGCGTCAATGATCACAAAGGTTTTTGCCGGCCCATCGTCGACTATTTTTAAAGCGGTAGAAAAGCCGCTGATGCTGATAGTGCCCGGATCCATGCCCTTTGCAAACAAGGTGGCAAGCTTTTCGACCAAGTATTCCCGGTTGATAGTGGCGGCAATAATATCTGCACCCGCCTGCCCGGTTTTGGCGATCACAAAATCGACAAGCACGCTTTTCATTCCTGCCGGCAATTTATCGTCCAGTTCGAAAGGCAGAACCTGTTCAATCTTCTTTCTTTCAGTAAATGGCAACGTCACATTCCTAAAGGAGAACAATTCGGCACCAAGGGTGACGATGCAGGGACCGGCAACAAAACCGGTCTGCTCTTTAAGTAGGTCTATAGCCTCTTCGAAGGAGTGTTCAAGAGTTTCAGCAACACCGCACCCCGTCACCAAGCATGCTTTGGCATTTCTATCAACCAGCACCGCGGCCACGGTATCATTATGAATATCGAGAAGAAACAAGGTTTCTGCCATACTTTACTCCATTCTTTTCCCTAGCAGATTTACCTCGTTGGTGTCCAGGCGTTCAACATTTGCCACCAAACGACGCGACAGGGTGTCAAACACCCCCGTGGCGATAATCATAAAAAATGTGCTCTTAACAGTAAGGATCGTCTGATTCAGCACAATATCTCCAGGCCAACCGCTCATACTCCTATACCAGTTCGGGTCTTTAAGGGGTTCTTTATTATTCTTATCTTTTCTATATGTATCAATTTTTTCAACTAATTGATCATTCATCAGAGGATCGAGATTTTTAAGTATCAAAGGGGCAGCAGTGTTCAGATTGATTTTGCCGTCCTTCCTGTATACCGTCAAATAATCAGCCAGCCCTTTGGTTTCGGGTGAACCAAAAAGTAAGGCCGGAGTAATCCCCTTTACCAGGAGCAATTCCTCGACAGTTTGTAATGGCTTGTTTTTGCAAGCATATGGTTTATCAAGCGATTGATAATAGCCATTTTCAGCACCATATTCGGACTCCTTGTCATCTTCATCAAGCCAATCGACAATTGCATCAATGATACTTCGCGCCTCGCTTTCATTATCTACAGCAAAGGCCCCGGAAAGCAACATCCTGAAGAGAAGAGTGCGAAGCTCGTTCGCTGTAACTTCGTCGCCGATTTGTTTTCCATCCACTTTCTCCACAACAAGACTGTTTATCGGCAACCTCCCGGAAAGGTCGACCACCTCTAGCCGCAGTGTCCCGGTTGGAAAAAGCTCGGCAAACTGCTGAGTGGCCAAACCTGCCCAGCTGTCAAGAAAAGAATCAAACTGGTTTTCCACTCCATCCTTTTCAAGAACGGCAACCGCAATATTAACCCCAGAATCGGCAATGGTTTTTAGCTGGGTTCCCACGCGGAAGTTATTAGCGGCAAGGAATTTCCCCCAGGTTGTCTTATGAAACTCGATAGTTACCGCGACGAGCAGGGCAACGGTCATTATGCTGATAAGAAGCGCCATGCCCCGCTGATTCCGCCAGATACCCCCCAACCCCCTTTTTTCAACCACTTGCAGTTGCCGGCCCCCCATAGATTATTGCTTGCTTTTGCTCTTCTGTGGTAAGGCCACAGCGGTTTTAAAAACAGTCCCACCTTTGCTGTCAATTGATTTGCCAAAGGTAAGGTGCAAATATATCAGTGCCGGCAACAACGGTTCCGCCTGCTGTCCTTTATCACCAAGGATCTTCTGTCCTTCATCGCTATGCCATTCGTCGGTTATCTTGCCGTCTTTGTCAAGATAGGCAAAACGCATTTCCTTTAATCCTTTGGCCAGCATCTCCTTCCGAAGATCATTTTCCCCGGTATGCCCGCCAGGCAGAAGAACGGTGTCCGAACGATAGAGATTCAACAGGCCGTCATCCTTGTCGAGCTCGACCGTATAGGCAATTGATGCATAGCCGTTCAACACCTCTGTCTTACTTAAAACAAGATGCACCGAGGATACAAAGGCAAGACTATCAGCACGAGCTCCGGAGATATCGTGTTTTTCGCCCCGTAAAGCCCCCCCTGAATCACCGACAATTGCAATGAGATCATCGGTCATTCTCTCCATAGCAACTCTGGCGGTACGTGAGGTTGAAAGCAGCGACTCAGTGTCATGAACGATTTTAAATGTTGACCGGTAGGCCCCATATACCGATGAAACAACTATGGCAAAAATGAAGATGGCAATAAGCAACTCTACCAGAGTAAAGCCTCGCTCCTGCTCGTTGCCACCCAAGCCAGTCACCTATTTGAGCCTTTGACCATAATATGTGAGGGCATAGCTGTATGGGGTTGTACTCCACCGCACAGTCAGCTCGATCCGTTGCAACGGTCTCTTCATGCCTGCCAAATCTTGATGATTGTCAAATGCCGCAATTTGTACCGCCATTTTCCAGCTATATCCCGGAAAATCCGAACCGAAATCGCCATCATCATTCTCCATGGCGACCACTCCTCGTTCTACTTCGGCAAGTTTTAACGATGCCAGCATCGGAGCAACAACGTTGAATTGAGCCTCGGTGGCATGCGAAAGACTCCTCGATTGTGAACCTAGGAGAGTGACCAGCGTTATTGCAATGATCGATACAGCTATCATCACCTCTAACAGGGTGAAGGCCCAAACATTGCCGGGAAAACGCAACACATGCAACTTGAATATGAAAATTTCGCTGTTCTTCAATGCCAAGGCCTAATCGGCAATAACTGCCGCATCAAGAAAGGGAAAAAACTGGATGTTCAGATTGTTTCCGGCATCATCCTCAACCTGTATAAGCGTCTGCATCATATAGCCTTGCTTGGTGATCCAAATTGTTGTCTGATCTTGCAACGAATCATCCTTACCCATCCACACCGCACTGAGGGTCACATTTTCAGGAAAGCGGAGTTCCTGATTATGGCGTTTTTCATCCTCCTTGACGCTTTTTTTGTCTTTCTTATCTTTCTTGTCTTCCCTCTCATACCAGATTCGTTTTTCCATTTGGTTGATATGGAGCAGATACGGTTGTTGCTCGCGCACAGCCAACTCCCTGACTCCATTGACCAGACCTATGAGTTTGCGAGCCGTAGTCTTTAAGGGGTCCGAGAAGAACGTCGTGCGTAATGAAGGGATGCTTAATGACAGCATAATTCCTATAAGAGCACAAACCACTATCAATTCAAGGAGAGTAAAACCTCCTTTGCCACGCGCTCCGCTTGGAAAGCTCCAGGATAGCATACAATCGACAGTTGATATCTTCTTAAAACTATTCAATTTCCCAATTATTGATATCCTTTGCATTGCCCTCTCCGCCGGCTTCACCATCAAGGCCGTAGGAGCTGAGGTCAAAATCCCCATTCAATCCGGGACTGAGATAAATAAACAGGTGCCCCCAAGGGTCAAGGGGAATTTTGCTCTTCTCCAAATATCCTCCTTCGCGCCATTTTGGCGGCAGTTTGCCCGATGCCGGTGCAGCAACCAGGGCCTGAAGTCCCTGCTCAGTGGAGGGATATAACCCATTGTCAAGCTTATACATTTTTAAGGCTGTCTCAAAGGATTGAATCTGCAAAGCTGCCTTTGTCCTTTTAGCTTCCTCCGGATGTCCCATTATTTTCGGACCGATATATCCGGCGAGAATTCCGATTATCACCAGTACCACTAAAAGTTCAATGAGAGTAAAACCCGATTCTCCGTCCTTTTTGCCGACTTTCAAATACTGCCCTCGTTCAATTTTCATACAACTGTAACCTGCGTTTTAGAGTTTTATTTGATATCACGACAGACCCACAAACAATTGCCGCCAGCACACCAAACTGAGTGACAATAGCGGTTTTTAAGATGAAGTACGCCAACAATATAAAGGGGAACAGGAAAACACGTACAACAGCTCTTAAGGCCTCATGGTGGGAAATAATATCTGCTACACGAGGCGAAAAACCATAGTACATTCCAACGAGTTGTTGACCAACCCCGCTCACCATCAAAACCCTGTCTCGAAATTCTCTTAAAATGGTTACATGGTCGTCAAGCAGGGACCCGTAGGCGGCTGTTGCAATAAAACAGGCGTCATTGGTTTTAAATGTTACTTCGTTACCGTAAATTACCGTGTCATCCGACAAAACAGCAAAGGCCCGAACGTGATACAGAGTATTGGGGGTAATCTCCTGAATGTCGCTGTCATAGGAGCCGGTACCTTTGCCGTCTTCAGTCTGACCGGAACGGACGATATCATAAACGAAGGAACCGCTTTTGGGGAAAATCGTGTTGGTTGAGCCTGTTGTGGTGGTGGTTCCCGTTCCACTTGTTGATGTGCTTGTTGTCGTTGTTGTTGTTGCGCTGGTAGTGGTTGTCGAGGGAGTGGTGCTACCTGTAGAGGAATCCTGATTGCTGTTTGCAGCATAAACCGGGTTCGATTTTATGCCGTAAACAACACCTCGCAGTGTAACAGTGGGGAGCTTGCAAGCGGAATAACAACTGTCATAACAAGTTGTTGAGGAAGTTGAAGCAGTAGATGTGCCAGTTACTGTGGTAGTTGCAGTAGTTGAAGTGGTCGAGCTACTTGCACTACAGGTTGCCACGCAGGATTCTTTACAGGTAATATTCCCGGCATCAGTGATAGTTCCTCCGGAGAACGCACCGACCCTGGTAATAGCGGTCACTACTTTGGTGATTATGGTATAGCCGGCGGTCGAAACCCCTTCGCCTGTTGAGGCTGTGCCGCTGGTCAAGGCATCCAATTTTTCCCCGCCGATGAACCGCAGCAAGGCGAAATCCTTATTGCCGCTCATAACCGTTGAACCACCTACAAAGATAGAGCCATCGGACAACACAGCCAGTGAATTGCCGACATCATCGGTCCCGGCAAGATCAGCGGTAATATAAGTGGCCGAGATGGTCTCTGAGGTTGAAGAGCTTGCTGTGGCTGAAGGAGTTGTATTCTCAACAAGAGTCAGTAAGTATGCATCTTTCCCCTTGGTCGTCGCCACAAACCCAGCGACCAAAATGGTTCCATCCGCCTGCAGGGTGACTGCCTGTCCGACATTCTCTGTGGTGCTGCTGTTGTGATACATTCCGGACGTTGCAAAAGTCGTGTCGATGGTGCCGTCTTTTTTAAAGCGTCCGACAAATGTTTCCAGGTTACTCCCATTGTTGACATTCCCCGTAACCAGCAGGCGTCCGGTAGAATCGAGGGTGACATCGTTGATTATTGATCCGCTCCCTTCTAAAGATAGTATGACTTGCCCTTTTTCCCCGAAAGCCTCATCAACCTTACCATTCTTATCCAACCACAGGAGCCCGGCCTTGGCGACACCACTTGTTGCCAATGAACCGGCTGTCACTATTTCTCCATCACTCTGGAGAACAATCGACTTGAGCGCAACATCATAGTCGTATTTAATTAGAGACACACCGACGTCTCCACCGACGCCTCCGAAATCATTATCATAATCCCCGTCCCCAGTCAATTTCACGACGATTCCATAGGTTCCCGCGTCGCCAGCCTTCGTTACAGTACCGGCGACAAGAATTGCCCCTTCGGTCGTCGTTTTCACCGCATACGCAGTGGCTTCACCATCTGTTATCGGCAAAAGCAGCTGTCCATTATCGGCAAATGCGTTGTCCTGAAATCCATCATTAGTCAACCGCAGTACCACTATATTGTGAACTCCGCCAGTGGTTGAACCGGCAACGACTATCTTGCCATCGCTCTGAATCGCCAGGCTTCGGGCAACCGTATCACCTGTACCTATACTCTCAGTGAAGATACCGTCATTGTTGAATTCTGTGTCAAGTTCACCGGTTGGCAGGTATCTGGCCACAGCAAGGTTTTTGACCGCACCGTTATAATATTGACCGACGACTACTATTTTCCCGTCGGCCTGCGGGGCTAAGGCAAAAATCTCATCGTCACCTTTTAAAAAATCCTTGGAAATAAAACCATTCTCGCCAAAGGTAGTATCAAGCTGCGTCGCGGCCCGACCTGCATCGATAAACAACGTGAAACCGAGGGAAATAACAGCCAGCCAGCTCAAGAACTTTTGTGTCTGTCTCATTGCCATCCTCATCTATCTAATATTTAAGGAGATACTCAATTGCATTATCGGAACCTCCTAGCTGATCATCTGGTTCATTTCAAAAATGGGCAATAAAATGGAAAGAACTATGAAACCCACAGCCAACCCCATAACAACAATCATCAAAGGCTCGATCAAAGATGTCATGCCGAGAATAGCAATTTCCACATCTCTTTCATATGCTTGCGACACCTTTTTCAGCATTCCTTCAAGATTTCCGCTCTGCTCGCCAACCGCTATCATCTGAACAAACATCGGCGGGAACCATTGCGAATTGGAAAGTGCCATGGTCATGCTCTGACCCTTCCGTATCTGCTCCATCGCCTCATCAATTACCTTCGAAACATGCACGTTATCCACCAACGCCTGCACAATCTGCATCGACATCATAAGGCCAACGCCGCTTTCCAGTAAACTTCCTAAAGTAGAGGAAAATCTTGCAAGAATGACTTTCTGAGCCACCGGTCCCAGGATAAACACCTTCAGTTTGACATAATGCCATGCCTTCTTTCCAGGCGGCTTCTTGATGAGATACCGCACTCCTGACAAAGCAACAACAATTAATATAAGTACAACCCACCAATACATCTTCAGAAAATCACTCAAGCCGATAAGAAAAAGTGTCGGCAGAGGCAACACCCTGTTCATTTCGTTGAATACCTGGGTAATATTGGGGACAATATAGGTGATGAGAATAAAGAGGATCGCCGAACCAATAACCCCCATAAAAACCGGGTAGATTAACGCCGCCCTGAATCGCCCCTTCAAGGTCTCCTGTTTCTCAGCAAAATCAGCAAGACGCTCAAGAACAATATCTAAGGTGCCCGATGCTTCACCGGCGCGGACCATATTGATAAAAACCGAAGAAAATATTTTCGGATGCTCACCCAAAGCGTTCGTTAAACTATTTCCTTCATTTACCGTCCCTTTGATTTGCGCAATTACCTTCTTCAGAGCCGAATTACGTGTTTGTGCTACAAGAGATTCGAGTGCTTGAACCAAGGGTATGCCGGCGCCCAGCAATGTCGCCAGTTGTCGGGTCATGATACTGACCTCCTCCGACTTGACGCCTCGAAATAGAGTAAAACTCCGGCCATGAGCACCGGATTTGGTCGGCCCCTTGGTTGTCACGGTGATTGAAACAGGATACTTGCCCAGCGAACGTAGTCGTGATCGTGCCTGGGCTTCGCTATCCGCATCAATTATCCCTTTGACATTCTTACCTTTTGCGTCAAGTGCTTTATATTCAAAAACTGCCATATGAATTCATAATTAATTTTCAGATCAACCGCGAGATCACGTCACCCAACAACGCTACAGAGTATTTTTAGGAGAAGTATACCATGCTAACCGCATCTAGAAACAAAGAAAAATGTATTGTTGCTAATGTGGCCGAATGGTGTCGAATGTTGAGATAGGTGTGTAAGCGTAAGCAATGAACCAAAACAATATATCGATAAAGCGGAGATTCAATGCGTTTGAGTGAAATGAGAGATGGATTTTCAACACGTTCCTGAAAATCCATCTTAAACGGCGGGCGGTCAATGCGGAAGAAACAATGTTTATCGGGGATGGGACCTTAGGAATGATTTTCTGCCGCTTTCAGCCCTTCAAAATGGCTCTGAAAAGAATGACGGAAAATCATTCCATCTTGGAACTTCACCCGATGGCCGGGGTTACGAGAAGGTATGGCACTTGATGCAAGCCAGCCCTTTTCCAATATGTTTCCTATGCCCACTGCTGCTCCATGACTTGCTTTCGTGACAGCTGCTGCAAAGCACGTTCTGTGCCTTGACCAAGCCGGTCGGATCGCTGGTATGACAGCTGCTACAGGAAATATTCTTGCTCCGATGCGTTTGATGCATGGGTTCCCATTGCGCGGTTTTGCTGCTATGGCAAAGGGTACATGAGCGAACCTTCGCCGGCACCTCATGGTACCCAAGCGCATTAAAGGGCAGCATGCCTGTCCCGTCCGCGGTGGAACCGGAGCCATTGTGACATGCAACACAGGCCGGAGCCTTAGCTTTCGGCTCAACACCATGGGTGATGAGCATTTCGGCATCCGTTTCGACCAGTGAATAGTTGCCCGTCATGCCTTGCTCCGCCATACCTTTTTTCACCGCCAAATGAAAATCTCCGGTCATGAACATCCACATGATGACCGGCGGGATGATCTTGCCGCTTTCATGCAGGGGCAAAAAGGAAAAATGCCGCTTGATAGGAACAATATACGATTTGCCGTCAAACGGTGCACCATTCGCCTTGGCCATGGGATACACACCCCTGCCGTCCGGCTTGAGAGTTTCTCCCACATTGTACACCGAGGATGTTCCATCAAACCACACATACTCGGGTTTAACAAAAGATTGACGAACCTCCTCGCCGACAAAACCGCCCTGCCCTGAGCAGAAAGCCGCATTCCAAATCGGAGTTCTCCAGTCCCTAGACATTTCAGTGGCGCCACCCTTAGCATATTCTTTGATATGGCAGACCTGACAGCTTACCTGCCCTTTGGCATGGTTGTTTAATGTGGCATTGGAGTGCGGTGCTGTGGTGTGGCAAGCTTTGCATGTCGGTGCGGCTGCTTCCGTCTGCCGGAGGTCTATGCCACGCCCGGCAATCTTATGATTCAGGGCGGAGTGACAGCTGGTGCAGGTAAGGTTGGCGCCGGCTTTAGCGAGATGGACATCTTGGTCAACTGTTGCAGTTGCAGAATTGATCCCCATGTCCCCGCGCTTGGTCCAATCGCCGCCACCGGCTGTGGCATGACATCGCAGGCAGGACTTGGTTGTCGGCAAATGCACAGTTCTGGCCACATTGATTATGTTGGTGCCGGCGGGCATTTTAACATAGTCGGGGACAGTAGTGTAGTTGCCTTGAGCATCCTCTTTACCGAACACATACGTTTTTGTTTGACCAAGGACATTGGTCACAGTTTGTACGTTATTCGGGTCGGTAACAAACTTCCTCTGATATGTGTCGCTATGACACATCAGACAATCAACATCCGTGGCCTTTGCAAGGTCGGGAGCATTGCCGTCGGCACGCACATGGCAGGTAAAACATGTCGATTTCGAAGACATTGCATAGGTACAGAAGGTATTTATGCCACCCTTTGCTTTTCCCCGTTCCGCACCGTTGGTATTGGTGAGATCCGGCGTAGGACCGGACCATTTCACATGGAGACTTTGCAGCATATCCGTTGCCTCTTTATTGTGACAGGCAATACAGGTAGACGGACCATTATACGAAGTAATTGTGTTGTGCGCGGCAATCGGACCATCCACCAACACAGGCGGCGGTGGCGGAGGCGGTGGCGGCGGGTCGACTACCGTTGCTTTGACAACAGCAAATCGGGAAGTGGTTTTCATCCTCGTCGATTTGTCTTGAATCTCACAAGTGAAACTCCAGTTACCAGCTTGTAGGTTAGCTGGAAGAGTGAAATCGTAACTGGCAGTGAGTGTGGCAATCGCCATTTTTTGCTTGGCTTTCACGGTTTGCCCCGTAGGACCTTTGATCGTTATCAACCCGGAGATTAAAGGTGGGCGCCAATCTCCAACACCAACGCACTCGAAATGGACGCTCTTGCCGAGTAGTGCTTCGACAGGATTTGTCGACATTTTGATGGATCTCGCTGCTGCAAAGCAACTGCTCCCCATCAAAAGGAACAAAACCACCGTAATTGCAAATTTTTTCATCATTTGTTCTCCCCGGTAATGGATTTGGGCAAAGCCAATATTGCTGCGGTGTCAATGGTTTTGCCAAATTTTGCTATCGGGAGAAACTAAGCAAGAACGATGCCACAGTGTTACACTTCAGTGTTCGTTCACTTTCTGCTGTTCGATAATCATCGGCCTTTCGGCACACATACATACCTATCGTCATCGGTGACTTATGCTGCCTTTCCACGGCGGGAAACACCATTTTTTGCGCTAAAAATCAGTCAATGCACGTAATATTGCGCACGTCACTGCTGCAACGACCCCTTCATCCGGCGAAGTATTCCATTTTCGCTTGCAGATGGTTGGCCTCGGGGAGGCCAACCATCTGCTCCACAACCCGACCGTTTTTAAAAAATACCAAAGTAGGCACACCACGGATTTGAAAATGGGCACTGCTTCCAGGATTCTTGCTTGTGTCGACCTTGGCCACAATAATTCTTTCAAAATCTCCAGTTGCAAATAATCCGTTTCCGTATATCCACTGTCACCCGGTAAGGCGGCGATATATTTCCGTCATCTTTGCCGGCAACATCGACACATCATTGACGAAAATATAATTGCCCCGGCCAAACATATGCATCAAATATTCATGTGCTGCCTTGTCGATGGTGATACAGAAGGAATGCACTCCAGCGCCCCTTGCCTCAAGCAATGCCTTGCGGCTATCCTCGATTGCATATTGGCCTTTATAATTATCATAATCCTCCGGTTTGCCATCGGAAATCACTACAAGCAGCCGTATTTTGCTCGGTGAATCCAACAACTTCTTAGTGAGATGGCGGATAGGTGGCCCCATGCGAGTGTACTCTTTCGGCGTGATGGCGGCGATTCTCTGCTGGACCACCATTCCATAGGCTTCCCCCGGGTGTTTAATGTGATAGAGCTCACTTCTCGATCGTCTCATTCCGGAAAAACCGTATATGCCATAACTGTCGCCGACCGCCTCCAGCGCCTCGGCGAGAAGTACGAGTGCCTCTTTCACGGCAATGCCGATCCATCCCTCGGTGGAATTGGACATATCCACCAGGAACAGTGCGGTAATATCACGTTCTATTCTGAGTGATCGGGTAAAAAGACGATCAGAAGGCGGAAGGCCGGCTTGGGTGTCGCACAAAGCCTCAATCAGAGCATCAAGATCTATGTCATCTCCATGTCGCCTGCGGCGGACAACACGACGGCTGGGACGCAACATTGCAAATTGCCGCAGTAACCGCTTATGTTGTGATCGATATTTTTCCAAGGTCGTGGCAACAAAACTGGAAACGACAGGTTGAAGAGTTTTTTCATAGAGAGAACACCAGGCATCCCGGTAGCCCCCCCGTCGATAGTCCCATTCATTATAGCTGTATGCGGTTCTCTCCGCCGGAACGTTCGCACTTTCAGCGGCAGCACCTTCTTGGCGGTTTATTCCACCCCCGGCCAAACCTGCTACGGTTTGGACGTAGGCCTCGGGGAGACTGCCAAGATCTTTGATTATGTCGCTGGCCAGAGCGACAAGTTCTTCCGGGAGGTCTGACGTTCCGTCGGCCAAGCGCATTGGCGGCAGACCGGTCCCCGGCCGTCCTTCTTCGCCAAGAATCCTTAGGAGCAACAGGGTATCAGAGCTGTGATCATTGACCGCCACTTGCCCATCGTTGGCGCTTTTTGCTTCGCTGTTTTTCTTTTGGAGAAAAGTCGCCAGCATGGTAATGAATTTCTTTTTCTCTTCCTCTCGCCGCAGTCTGACCGTCTCCCCAGATCTCAAAAAATCAAACACACCGAGCAATAAAGCTGCCTGGCCCAAGCAATATCCTCCAGCAAGGCTTTCGAAATACGCGTAAAAACGTGGCAGCACATCGAGGCAACAGGTAGTCCATGGAGTGTCCGCCAAAGAGAATAAAGGCGTTGTAGCACCACTTACCAACACCTCTTCTTGATCAAGGAAGCCAATGGAGTGCAGTAGAAAATTCCGTAGGGCGGTGCTACGCTCTTTTTCATCGCCCTCCGGCTGTATCTCCATGATCGACCGGCGACACAGCTCGCCCCCGTGTCGCACCATTCCGGGCAATTCTTTTGCGAGAAAACGATACACCTTGATAAACTGTAACACGGAAAAAAGATCTTCGGCGAGCCTGCAATCCGGGTATCCGACAAAAGGCCCGCCGGCGCTCGCCCTATCATAGACATCGGTGAAGATACGTGATGCGAGCTGCCCCCATTGCAAGGTCACAAGCAACTTATAGAGCAGGATATTCTTTTGTTTTTCGGGAAACAATGCAAGATAGGCCGGCAGATAAATGGTCCGGGTGTCGGTTGCCGGAAGAGAAGCTACAGCAATTTGCAAGGGTAACCCGGAAACACCACAAATATAGAGCAGCATCCTTGAAGAAATCTCGACTAAGTGCACTCCCGCCTCGCCCCGCCGAGGGCCAAGGAAAAATTTGTCAACTCCAGCCATGAATTCGCGGGCACCGACCAGCCCCTTTCGTTCATAGCGAGTAAGAATCATTCGAACCCACTCTCCCAGCAATTCGGCGGGAAACAATGCAAGAGCCTGCGTTCCCTCTTCAAGATAGGTGAAACAAAGGCTGTGGCTCACCGGCCAAATTGCCGAGACATGGTTGAGCAGGGCTTGCCTTCGGGTGGCATCCAGAGCAGCGAGACACTCAAATATTACATCCACTTCCCACTCATTTGGCCGTGAAGGCAACACCTGTTCATAAAAGCGCTGTTTTTGCGAATCAAGGTCCATGTTTTTTATCAAAAAATCGAGAAAATCATGTCATCCATAGCGGCCAATAACTCCGAGTCGTCGGTAAGGCTCTCAATCATCCCGGCTCGACAGGCACGCACGGTATCGATTCCCGACTGAATCAGGCGAACCGTCTGAATGATCAGCCGGGTTGACGCTCCCTCGGATAGTCCTGAATCTTTTAAGCTTCTTGTCATTTTCGCTAACTTTACCAACTGCGTTACAAGTTCATGGTCGGCACCAGTTTCACGGATGGCAATTTTTATCTCCAGTTCGCTGTCCGGATAATCGAAGTTGATGGAGACAAACCGCTGGCGGGTCGAAGGCTTGAGATCTTTCAAGACACTTTGGTAGCCGGGATTATACGACACCGCCAGCATAAATTCCGGCGGAGCACTATACAGCCGCCCAAGCTTTTCGACCGGCAGTTCCCGTCGGTCATCGGTAAGAGGATGAATAACCACCGTGGTATCTTTTCTCGCTTCGACAATTTCATCCAGGTAACAAATTGCCCCGGCGCGAACCGCGAGGGTGAGGGGTCCGTCCTGCCAGACCGCTTCATTGCCTTTCACCAGATATCTGCCGACCAGATCAGCGGCAGATAAATCGTCATGGCATGAGACGGTAATGAGCGGTCTTCTGAGGCGCCAGGCCAGATATTGCATGTATCGGGTCTTGCCACAACCCGTCGGTCCTTTAAGGAGCAGCGGCAATTTATTGTCACTTGCTGCAAGACCAATCTCAATTTCTTTTTCCCGGGCGAGAAAAAAAGGTTCTTCGGTAATTCTATGTTCGTCGAGTCGGCACGATAGTGATCTACTCATATCCATATCAATCAGGTTTCTCCGGTTAAAAAATGTTCCTTAGGGAGAAAGTATGACAACTCGCAGTCGACAACAAGAAGGGTGACAAGTAAAATCAATAGTCAATGAGGTAATTTTGTACTACCGATTCTTTCCCTGCTTGACATCCACATCAATACACAGTATTTTTCTTCTCTTTTGAATTTCTTTTCATCGGACGAGATACGTTTCATTCGACTGATGATCTGTTTTTATTGCATTGTTGGCGAAAATGCCGACAGCCCTTCGGCTATTTCGCCCCTGGTGACACTGTATTGCGCTAAAACATTATGTTTGAGAATTTATCCGACAGGCTGGAAGGAGTTTTCAAAAAACTCCGAGGCCATGGCAAACTTACTGAAGAAAATATCGGCGAGGCCTTGCGCGAGGTGCGCGGCGCTCTTCTTGAGGCCGATGTTAACTTCAAGGTTGCTAAGGAGTTTATTACCAAGGTAACCGCAAAAGCCGTAGGTCGGGAAGTCTCTAAAAGTCTGTCTCCCGGTCAGCAGATCATCAAGATCGTCCATGAGGAACTGGTTGAACTCCTCGGCGGCACGACACAGCAGATAAAACTCGACGGCAGACAACCGGTAGTCATAATGATGGCCGGCCTACAGGGATCGGGAAAAACTACCACGGCCGGCAAGCTTGCCAAGCTTCTGCAGGAAAAAGGCCGTAGGCCTTACCTGGTGCCGGCCGATATCTACCGTCCGGCAGCAATAGAACAGTTGCAGGTCCTGGGGTCGCGCCTTGATGTCCCGGTCCACCCATCGACTCCCGACATAAAACCCGTTGATATCTGTCGGCAGGCACTGAACGAAGCAGCACTTCATAATTACGACACCCTGATCATCGATACAGCCGGTCGACTTCATGTCGACGAGGCCTTGATGAATGAGTTGAAAGAAATTCGGGCGGCACTGCAGGTCTCCGAGATCCTCTTTGTAGCCGACGCCATGACCGGCCAGGATGCTGTAACTGTTGCCGACAAATTCAATGCCGATCTTGAGTTTACCGGGGTTATTTTAACAAAAATGGAGGGCGATGCCCGTGGCGGTGCCGCTCTGTCCATTAAGAGCATTACCGGCAAACCCATCAAGTTCGTCGGCATCGGCGAAGGGCTCGACGATATTGAAATATTTCATCCCGAGCGCGTTGCCTCCCGCATCCTCGGCATGGGCGATATACTGACGCTGATCGAAAAAGCCGAGGCGGTTGTCGATAAAGAAGAAGCTGAAAAAATTGCCAAAAAGCTGCAAAGGAACCAATTCACCCTGGAAGACTTTCTTGAGCAGATCCAGCAGATCAAGAAAATGGGCTCCCTGGAAAAAATTCTCGATATGGTTCCCGGCATCAACAAACTGCGACAGCTGAAAGATGTCCCCAAACCGGATGAAAAAGAGCTGGTGAAAACAGAAGCGATCATTCGTTCGATGACCAGCCAGGAAAGAAAAAATCACCAGATCATCAATACCAGCAGAAGAACGCGCATAGCGGCAGGCTCCGGAACGGCGATCGGTGATGTCAACCGAGTGCTGAAAAGCTATTCGGAAATGTTGAAAATGATGAAAAAAATCAGCGGAAAACCTGGCGCTATCTCCGGGATAAAGAGAAGGAAATTGCCGAAAGGCATGAAGAAAAGATAAGGGTTCGGTCCGGAAACGGAAGCGAGCATCATGCACATAAAACCAGACCAATTTTAACCGGAGGACTTACCGGAATGGCAGTACGTATTCGATTGACCCGACTCGGCAGAAAGAAAAAACCATTTTATCGTATCATCGTTGCCAACAGCGAGAATAAACGTGACGGCAAATTCCTTGACGTGGTCGGAACCTACGATCCATGCAAGGAACCGGCGGCGATTACCTTTGACAACACCAAACTGCAAGACTGGCTGGGCAAAGGGGCACTTCCGACCACCACGGTGAAGAGCCTGATGAAGAAAGCCGCGACACCGGCAGTGGAGTAATGGAAGAACTTATTGCTGTTATCGCAAGGTCTCTGGTCGATCAGCCGGATGCGGTAAAAGTCACGAGCAAAGTTGACGAAGAGATTGTGACCATTGAACTGAACGTTGCTCCGGAAGATTTGGGTAAAGTTATCGGCAAGCAAGGACGTACCGCAAGGGCCTTGCGCTCTCTCCTTTCGGCCACCGCGGCGAAGGTTGATCAACGTTGCAGGCTTGAAATTATTGAATAAGCGGCCGTCAGCATGAACCCCGATTACGTTTTTCCGGCTGACGAATATCTGCTTCTTGGCAAGGTTGCCAAGGCACACGGCCTGAATGGAGAGTTGAAGATCTATCTTCATTCCGAACAACCGGAGAATGCTGCCGTATATGGTGAGTTGCTCCTCATCGATAGAGCTGGTGTCATATCTTCTCCACTCGCAGTTTTGAAGAGCCGGGTCCAAGGCAAGGCACTGATTACCCGGTTGGCAACAATTGCCACCCGAACGCAGGCAGAACAGGTTGAAGGTTGCGGTGTGCTTCTGGCAAGAAAGGATTTGCCGGCAGTCGATGAAAACGAGTATTACTGGCATCAATATCAGGATAAATTGGTTGTCGATCTTGCGGGCAATGCGATTGGCCGGGTAGAACGTCTCTTCAACAACGGGGCGCAGGATATCTTGGTTATTAAATCGGGAAAAGAGGAAATTCTTATTCCGATCACCGAAAGTATACTCGTTGGCGAAACCGCCGAAAGCCTGATTGTCAACCCTCCTCCGGGTTTACTTGAACTGAATGCCAACGCAGGTAGTTGAAGGAAAGCAACATCCCCCGGATGATTTTTGACATATTAACTATTTTTCCTGATCTCTTCGACTCTCTGCTTAATGAGGGCATCATCAGAAGAGCCAGGTTAAAAGGACAAATTAGCACCAACATTGTCAATATTAGGGATTTCGCCGATGATCCCCAGACAATGACCGACGACAGACCCTTCGGAGGCGGCGAGGGTATGGTGATGAAACCCGAGCCCCTGGCGCGAGCGGTAAAAAGCAGATGTGATACTTCTCTCCCGGCGGCTAAGGTGATTCTCCTTACCCCGCAAGGTCGACAATACGACCAAGCCCTTGCTTTGGAGTTGGCGAAAGAAGAACATCTGCTTCTCGTCTGCGGTCGTTATGAAGGTGTCGATGAAAGATTCCGAGCCGGGTATATTGATGATGAAATTTCCATCGGCGATTTCATCCTTACCGGTGGCGAACTGGCGGCTATGGTAATTATTGATTCGGTGACCAGATTGCTTCCTGGAGTATTGGGATGCAGCGATTCCGCCGACAAGGATACCTTCAGTAGAGGTATGCTGAAACACCCGCAATATACCAGACCGAGGGTGTTCGAAGAACAGGCTGTGCCGGACGAATTGCTTTCCGGCAATCATGAGAAGATAGAGACATATCGGTTTATTGAATCAGTGCGCCGAACGTTTGCAAGACGGCCGGAATTATTAAAACTTGCAACCTTCAGCAGCAAAGAAATGAAGCTGCTCCGGCAGCATGACCTGTATGCGAAGGTGCGAATGATCCAGGAAACACCCCCGGAAAAATGACCTATCAGGGCGAAACAACACTTAATATTGCCCTCATACATCATCCTGTGGTGAACAAGAGAGGGGAAATAATCGGTTCGGCCGTGACTAATCTGGATATTCACGACATCGCCAGAACCGCTAGAACGTATGGGATTGCCGAATATTTTATCGCAACGCCCTATGAAGATCAGCAAAATCTGGTGCAGGAATTACTGGCCCACTGGGAAACCGGTCATGGGTCGACATACAATCCGGCCAGGAAAGAGGCGCTCAGCATTGTCCGTCTTGTCGCCTCCCTGGAGGTGGCAATTGCCCTGTTGACAAAAAAATATGGCAAACGGCCGATGCTGGTTACCACCAGTGCCTTACTGCGGGATACGACCATCGAGTATAAAGAACTCGCAGAGAGGATCAAGAATAGGGCGCCGGTTCTCCTTATTTTCGGCACAGCCCATGGTCTTGCCCCTGAAATTATTGCTTTGTCGGATACAACACTGCCCCCAATAAAGGGTGGAACAGAGTACAATCATCTTTCGGTTCGCTCAGCCGCCTCAATTATTCTTGACAGGCTGCTCGGATCATGAAAAATTGGCTAAAAACCGTTCAACCACTGGATCTCATCCTAATATACTTCAACTAATAGAAGACGTTATGAGCACAATAATTGAAAGAATCAATTTGGAACAGATGCGACAAGACCACCCCGACTTCCGCCCCGGTGATAGCGTGAAAGTACATATCCGGATCGTTGAGGGAAGTAAGGAACGTATTCAGGTGTTTCAAGGTGTCGTTACCAAGCGCAAGCATGGCACCATGAATGCGACCTATACCGTACGGAAGATTTCGCATGGCGTCGGCGTCGAGAAGACCTTCTCACTGCACAATCCTCGCACTGAAAAGATCGAACTGCTTACCAAAGGCCGGGTCCGCCGGGCTCGTCTCTACTATCTCCGCAATCTCACTGGAAAAGCGGCGCGTATTCGCGAGCGTGGTCTGCCGCGATAGTTGTTTCTTACGGCCACCAATGCCATCACTGACGCCGGCCACTATTCAGTTGTCAGTGATGGATCATTGCCGTTTGCATTTTTTTTGATCGGACGATGCAAGAAACTCTCGTCGACTGCAGCCCTGGCAATGATAACTTCTACCTAGAGCGGGTTCTCTATGCAAGGGGCATGCTCCGCGTTGCCGGGTGTGATGAAGCAGGTCGTGGTCCCCTCGCCGGCCCGGTTGTTGCCGCCTCGGTCATCTTGCCAATAAATTGCCGACACTCAGTATTTCTCGACTCAAAAATTCTGAGACATGCAAAAAGGGTGGAACTGGAAAACCTTCTTTACAAGATTGATGCCGCAATAGGCATTGGTGTTGTTTCTGAACAAGAGATTGATAGTATCAATATCCTCCAGGCATCCCTTTTAGCCATGAAACTGGCTGTAGAAAACATGTTCGGCCCCCTGCCTGATTTCATTCTCGTAGACGGCAAATTTACCATTCCCCTCGTCATTTCTCAGAAGGCCTTGATTCAAGGCGAATCAAAAAGCGCCTCCATTGCCGCCGCCAGTATTATCGCCAAGGTCGCAAGGGATAGGCTTATGGATGGCCTTCATGTTCAGTATCCTCTTTATAATTTCAAACAAAACAAGGGGTATCCCACTCGTGAACACCGTTTGGCGATAGCAACCCACGGCCCTTGTCCGGTGCATCGCAGGACCTTCAGGGGAGTTAAAGAGTATGTTGAATAGTCGACAGAATCTTGGGCAAAGTGGAGAAGATACTGCTGCCGAGTTCCTCAGTAACAACGGTTACGCCATTCTGACACGCAACTATCGCTGTCGTTATGGGGAAATCGATATTATCGCTCAATCACGTGATGTGCTGGTATTTATCGAAGTAAAAACCAGGACAGGGGATGTCTACGGCTCCCCTGCTGCGGCGGTCACTCTTAGAAAGCAGCGGCAAATCAGTAAAACTGCCCAGTACTATCTCGCTGAGCACAATCTTTTTGATGCCCCGGCCAGGTTCGATGTAGTATGCATTGCAATCGATCCCGACCAACGGACTCGGATAGAAATCCTTCCCAACGCCTTTGATCTTTGCGAAGGATAACGAAACTGCTTACAATTTATTTTTAAGGCCAAGAAAATACTTTTACTCTGCCGGAGATCATGTTTTGCAGTAGAGGCCAATGAACATTTTTCGATGATTTGCAGAATACGTTTTTCGCGGTACACGGTTTTTTATGGTTACAATTGGAATTACCATGGGTTGTCCGGTCGGGATCGGCCCGGAAATTATCCTCCGCTATTGCTCTGAAGCCGCTATACCCGATGGTATCCAGCCGGTTATTATCGGCGATCTGAATGTCCTTTTGCGATTGGCGTCGGAGCTCAATATCGCAGCTTCCTTTGTCCCTTGGCAACCAGATGCCCCACTACCTGCCAACAAGGTGCCGGTGATACAGGCATCATCTCTTGCTGCAGGTGATCTTATTTGGGGCCGTCCAGACGCCGCAACCGGTCTCGCCATGGCAAAGTATATTGAAACCGGTGCAGCATTGACCCGCCAAGGAATTTTTCAAGGACTGACAACTTGCCCCATTTCTAAGCTCTCCTTGAATGGCGCCGGCTACTCCTTTCCCGGCCACACTGAGATGCTTGCCAGCCTTACCCAGACAGTCAATTACGCTATGATGATGGCCGGCAACAAGCTGAAAGTTACCCTGGTCACAATTCACCGCCCCTTAAAAGAAGTAG
>JBBQVT010000043.1:0-26879 GCA_038211245.1 Desulfobulbales bacterium | reverse complement strand
AGTAAATAATGACATCGTATGTATTTTTTTATATCGTATTTTCAGTTGGTTATATAATTGGTGATGGTAAAAGTTTACGAAAGGCTGATTTTACATTATCAATGTTTTCAGTAACTTAAAATTTGACCGGGAATTGCTGGTGCTGCAGTGATGTAGAAGTCCTCGGTTTTTTTCTTGGATCTAGGTTGAATGCTACTCCATCAGCATGCTTTGAAAAATCAGAAATAATAGATAAAACATTACTATTTGTGAAAGCAAATAATTTCGTAACAAGATCTGGCATTGTTTCAATAAGCAGCTGACATAATTCTTCTCCGGCAATGAATTTTATATTCTCACTTTCTAGTTTTTTGAGTGTATCTGCGACTAATAATCTCTTATTGGATGGGAAAGGTGTTGAGGTAACAAACCAGACTTCATGCGGAAAGACCTTTGTTCCATTTGGAAGAGTTACCCCTTCAGTTTTTGCAGTTTTTACCTGGCTAACAACTGTTGTTTGAAAATTTGAGCCATAAGATACTTTTTTGGCTTTTGCTGTTCCCTCTATAAGGGGCAAGATATAAGGGGCAAGATATATTCACTGTAAAGCCTCAGTGGAGGCTGAATTTCAGAAATTCAGGCTATTCCTGACTATTTGGTTGGTATAGTTAACCCACCTATTTCACCACAACCTGCTCGCCTAACTGTTCCAGCAATTCAAGGCCTTTTTCCGTGAGCCGGTACTTCTGAAGGCGACTGGTGGGTTTTTCCGGAATTGTGCGCTCCACCAGTCCGCCTGCAAGGGCCGGGCCGATATAGCGCTCACGAAGATGAGTACGATCTCTAAGTCCCAGATTTGCCAAAATTTCCGCGTTTCCAAGAGGGCCACTTGAGCTGATCAGACGAATCAAGACAACCACCGCGACTGGTAGGTTGACTGGTGGGGTAACCTGCGACTCTGGCTGGGTATCGACTTGTCCGCCGATTTGGTCCCGACCTAGTCCCGACTGAGCCTCTGGCACAGCTCTTTTCCGCCGGATCGTCACCACAAAAGAACCACCGTCAAGCCTGATTTCAGGTTCGGCAAGCCCGGCGGTCTTACATCGCCGGATCATATCCCTAATCCCGGTGCCCATACGTTCGATATACTTGGTCAGGTACATGGGCTCGGCAAGAAGCGGATTATGTGGGACGGAGGGATGCGGGCCGCGCAGCTTTTCAAGGGTCAGGGTTGGCGGCAGGGTGCCGGGATTCCAGACTTCAAGCCGATCCTTAAAGAGCATGACCTGGACGCTACCATTGCTGGTATAGTCGCGATGGACGACGGCGTTGACGATGGCCTCGGCGACAACTTCCTGCGGAATTTCGTATTTGGTCGGCACCTGGGTGCTTTCCGCCCGTGTTCCCACCCAGAGGTCGATCTTGGAGAGCACGAAATCCTTGGCCTGATCGACGAGATCAAAAACGGTGCCTTTGTACACCTGATAGGAAGGAATGGGTTTGGCCACTTCATAGCCGTGGAAATGGGCGCACTTCACTTCGGAGGTGATCAGGAAACGTTGTGGCCATTTGCCGAATAACAAGATAGCGGCGTGGGTTGGGCGGCCCTTGTCGAGCAGATTGAGATGCACCAGCACATCAGATGGCGGCGTATCTCCCGGCAGGGGGAAATTGCGGCCGCGCCGGGCAAGCACGAGAAAACGGGATATCTTGTCATGGTCAAGGTCATCAAGCGTTGCCTTGCGGCAGAAGGTGGCATCAAACGGGCCGGTACGTATCAACTCGCGTTCTTCGAGAATCCTGACGAGACTCGCATAGACTGCGGCAATAAGCTCTTCGGCGGAATTGACCCGGCGCCGGATAAGGCTGCTTGCGGCATTATCTATCAGGGCCTTCATTTTCGCATGCCGAAGTTTGTCATCATTACCCTTGATGTAGATCAGGCGAGTTTTGCTCTGTTCGCTTGCCCGGTTGAACTCACAGTGGGTCGGGGAAATTCCATCGGCATCTTCAGGGCCATACTCGTTGCCGAAAATGCCCAGATAGATATCGCAACGATCCACCTCGTCGAGGTAGCACTGGTCGGCCCGCTGATCGGTCGCTGGCGTTTCTTCAAAGAGAAAATAATCGAAAAAGCGGTGCAGCAGCGGATCTCCTGCAAGGTATCCGGCAAGGGCCTTGCGCTCGGTGGTGAGTTCTTTTTGCACACTGCTGATGAAGATCTTCATGCGCCGAATCCCAGTTGTTTGAAGATTTTCCGAAGGGCGTCATCGGTTTCTATGGCCGCATCCCAGATCCAGGATTCAAGCGATCTTCCGTTACCGTGAGTGTTCGCCATTTTTTTCGGTCCTTTGTTTCTGCGCGTATAACTGGGATAGAAGAAGTGCCTGCATGCCAGGGCCCGAATCTTCTCTCTCGCGACAGAAATGCCCTTTTTACCGGTTTCGAAAAAGTTCATAGTTCCCAACGACCTTCCCCTAACTGTTGTTTACACTACCCTTTCTTGGCCGAATTGAAAACAAATGAACTGAACCAGTTTCGCAAATACTCGCCAAAGGTGGACGTTGGTCATTTCGGCGAAAGCGGGAATCACCTCTCACCTTCTCCCGGTATGCTGCTCCTTCATAAATAGGAAATTCCAATGATCAAACAGTCCGGCCCTCGGTTTAACCGATTAGATTTCCGCTAGTTACTATGCTATATGAAAGATTTTTAAGGAGATCGACCGGAACGCGGTAGTACTTTCATCGACTTGGAGGCGGTTGTTGCAGGCCTGGTTCCCGATCCGTGAAAGCCTTCATGATCAAGCAAAAAGGAAAAAAACATGGACAGCAATCCTCAAAACACGGTTCGCCGAACTTTTCTAAAGTCGGCTCTCGCCACGGCGGTCGTTGCGGCCTTGCCGAGCGGAAGCGGGCGGGCGAACACCTTCTCGCGTGATTCTCTTCGGGTGTGGTCTTGCGGCGGACTGGCGGAAGCGTTCATGCCGGCGAACGACAGGTATGAGCAGCAGCATGGAATAAAAATAAGCTACACCGGGGCCTTTGCCGCCGCCCTCGGCAAATCTTTGCTCGGCAGTGCCACCACCGAGATCTTTGGCGGCAGGGTCTTAGATCTTGCCAAAAAGCTGAAAAGCTCAGGCAAGATGCTGTATTACAAGCCTCTCTGTTTCACCAGCTATGTCATGGTCACCCCTCTTGCCAACCCGGTCGGTATCGAAAAAATAACAGATCTGGCAAGACCAGGTGTTCGTGTTATCCTCGCCCCTGAGGCATCGCCGCCTGGTGGTCAGGCGGTGCAGGTCCTTCTCAAAAAGGCCGGTATTCTCGACTCGGCAACCAAAAACTGCGTTTTATCGGGAAGCTGTGTGCAACGGACCATGGACGACATCATCAGCGGTAGAGGCGATGTTTCCATAGTTGAATTGCGCTTGACCAGGATGGCGGCCTTTGCCGGGAAAACGACTGTCATTCCCATCCCGGAGGAGTTCTTTCCACCGCCTCCCTTGACCTTTACCATAGGGGTAATGAAGGATGCCGTGGACCGCGCCCTGGCCGACCATTACCTGCAGTATATCACCTCCGAGGAAGGGCAGGCCTTTTTTGCCGCTGCCGGCTTTATCCCGGCCATTTCCGACAAGGGCCGGGAACTCGTGAAAAAATTGGGGGTGAAAGATGTCTGAGACCCAGCAATGCACTTTGCCGATGTATGACGGCGCAAAACTAAGGACGGCAAGTATTCGCCTCAGGATTGTCCGCAGATTCAGTCAGTTCATCATGTTGGCCCTGCTCGGGCAATGGTGGTTTTACGGTATCTTCCGCTGTCCCTTTCTCGTCCCCTATGTCAGTTGCCAAAACTGCCCGGTTATCACCTGTCATGGCCGGATTGTCACGATGTTTTGGGGTTTCTGGCTGCTGTTGCCGGTCAGCGCCCTGCTCTTCGGCCGGGCCCTCTGCGGCTGGGGCTGTCCGGGGGGACTGCTGAACCAGATGATCGGCATGATGGCACCGTTCAAGCTGCGGGTCCGCAACACCTTCACCCGGCTTGCACCTTCCGGTAAATATCTCGGCTTGGCGGTCGCCCTTTTTTGCTATTACATCTTGGCGCAGCCACGGGTTGATGTGCCGATTCGTATTGGCGAATTTTTCCCATCGGTGCTTTTGACCTTCGAGCACGCCAATCTGGAGTGGCTGGTGCGAACCTTCTTTGTCCTCGCTTTCCTCGGCCTGGGGCTAATTGCAGCCAACGCTTGGTGCCGCTTTGCGTGTCCCGGCGGCGGTCTGCTTGAGCTGCTGCGACACCTCTCGCTCTTCCGGTTTTATAAAACCAGCAAATGCAATGACTGCAATCAATGCCTTGATATCTGCCCTATGGGCACCCGTCCGAACGAGGCAAACTGCACGAGTTGCGGGGATTGTCGAGAGGTATGTCCCAGCGATGCCATTGTTTTCGGGCGGAGAAAATGATCGTCCGAGCACCGCTTACCGACCGACCGCAGGTGCCCATCCTCCCGCATCCCTGTTTTCATCCGGAGGGTGCCGGCAAGTACGGGCGAATCCATCTGCCGGTCGCACCCGTTTGCAATGTCCAGTGCACATACTGCAACAGGGCCTACGACTGCGCCCATGAAAGCCGATCGGGGGTAACCAGCACAGTGCTTGGACCGAAGGAGGCGGCCGACCACCTTGATGATGTTCTGCTCCGGATGCCATGGGTCTCTGTGGCGGGCATTGCCGGACCGGGCGATGCCTTTGCCGAGCCGGCGCGAACCCTTGCCACCCTTGAACTGATCCGTCGCAGACACCCCACTCTGCACCTCTGTCTTTCGACCAACGGCCTCGGCATCGGCGAGCATATTGAAGCCCTGGTGGAACTGAAAGTCGGTTTTGTCACTGTCACCGTCAATACCGTCGTTATCCCCGGGGTCAATGATGACCATGTCCCGGCAGTTGCGGCAAAGATCGCCGGCCTCGGGGTTGATCTACATAACCTGATCGCCATGATCCCGGTCCCTGGAACACCTCTTGGCAAGGTATCATCCCCTTCACTTGAGCGCATGGCCTCCCTGCGCCGCGCCGCCGAACGGTACCTGCCGCAGATGCACCATTGCATACGCTGTCGAGCCGATGCGGTGGGGCTTCCCGCTCAAAATTCAACACAATTATGCAGCTAAAAATGTTCTCTCGATGATATTATCATAGGATCATGACGAGAACAGAGGCATAAAAAGTATGTTGAAATGAGCTAAACGGTCCATAAAACTTATCTAAAAAGAGAGGTAGTAAAATGGAGACCAAGAGAACGAAGCGCATTAATCGAATACAGTGGACCACCCAAGCAGCAAGCATGCTCTTGATCGGCGGGATGTTTGCTTTTTGTACAGCATCGGCTTCCGTGGCGAGCGGTGTGTCCAGCGAGGCTGGCTCGGAAGGTATAGCTCAGACGGGCTACTCTCCAGACAATGGATCTGGTCCGGTGATTATTGTCATTTCCGGGCAGACGGGTCCTGCTTCCTACCAGCCCTATGCTGCAGAACTGGCCCGGCTCGGTTACTACACGGTCCTGGTTGCAGGGAAAGATATTCTCAATCCTGAGCTTACTGGTCCCGCAAATTTGACAAAAACGATTGAACGGGCACTGCAGTCCCCAAGCGCCGTCAAGGGTAAAGTTGCGGTAATCGGCTTTTCACTTGGTGGAGGAGGTACGCTCTACAACGCCGCAAACATGCCGAATCTCGTTTCTATGGTAGTGGCATATTATCCGTACACCAAGACGTGGGCGAACAAAATCGACGCACTGGTCAGTCGCTTCAAAGTTCCGGTGCTGGTTTTGGCGGCTCAGCGTGACCGTCACAAAGAATGCTGCGTGATTGAAACTGCGCAGGCCATGAAAATAGCCGCTAAGGCAAAAGGAGTAGGCTTTGAACTGGTGGTGTACCCTGAAGCCACCCATGGGTTCAACCTGAAGACTGGTGCCGGCGGTGAACCTATGGGCGCCTATCGTGGAGACGACGACCTAGATGCATGGCGTCGCACCGTCGATATGCTCAAGTTGTACCATCCGTTACCATAATACTCGCATAATATCCGGAGCAAGAAGCGCCTGCGTTGCCGTGCCCTCCCGTTGGAGCACGGCGATTCCCAGTCCCGCCTCTTTGAACATCAGTCGATCGTTGCGGCCATTGCCGATACAGACAGACGACATGTTTCCCAGTCGCCGCACATAATCAGCTTTGCCTTCCTCCTCACTGCCTGGAGGCAGGACATGGACCGTAAAGTCGCAGCTGGCAAAGGCGTGGTGTACGCTGCCGAAGGTGTCGGCGGTAATAATGTGGATCCGGAGATGTTCAGCCAGACGTTCAGGGCGATCGGCAACTTCTCAGAGGCTTTTTTGACAAAGGACATGTCATTGACCTCATCGTAGGGGATATCCCGGTCGATAATCCCTTCTGCCCGGCAGAAAGATACAATGGTTTTATGCCCTTCCGGCGTTTTTAAGCCATCGATTGAAAGAGACGGTCGAAGGTAACCAATGGCATCTGCTCCCATGTTGCCTGCTTGAAACATCGGCAAGGCTTTTTCCGCTGCAGCCTCATTGCTGTTTTTGTTGAGCCAGATCATCACCCGAACAACTGCATTGGCAAATCTCTGGATGGTTCCAGGATTCTCCCTGACAAAATTCTTGGTACCGATGACAATGGTGGACTCGTATCGTATAACGGGGATAAAGATTTGCAAGGTACTATCAATCATCCACAGTATGATCGACTTTCCGGGTCGGCATCACCAAGTTTTTCTCCGCAAACTGAATCACTGTCAATTTTATACCGTAGACCTTCTCCAGCACTTCCGATGGCAGCTGCCGACGATCATAGCCATCGATCAGGCGGCCGTCTTTCAGACAGAGAAAATCGTCTCCATAAAGTGCGGCGATATTCGGGTCATGGAGAATGGCGACCACAGTGATATTTTCGCGGACCAGTTCGCCGATAATGTTCATGACCTTTGCTTGGTAAGCAAAATCCAGGTGGCTGATCGGTTCGTCGAGGAGGATTATCTGTGGTTTCTGGGCGAGGATTCTGGCCAGCATGACCAATTGCTGCTCACCGCCGGAAAGTTCCGTGAAGAGGCGTCGTTCCAAGGCGGTTATACCGATGCGGACCAGGGCTTGATGGGCGAGCAGTCGGTCCTCCTCTTTAGGTGTGAACTGAACATGGCCGGCACGACCGGTAAGCACCACATCAAGGACGGTGAAAGGAAACACCGGTCGGTGGTGCTGCGGCAAAAAACCGAGAATCCGTGCCCGCTCCCGGTCGGAAAAGGTTGCAATGGAACGGCCGAAAAGGCTGATTTCACCATCGTTACTCTTCAGAAATCCGGCGATGAGTCTAAACAGCGTTGATTTGCCGCAGCCGTTCTTGCCAAGAACAACGGTAAAGCGCCCGGCGGCGATATCAACATCGATATGTTCGAGAACTGCCTGATTGCCATACCGATAACTGAGATTGCTTATGTGTATCGCCATGGCACTGTCATGATTTTTCATTTTCACTCAAGCTCCCAGCCGATTTTCGCCTTTTTCAGAAGAAGAATGAAAAACGGGCCGCCGATGAGGGTGGTAAAAATACCGATGGGAATTTCAAAGGTGACGACGGTCCTGGAAATATTATCGACCAGCACAAGAAAGGCCCCGCCGAAGGTGAAGCAGACCGGCACCGCCATCTTATTATCGGCGCCGATGAGCATCCTGACCATATGCGGGATCACTAAGCCGACCATGCCGATGACTCCGGCCACCGAAACGGCGGCCGAGGCGGCTAGAGTCGAAAAAAGCAGCAGCCACGCCTTCTGTCGCTCCGGGTTAAGGCCGACCGCCCGGGTTTCGTCATCGCCGAGAGCCAGGACATTCATCCGCCAGCGAAAGAAGAAGAGTCCGCCGATGCCCATTGCCATCAGCCACCAGGTGGTCCGCAGTTTGGCCCAGGAGGCAGTGTGCAGGTTGCCCATGGTCCAGTGAACGACGGCTTGCAGTTTGAACGGATCGGTAAGCACCTGAACTATGGTCAGAAGGGCGGTGAAGATGCCGGTTACGACAATGCCGGAGAGAATCAGGGTAACCGAGGAGATCTTGCCGTCTTTTCTGGCCAGGAAAAAACTGGTAAAAACGGCCAGAAGGCCAAAGACAAAGGCCGACAGCTGCACCGGCAGCCAGGCGGTGCAGAGGGCCAGCGCCGCGCCGAAGGCGGTACCCGACTGCAAGCCGAGGATATAGGAGGAAACCAGTGGGTTACGAAACATCGCCTGCAGTGCAACACCGGCGATGGACAGCGAGCCACCGACCAGAAAGGCGAGGAGCACCCGAGGCCCGCGAACGTCTTCAATGACAAGCTGCACCATAGTGGCGGCCGGACTACCATCGGCCGGAGTAAGGCCGAGCCGCATTGCCAGCCAGGCAATGACCCGGCCCGGGGCTACTGCTACCGAGGGGCCAATGAAAAGCGAGCCAAGGAGTACCGGAATCGGCAAGAGGAGGAGCAGGGCAATTTTTACCTTATTCGTCAAGGGGAATCCTCTCACCGAGTTCGGCGCCGTAGAGCGTTTTGAGGAGGTGTCGTTTAGAACCGCTGCTGTCGGACAAGGGGAACTTGTCCGGCTGGCACCAGGTAGCGATCAACTTAATCGCATGGAGAAATTTCAGGGTCCAGAGATCGCAGTAAAAGACCGAGGGCAGCTCATGTATCCGGCCTGTTTTCGCCGCCGGCAAGGATTGCCAGACCGGCATCGTCGCAAGTTCCTTTGGGGAAAGTTTCGGGTTACGCCACATGATGATGACCTGTGGCTGCCAGGTCAGAATATGCTCCGGATTGATCACCAGATGTTCCTGGCGCATATGACCGGCGACATTGCGGCCGCCGGCAAGTTCAATGAGATCGTTGACGGTGCTTGGTGCCCCTGAGGTCTCCATCGCTCCCTGAGCCCACATAAAATACACCCCGGGGCGATCACCTACGGTAAGACCAGTCCGCGACTCGGCCAAAGCGGCGAGTTCCTTGGCCGCATAACCGAGCAGTTCGCCTGCCCGTGCCTCTTTGCCGAAGAGGACGCCAAAATCACCTATTTCCTTAAAGACATCCTCAAAGGAATGAAGTTCGACAGCATACACCGCTACACCCTTATCAACCAGGGCATCAATGGCCTCGGTCTGGCTGGCCCAGATGATCACCAGGTCGGGTTGCAGGGCAACAATACTCTCAATATTGACAAAATCCCAATTACCGGGAGTCGGAAGCTTTTTACCGGCTATTCGCGGGTCCATTGCCGCATAATAGCGATGCACTTCTTCCTGGTAGACGTTGGTCGAGACCGCCACTACCTTGTCTTGGGCACCGAGCATATACAGGCCGGACAGTGCACTTTCGATGAGGCAGACTACCCGCTGCGCCGGTTTCGGCAGATTAGTGGCCCGTCCCCGGAAGCCGCGCACCTCGCTGGCTTGGACGGTGAATGGTTGGATCGCCAGGACCGTCGCGAGAACAAGCCCCAGTAAAAGGCTTTGGTTGGTAGATTTTCGTTGTTTCATGGATTCACACGATGTGCAGACGACCGGCGAGGGCCGGTTCAAGCATAGATAGCATGGCTGTTGCCCCGGTTGCCTGCATAGTCGCCGATAAGTAAGGTTCCCGCCTCTCATCAACCAAATAGCGGAGATGTCGCAACCCGTGCACTACCACCTGCTCTTCGGCGATGTTTTCGGGACGTGGTCGCAACGGTCCGGCCGCCCCGCAGGGGGAGGTCTCGTCAAGGTTCAGCACTTGGGTCGGCAGGCGAACAATTGAAGACAGCGGCAGCCAGGCTAAATAGGTGAGAAGAATGCGCCCCTTGTCATAGCGCCAGCTGGTGGAGTGGGCACAGGTGCCATCCTCCTCGGCGGTAATACCCAGTGCGAGGAACATCGGCGGGAGTAAGGATTCCGGATCTGCCAGGCCCTGTGATATATCACGACAGGACCGGTGGTAAAGGACGGTGTCTTCTCCGAGGTTGCTGCAGAGATACAGTTCAAGAGTTGTTTGCATAATGTTTCGGGCGCTGATGTCCTGACAGTATCACCCCTCCCCGAAGATCAATCCGGGGAGGGGAGGAAAAAGGTCGGCTGCTTAGAACGTGACTTTTATGCCACCGATAGCAGAAAAGCCGGGATCCTGGAACTGCCACGGCATTTCGTATTCGTTATTGGTGAGGTTGTAGAGATCGACGTAGGCGTCGACCTTATAGGCTTGCGAATCGAGGAGTCTTTTTTTCAGGCTGCCGTTGAGCGTCTCAAAACCATCAAATTCGCTCCGGCCTGACTTCGAGGTCGAATCGTAGATTGAGCCAGCAAGATGCAGATAAACACTGGCCGTAACGGCATAGGGCAGCTTGACATCCACTCCGATATTACCCATGTGTTCCGGTACGAAGGGCACTTCGGCTCCGTCCTGATCGGGATCCTTGTTGTTGTCGATCTCGGTGCTGGTGTAGGTGTAGTTGGCAAATAAGCGCAGCCATTTATCAAGCTGGTATTCAGAGGACAATTCGACCCCGTAACTGGTGGTCTTGCCGGCATTGATATCCTGGGATTGAGAGGGCGTTTTGCTGGCCACCACGGTGATGAGCTGGTCATCGACGAGGTTTAAAAACCCGCGAACCCCGAACTTGACATTGTCGAGGGGTTTAAAATCGGCACCGAGGTCATAACCGATGCCGCTCTCCGGATCGAGATCGGCATTAGGCAACTGGCCGTTTTTGCCGATAACCCCTCGGTCGGCAAGGGCGATGGTGCCGCCCACCGACTTCAACGAGGGGGCGACAAAGCTTGTGCCGACGTTGCTGTACACTGAAACCATACGGTTGACATCGTAGCGGACACCAGCGCTCCACAGAAAGGTGTCCCAATCCTTTTCATCGATGCCGGGAGTGCTGCCGCCGAGAAGTGTGATGTCGTGTCGAGTGTAGCTGTAGCGGCCGCCGAGTCGGAAGAGGAAATCACCAACCGGCAGCTCTTCTTGAACATAGAGACCGAACTGGTCGGCGGTGGCGTCATTGCCGAGAACCTTGGTGGTCACTTCGCTGAAGGTCTCATAGGAGACGTGTTGGAAATCGGTGCCGGCAGTCAACAGGGCACCCTTCAGATGATTGAAGGATACCGACAGATCAGCAGGGATGATGTGTTGCTCAACCCCGTTTTCCGAGGCCAGGGCCAGACTTTTGGGATAATTGTCCTCTTCCCAGGTGCGGTCGTAGCCGCGGTAGCCGACCTTGAGATTGGTGGTGATGCTGTCACTGACCGGCAGGGCATAGGCACCATTGATAGTCCAGTACTCGTTATTAAAATCCCGGTTGGGACGTCCGGTATCGCCCTCGTGATTGGTGTGGCTTATGAAGATTGAGGCTTTATGGTCACCCTTGTCGTTGAGGAAATAGGTCGATTTGAGATAGAGTTTACTTTTCTGATATTCCGGATCGTCGATCATGTTCAGCCACGATGGGTTGGTGCCGTAGTTGGTGTAATCCGATTGTTGGTAATCGCCGCCAAAAAAGAAATGGACCTTGTCCGCCGCCTGTTGATGGTAAAACCTGCCGCCGAAGGTGTTGTATGAACCGTAATAGGTATCGATCTCGCTGAGCGTTTTGTCTATCCGCTCTTTGAGGATGAGATTGGTGGTTCCGGTCAGCGGGCTCTGATTGCCGGCAAAGTCCATGGACAGATAGTTGGGGTAAAGTACGGCCGCCGGACCGCGCTGGATTTCTATTCTTTCGAAGGCTTGGGCGGGAAGGCTCTGTGGTGCACCGGTTTGTCCTGCTGGGTGGCGGTTCGGCCCTGTTGAGGCAGGGCGATCAAGTCAGGGCAAAGGTTGCCGAGACCCATTTTCTTGCGGTTTTCTTTTCCATCTTTTCTCTCTCCTCTCTTGTAAAATTCTGTAAGGCCAACGACCTGCCATAACACGATGCAAAATAATGTGTCCATAAAGTGGCAATTATCAAAATTTTGCAGACAGGTCAATTGTAAAGATTACGGAATAATGAAACGTAACACGATATGCAGTCAGGCTTGGAGAGGTTGATGCGGGAATTATTTTGTACGGCCTTTTTAAGATAAAGCGCGGCGGCTAATTCGGTGGGGATGGTTGGATCACTCGGCTCGAGGCTCCGGGCACTGTTCAGAAGAAACAGGTTGTATACCCCTTTTTTCTCTATCGTACCACCCAGTAGTCAGCCCCTTCATGCGCACTCCGCGCATAAACCGTAGAACTCCAGGTGGTGACCTTCCACAGTGAAACCGGTATCTCTGCTGATGAGCTTTTCCAAGATCGAGAGATCACAGTCGGAACACGCCACCACCTTCTTGCACAACCGGCAGACCAGCATATGGAAATGTCCGGGGCTTGAAGCGACAAAGCGGTGTTCGCCACCTTCCTCATGCACCCATTTCAAATATCCTAGATCCTGAAGTGCCTTGATCGTTCTATAAACCGTCGCCTGACCGATCCTCCGCTGACTGAGGATAGCAGTAACCCGGGCGATGGTGAAACCGGCGGGATCGTTTTCAAAAAGCCGCCAGACTGCCTCGCGCTGCGGGGTGAACCGCAGTCCAACCCTGTTAAAATGTTCCTTAAGGTCATCCTTTGACAGGTGGATGGCGGCCTTTGCCGATGATATGTTAGTTGACATATATTTTCATTAGTGATAATTTATTAGGCAGTGCTGTTCATATGTTCAACTGAGTTTGACAATAACGATGAAATATCTGATTATTAAAATTAATTCTTCATGATCTTAGCTATCAATCGGCCAGCTTAATTACTATATTCCTGTTCTGTTGACAGCTTATAAACGATAACATTTTTCATTTACACAGTGCAATGACCAAAGGATCACCCCTAAAAAAAAGTGGATCGACAAGTAGGCGTCTCCTGTCGCCACTCGGTTGGAGCGTCGGTATTCGCCTGGTCTTTGCCGGTACCGCCGTATCCCTGGTCTGGTTGGTCGTCGCCTGGGCACTCGGCTGACTGTAAGGAGGCACCATGACCACTATCACCCTCACCGACCTGACCCTTGGCTACGAACGACACCCCGCCGTTCATCATCTTTCCGGGAGTTTCCAGCCGGGATCGATGACCGCGGTGGTAGGTCCGAACGGCTCCGGCAAAAGTACCCTCTTAAAGGGCATCGTCGGCATCCTCAGGCCATTGGGCGGACATATTACCCGGCAGAACCTGAAAAAACACCAGATCGCTTACCTGCCACAGCAACTGGAAATCGACCGAAGCTTTCCGATTACCGTTCTCGATACGGTAATCCTCGGACTCTGGCGGCAGATCGGCATATTCGGCGGCATGAAGCGCGATCTCTGGAGCAGGGCGGAACAGGCTCTCCAGGCGGTCGGACTTGCCGGCTTTGAAATGCGGGCCATCGGCAATCTCTCGGGTGGACAGTTCCGCCGGGTAATGTTCGCCCGCATGCTTCTCCAGGATTCGGCGGTTGTGGTCCTCGATGAACCCTTCACCTCCATCGATAGCCAGACGACCATCGACCTCCTTAAGGTAATAGAACGTTGGTACAAGGAGAAGCGGACAATCATCGCCGTGCTCCATGACTTCAGCCAGGTGCATGACCACTTTCCCGAGACTTTGTTGATCGCCCGGGAATTGATCGCCTGGGGGCCGACCGCCGAGGTCATGACCGACAAGCATCTCACCCTTTCCCGCACGATGTCCGAAGCCTGGGATGATGAAGCGGAGATCTGCGCGGAGGAGGGTTTATGAATTTTTTTGTCGACCTCCTCATTGAGCCCTTCCGGGAATATATATTCATGCGCCACGCCTTGGCGGCCTGTGTTGCTCTGGCCATCGGCTGTGCCCCTGTCGGCATGTTGCTGGTGCTGCGGCGGATGAGTCTCATGGGCGATGCCCTCTCCCACGCCGTCCTCCCAGGAGCGGCCCTCGGCTTTCTCGTCTCCGGCCTCTCCCTCTATGCCATGACTGTCGGTGGGATCGTTGTCGGCCTGACCGTTGCCCTTCTCGCCGGAGCGGTGGCCCGGGTCACCGCTCTGCGTGAGGACGCCAGTTTCGCAGCCCTCTACCTGATCTCACTGGCACTGGGAGTGCTTATCATTTCCATGCGCGGCACAAGCATCGACCTGGTGCATGTCCTCTTCGGCACCATTCTCGCCGTCGACGATCCGGCGTTGATTCTTGTCGCTTCGATCACCACCGTTACCGTCTTCACCATGGCCATCATCTATCGGCCGTTGATCGTCGAATGCTTTGACCCCGGCTTTCTCCGCTCGGTGGGCGGCAAGGGTGCGACCATGCACTTTCTTTTCCTCGTCCTGGTGGTTCTCAACCTGGTGGCCGGTTTTACCGCACTTGGCACTTTGATGGCGGTGGGTATGCTGATGCTCCCAGCCGCTTCTGCCAATTTCTGGGCCAGGCAGTTCTGGTCGGCCTCGCTTGTCGCGGCGATCATTGCCGTCATCGCCGGGTATTCCGGGCTGCTTCTATCATTTCACCTGAATGTTCCGTCCGGTCCGGCCATCATTCTCGTCGCCGGCCTCTGCTATGCTTTTTCGGTATTTTTCGGAAGATACGGAAGTATATACCGTCGCCACAAGGCAGGCGGCCATTTAACCGGTTAAAAAATCAAGGGGGTTACTCAATGTTACTATTTGCTCGAATCCTTATTGCTTTCTGGGCTGTTCTTGTCATAACAGACACCGCCAGGGCAACGTCGCCCATCAATATCGTTGCCAGTTTCAGTATTCTCGGCGACATTATGAGCAATGTCGGTGGCGACAGGGTCAGGGTGACCACTTTGGTCGGCCCCGACAGCGATGCCCATGCCTACGAACCTACTCCCGCTGCCGCCAAGGCGGTCCGTGGGGCGAACCTGGTCGTCGTCAACGGCCTGGGTTTCGAGGGGTGGATAGACCGCTTGATCACCGCTTCCGGCTATAAGGGCCTTGTGGTCGTGGCGAGCACCGGTGTTAAGCCCCGTGAAATGAAAGATGACCATGATCACGGCAAGGCAGGCGCCCATGACAATCACGAAGCGACCGACCCCCATGCCTGGCAGAACCTGGAAAACGGCAGACTCTATGTCAGCACTATCGCCGCAGCCCTTGTCAGTATCGATCCTGAGGGGGCGTCGTACTACACCGAGAGGGCCGCTGCCTACACTAAGCGGCTGACAGATCTCGAAGGCTGGGCAAAGGCGGAATTTTCGGCCATTCCGAAGGAGAAGAGGCGGATGATCACCAGCCACGACGCCTTCGGCTACCTTGGTGATACCTTCGACATAGAGATCCTCTCACCGATGGGCCTAGGTACTGGCAAGGAACCTACTGCCGGCGGGGTTAAAAAGCTCATTCAGCAGATCAAGAAGGAGAAGATCACCGCTGTTTTTGTCGAAAACATCTCCAATCCGCGGATGATCCAACAGATCGCCAAGGAAAGCGGGGTTAAGGTCGGTGGCGAGCTCTACTCGGACGCCCTGTCCGCACCGACCGGCCCGGCGGCAAGTTATACGGAGATGTTTAAATACAACGTCACGAAAATCGTCACGACAATGAAAAAGGGCTTGTAGCTGGTGAAAATTAGTGGAAAGTTGCTTTAGGATAAACCCCGGCCGCAGGCCGGGCGGACCGCTCATTCCCCACAAGGGCAGATAATACTAAGGAGCAATCAACATATTATTGCATCGGTCGCATTGCAGAATACTGCAATGCGTCATTTTCTCCCCTGATAAACGGAACCACCACGGGTATGCCCTCGATCTCATGTACCATCGCATCAATATCGAAGACAGCCCGGATACTTTCAGAAGTGATGATCTCCCGACCACCGGCGGCATAGATTTTGCCACGGTGGATCAGCGTGAAGCGGTCGCAAAAGCGGAGTGCGGTACTGAGATCGTGGATAACGACCACCACCACCAAGCTAAGCTTCCGAGAGATGCGTCTGAGGAGGGCCATGGTCTCCATCTGGTTTCTGATGTCCAGATGGCTTATCGGTTCATCGAGCAGAAGTATCCGGGGCTCCTGGGCCAGCGCCCGGGCAATGACCACCTTCTGCAGCTCACCGCCCGAGAGTTCGGTGGTCGAGCGTAGGGCATAGTCTTCAAGATGAAGCAGGGTAAGGATGTCGCTGACCACTTTCAGGTCGTGTTCCGAGGCACGCCACACGATATGGGGTTTACGGCCGAGCAGGACTGCATCGAAGACAGAGCAGGCAACGCCGTTGGATTTTTGCGGCATATACCCGATCTTTTTTGCCCGTTGATCTCCCGACATCGAGATTATACCCTGCCCGTCGACGGAGACTGTCCCCTGATAGGGTTTCAGGATGTTGGCCATGGCTTTGAGCAGGGTGGATTTACCTGAACCGTTAATGCCGAGAATCGACACCAGTTCGCCGGGTTTGAATGAGAGGGTTATTTCGTGTAAGATATCCCTGGTGTCGTAGGAAAAAGACAGGTCATCGACGGCCAGCATGGTTTACCTCCTGCCTCTGATGAGCAGATAAAGAAAGAGTGGGGCACCGAGAAAGGAGGTTATAATTCCGACCGGCAGGATAACCGGTGCCAGTATCATCCGGGAAATGATGTCGGATATCAGCAGTAGCAGGGCACCCATCAGAGCGGAAGAGGGAATCAGAAACCGATAGTCGTTTCCCACGAAAAAGCGGGCGATGTGCGGGGCGATCAGCCCGATAAAGCCGATAATTCCCAAAAAGGCAGTGATCACCGCAACGGCAAGGGAACTCAGCACCATACCTATAACTCGCAGGCGTTTGACCCGCACGCCCAGACTCTGTGCCACCTCGTCTCCCCACTGCAGCGCGTTGAAGCGCCAGCTCACCGCGACGAAATAGATGAAGACGATCAGAAAGGTGCTGGCCATAATGGTGTTTTCCCGCCAGCCTGCCTTGCCGAGATCACCGAATGTCCAAAAGACAGTGGCCGCCAATTGGATGTCGGTGGCAAAATATTGCAGAAGCATCGTGGCCGCGCCAAAAAAGGCGCTTAGGGCGACACCGGCCAGGATAACTGCCTCCGGCGTAACTTTGCGGTACAGAGCAAGCGCCAGGATGAAGGCGACGGACATGAGTGAACCGGCAAAGGCCGAGAGAACGACCAGGTTCGGTGAGAGCACGGTTACTGCCTCGGTCCCGGCCAGATGGGTCTGACCGCCGCCGAGGATGATGATCGCAAAAGCCGCCCCAAAACCTGCGCCCTGAGAGATACCGATGGTGAAGGGCGAGGCTAGCGGATTCTTCAGGATATTCTGCATGATGGTTCCGGCGACCGCAAGGCCTGCCCCGGCAATGGCCGAACCGACCATTCTGGGCAGCCGGATATTCCAGACCACATGTGCGAATGGGCCCTCTGTTTTTTGCCTGAGGCCTGCAATGATATCGAACATGGTCAGCGGCAAGGAGCCAACCGTCATTGAATAGAGGGCGGCTCCGATAAGGAGGAGCATAAGGATGCCACCCGCCGTCCATTTCAGGCCGACTTGCTTCTGATACTGCAGAAGGATGTCCATATCAGTGGATGGAAAGTCCGGTCTTGTCGAAGGCCACCCGCCCAAAGCCGTAGAGTTCATTTTTTAATTGGCCATAGGCCTTCACGCCAATAAAAAAGTCGAATATTTCATCCGCTTTCCCTGCGGGATCGATGTCAGTGAAAACTGCCGGATAGAGGGTCTTGCCGAGAAAGTAGGCGTCGGCAAGGGCGATTTCAATATTGGTGTGATAGTAATTATAGGGCGGCACCACATAGACACGGCCATTTTTTACAGCCTTCAGCATCTCATAGAAGGCTGGATTTTTCCGATAATCTTCCTTTACAATGTCAATTCCACCGGCATCGAGAAAAATTACATCCGGGTTCCAGAGGAGTAGTTTTTCCTGATCGACAAAAGCATGGCCGGACTGACCGATGGTATCGGCGACATTGAGACCATGAATCCAGATAAGCGGAGCATAGAAAGCCTCGGTACTGGTAATGCCATGCTTTCCCCGGTAACCGATAGCGCCCACATAGGTTGCAGGCTGCTCTGTAACGGAGGCGGTTCGCCGTGCCAGGTCTTCTTCGAGCTGGTCGATGAAGGCAATAACAGCCTTCGCCCGTTGTACACGGTCGATTATCCGGCCCAGAAGACCAAGCGCTTCTTTGATGCGGCGCAGGTCGAGTGCCGCAGTGGCCGCAGTATTCAGGATAAGCACCGGGATGCCGGTCTTCTGTTGGATAGTATCGGCCTGGGCAGTGTCAAAACCGGCGGTGATTATCATATCAGGATGCACCGAAATCACCTGCTCGAAATCAGGCAGTTTGCCCCCCGGGCCGCCCTCACCGACCGCAACAATGGTCTTCGCTCTTTCCGCCACGGCAAGACCGTATAGACGACCGACCTCCACCGGTTTCTTCTCCAGCGCCTCAACCCCGACCACTGTGTCCAGGCCCTGTAGATAGGTCACGAAACGCAGCGCCCCGCCCAGGGTGACAATACGTTTGACCTGAGCCGGAACCATGACGGTGCGGCCCGCTGCATCGGTGACGAAGCCCTGTCCCTGATCGGCAGTCAAGGCTGGATTGGCGTAGATGCTGATGATAACCAGGGCGAGGATGGAGAGGGTCGCCTTCTTCACCCCTCGGAAGGCCATTTTATTCCTTTGCTTCACTGCCGACATGATCACCACCCTCGTGAGTAACCGGGCATGCAGTCCAGGCACACGGTCTTGCCGTCCTGATGCCGCGCCTTGTGCTCCGCCATTCCTTCGCCGCACTTTGCACAGATTAACCTGCTGAATAGGCGGGCTTTCTCCGGCGGCTCGTAAGTCGGCTCCTTGAAGTCGAAAAGTTCATCCAGCGGGGCCTGGAGGATATGTTCCTGCCAGGCAGTTCGGTCCATTTGCCCAGAAGGAAGGCTCGGTTTGAAGATAAGCCGGAGCTTGGCACCGCTGGCCCGGCAGAAAAAGCTGAAGGCCATCTTGCCCGTTGCCTTATGAATCAGATTACCCTTTCCCATGGTGCAGCCGGTGAGAAACTGCACGGCATCCACTCCGCAGGCGTCATTTTCGGTCACGCAAACCAATTCCTCGTCCTGGGAAAAGCGCAGGTTGAGTTTTTCTTGGACTGCCTTACTGGCTCTGTACCCGATGGCCAGGCCGGGGCAGGAATGGCCATGGAATTCAACGCAACGATTCCAGTCGTCTTGTAACATACTCATATGATACTTCCTCAAATGTGTGTTAACTATTTATGCTAACTACAATTAATGAATACTCTTCTCTGACTAAAAGCTGACTTTAAGGGTAGCACCGACGGTTATACCCGGCATTGGGTAGCCGAACTGTTCCTCGTACTCGACGTTAAAGAGGTTGTTGACAAAGAAAGCCACCTCGTAATGATTGTAGATCGGGATCTTCAAATCCAGGTCCACGGTTGTATAGGCATCGATGTCCATCTTTTTTGATTTATAGGTTGCCGGCGAGCCGGTGCCCGTGGTGTAGTTATAGACCATTTCGCTGTCACCGTTATACCGCACAGTGGCATCAAAAACCAATTGGTAAGGGAGCTTGAACTCCAGGCCGGCATTGGCCTTCCAGGTAGGGAGATTGTCGATCCCACTGATAAGGGAGTCAAATGCAAATGGGCTGCCCTCTTTTTCCGTTTTCTGATAGGTAACCGACGCCCGGCCGGTCATCCAGCCCACGAAGTCATGACGGACATCAGCCGAGAGACCTTCCAGTATAACCTTGTCGATATTATAGGTGCCGCGCGTGGCGGGACTGTTGCCGAGCCTCCAGAGGATATAGTCATCGACCTGATAATAATATCCTGACAGTTTGATGGTATCTTTCTTTGAAAAGTCGTGCTGATACATCAGTTCAGCAGCATTGTTTGTTTCCGGTTTCAGGTCCGGATTGTTCATGGTTAACCCGCCCTTACTCGCCCAGTAGGTCTCGGGAAGCCCAGGAGTCCTGTAAGCCTGATACAATGAAGCGGTTACCTTGTCGGCGCTGGTGAGCTTGTAGGTTCCGGTCAATTTAGGCGTCAAGGCGCTGTCTTCCAATTCGCGACCGATGGAGCCGTTGACGTTCTCATTGGCGTAGGTGTCATAACGCAGACCGGGGGTCAGGGTGAAGTGATCGGTGATCGCCCAGGTATCCTGGAGGTAGTAGCCCCAGCTTGTCCCTTCCTGGGAGGGTTCGCCACCCGTATAGGGCCTTCCATTATAAACTGTATCGACATAATTGACAATTATGTCCCCATAGGCGAGGACTTTATAGTCTATCCCGGTCAGCAGTTCTTGATTGTCCAGCGCATAGGTCCCCTTGATGTTGCCTCCATAGGAACGGTCAGACTCCACGGTCCTGTCCAGAACCAGCTTCCCATCGCTGTAGGAGGGAACAATGGCCTTGGATGAGTAATTTTTTTCCTGTCGATCCTCGTGGTTCTGATAGGCCTTGAATTCAACAAGGAGCGCTTCGCCGATCGGCTGTTTATAACCCAGATCCAGGTAATATTTCTCTTTATCCCACTCCGCTCCCGGGCCAGGGTCAAAGGCCTTGCCCGAGTAGGGAGAAAATGTTTCGCCGAAAGAGAGAGGATAGTCGCTGTTTTTGGTCTTGTAGAAGTTGGGATTGTCAGGGTCAACTGATAGTCGGTTGTCACGGGTAAAGCCCCGAATGGCATCGGTATATTGCAGACCGAGGGACATTTCCCCGGAAAACGGCATGTCGACAAAGACCTTGCCGGCCACATTCTTGCCCTCGAAGTTGTTGTTCCACAGGAAGGCGTCGGCCTCCTGATAGCTGGCTGCCAGGGAATAGCCGACGGGACCGAATTTGTTGGTATGGGTCAGCCGGTAATTCTGCAGGGAATCGATATCCCCCGTGCCGTAGGTAGCTGTCAGATTCACCGTCGGATCCGTGGTTGGTTTCTTGGTAATGACATTGATGACACCGCCCAGGGCATTGTTGCCGTACTCTGCCGAACTGCCGCCTTTAATCACCTCGATCTTTTCGATATTGTCGAGTGGGATGGTTCCCCAGTCAATGTAATAGCCACCTACCACCCCGGCGGCATTGACCGGTCTATCATCGATATTCAGCATGATACGATTCTGGGAAAACCCACGGATTGCCAGGATATCGGCGGTATCACCTATTGCGGTTCGACGTTTGATGTCAATTTCCGGTTCATTTTTAAGCACATCGGGCAGATTAATGTTTTTTCCCTTTTCGATGCTGGGCTTGGCGACCACAGTGGCATCCGGATTTCCAAGTGCCGTGTCGGTGACCACGATTTCTTCAAGGGTCATATGCTCCTGAGAGGCGGCGTGAGTCGACGTGGCTACCAGAGAAAGACCACAGGCGAGTAACAGTCGATGATGTAGCATAACTTATTGTTCCTATATTGTTTGTGGTTTTTATTCCCGCCAGGCGAGAATTCCCATTTCAACTCTGGTCCTATGTTTCACTCTACCGTTTACACAGTACCGATCAACGATTGAGTGGACGATTTCCGGCTGGGCCGGCTTGCCGCTCTGGACCTCGAGAAAGTCCGAGACATGGTCAAAGGCCTCATCCTTGCTTCCCTCCCAGTCCCAAGAAGTGTCGATTGTGTCCATCTCTGTTTCGATTCCCTGGGTTTGCAGAATGGTCTGAACTGCCGCAGCGCCGGGTGGTGGGCCGAAGGAAAGGTCGTGGGCTCGGAAAACCTCTCCCAACAACTCGTTTTTCCGGACCTTGCCCCAGCCAATATAGACGCACCAGTGCCTGGCGCAGCGACGCATTTTCAGGATGTCGTCAGCCTCGCGCACTGCAGGTGTCATCGAGGTCCAGACGATATCGAAGGATTTTTCCATTCCAAGGGCGGTAATGTCGATATCCTTCCAGGACGCCTGTATCGTGGAGACGTTCTCAATCCCGTGTTCAGACCGAATTTTCTCAAAACGAGCGAGCATGCCGGTTGAGAAATCGAGCCCGGTAACCCGGTCCGCCCGGCGGGCAAGCGGCAGTGTGTACATACCGTTGCCGCAGGCGATATCGAGGATGGTGGCTCCGTCGATTTTTACTCCCCTTGCCTCTACCAGGTTGATGACCTTGTCGCTATCGGCAAGACTCTTCGCATCGAATGGGGATGGATAACGATCCGCCATTCGTTGCCAAAACAACAGCAGCCTTGCTTGACGTTGACGATGTTCATGTATGTTTGACATGGGTCTTATCCTCTTTCAATCACGTGTCATTTCCAGGCGTGATTTCATTATTTAAAGCCACACAAATATTCGTAACGTGTTACTATACTGATGGCGAAAGGATGCCGCAAGAAAAAATATTATGTTTTTTTATTTTGTGTCTGATCGTTTTGATTTTTGTCTTTATATATCTTTATAATCTACTGTAATTATACAGATATTTTCAATTCTACCTCTGTTGTGTTTACACCTCCAATAGAGGAAAAACAGTTGACAACATTCAGGATATTGATATCGTGTGAATAAATGATAAATCGTAATAAAGCTCCCTCCTTAGTTTTTCCACAACCTGCGCAAAATACAAACAGGAAGTGGATATATGTGAGCTATGGAGGGTTGGTTTCTCCTCAGTCAGCTTCAGAGGATGGTCTGTAATGTATCGAGAAAAGGCAGCATTTTTTGATGCTCAGGTAAATGCAGACTGGGCATCGGATTCCTATGGCGAAGTTGAGTTGAGAAAACTTGATCTGCTCTTCAGCGAAACAGGCAGTCTATCAGGCAAAACAATTCTTGAACCAGGCTGCGGTACTGGAAGGCTCACGGAAATTTTATCGCAGAAGGTTGGGAATAAAGGAAAAGTTGTCGCACTTGACATAAGTCCTGAAATGGTGAGTGCTGCCAGGGAAAAGGCTAAAAAAAATTACAACACGGATATTTTTGTGGCACAAATTGAACTTTTCCCGGCTTTAATAGAAAAATTTGATTTGATATTGTGCCATCAGGTTTTCCCTCATATTGAGGATAAATCTCTAATATTAAGCCGATTTAATGACCTGCTCGTGCCGAATGGAAAGGTTGTAATTTTCCATTTTATTGAATTTGATGAGATCAATAATGTACACCGTAAAGCCGGGTCGGTTGTGCAAAACGATATGATGCCGGAAAACCTTGAAATGGAACTGCTGTTTAACAATGCTGGTCTTACCATCGAATTTATCAGAAATGACGAGAATGGTTATTTCCTTATGGCGTACAAATAAAAGGCTCATCTCAATGAAAGAATATCTCATTTGTGGTTGGCGTGGAATTTATCTTATAAAACATAGGGATAACCCATGAATTCGATTGTCCGAGCCGGATTTGAACGGCGAAATGTTTTCAACGCTCTGAAGGCGCATAACGTCATGCATCATCAGGAAATTTATCCTCTGTTGAGACAAATCCTTACAACCCGCAACACTCCTTTCCGGCTGCTCGATATTGGTCGGAGCACGGGCGCCAGGAACGTTTTTCCACCCTGCGAGAACTCGGTTTTACCACTGGTTTCAATGACGTGACCCTGAACTGGTCCGATCAGGAGGAATTCTATGGCCTGGTTATTTTCCGGGGGTGTGACTTTTAGTATCCTTGAAATTCATTTCTTGTTTTTCAAGAACGAATTTCGTGAAGGTACTTATCCCCTCTGCTGTATGGGGGATCTTCGCCCTTAGGTTGAGGGCAAGGGCCCGATTTAGCGATCACTATTTTAAAATATGCTTTCCTTCTTGTGTAATAAGAATATCCTTGATTCCTCAGGCCCTTCTCTTGCAATGGCTCCCATCTGCTTGGACATTCATGGTCTCTGCTGTCGTTTCAGGACAATTCCAGTGGTTCAGGATGTCCATTTGCAGGTGTTACCTGGTGAGCATGTGGCCGTGATCGGCGGTAACGGCTCGGGCAAGACTTCCCTGCTCCGGGCCATCATGGGTTTGCACAAGGAGTGGGCCGGGCAAATCCTTTTGGATGGGAAAAAGGTGTCGACAAAACCGTCTGCGGCCCATCCCGGTGTGGCCTGGATGCCCCAGCGTCAGCCAAGGGGCCAATTTCCCTTTACCGTGCGGGAGCTGTTGTCCGCCGGCGGTCATGAACAGGCGGCCCTGAACGCGGCGCGGGGACTCGATATCCACGACCTGCTGCACCGCCCCTTGGCAGCCTTGTCCGGAGGCCAGTTGCAGCGGAGCTATCTGGCCAGGGCGTTGGGAATGCTCTCTGCCGGAGCTGGGCTCCTTCTGGCGGACGAGCCTACCGCGGCCCTGGATTTTTCTGGTCAGGAACAGGTGGCGCAATTGATCGTTGCCCTGCCCGCGACCATGATAGTGGTCACCCATGACCTGGCCTTGGCAAAAAAATGTCAGAGGGTGCTGCAAATGGCTCAAGGCCGAATCCGGGAGATGACCCTTTGAATTTTACCGATTTCATGAGCCTGATGAGTTTGCCCCCGATACAGCGCGGTTTCCTGGCCCTTATCATTTCAGGGCTGGGTCTGCCCCTGGTCGGCGTGTTCATTGTCGGCCTGAACATTTATCCTCTGCGTTTCACGATCATGCATGTGGCCCTTTTAGCCGTTGCCCTGGGTCAGGTTTTCGGAATGGACCCTTTGCTTTTGGCCTTGGGTCTCTGCGCCCTTACCGGCCGGGTCCTGGCCTCTTTTGCTGATCGCCCTGCGGGTGCGCCCGGCGCCATGGGGTTTTTTATGGTCGTTGCCATCGCCCTGGCCTTTTTGGTGCTTTCTCTGGGCGGAGTAAACGCCAATGCTGCTTTTGAACTGCTCTGGGGGTCCATCCTGGCTGTCCGGCCGGTGGAAGTCCTGTTTCTGTGCGTCATCAGCCTGACTCTCTTATCCCTCTTTTTCTGGAAACGTCGCCATTTGGCACTGTTGCTGTACGATCGCGAGATGGCATGGTGTTCCGGGGTCCCGATCCGAGGTCTGACCATTGCCTTGTACGTGCTTATTGCCGTGGCCATTGCCGGTGCTATCCGCCTGACCGGGGCTCTTCTCGTTGATGCGGTGACCATACTCCCAGCCCTGGCGGCACGCAATATCGGCAACAATTTGACCTCCATCGCGATTTGGGCCGTTATTTTCGGTTTGTTCGGCAATCTGGCCGGGTTCATCATCGCGGTATTCCTGGACCAGCCGCTCGGTCCGGTGCTGGTGCTCACGGCCGGATGCATCACATTGGCCTCGTATGCCTACAATGCCCTGAAAGGAAATCACGCATGAATTCCATAATGAAACTGGTTGCAATCCTGTTTCTCTTGCTGTCCTCGACGCAGAGTCACGCAAAAACCCCGGTGGTCGCGGCGGCCACTAGTTGGGCTGCGGCCCTGGCTCGGGCTGCCGGTGCCGAGCATATCCTGGTCATCGCACCGGAAACCCTGCAACACCCGCCGGACTATGATCCCAAGCCTTCGGACTTGTTGCGTATGCGGGACGCGGATTTTATAATTCTCGGTGGATTTGAGGGCTTTGCCCAGCGGATGCGCGATGCTGCCGGAAGTCAGGCGCAACTCGTGGAGGTCCATTTGCAAAATAGTCCCAAGGTCATCCATACGGAAGTTCTCCGGTTGGCCCATCTCTTCGGTACCACCCAAAAAGCAGAGGAATATTTGCTGAATTTCGATCAGGAGTATGCACATCTGAGCAAAACCCTGCACGATCACTTTGCAGAAAGGGGAGACCGGGCTGCCGCCCAGATATTTATGACCGTCTGGGCAGAATTCGCCGGGCTGGAACTGGTCGGCACCTTCGGGCCAGGCCCCTTGCAACCCGGCGATTTGCTCCGTTTATCCGTCCTGAAGCCAAATATTGTTCTGGATAACGCCCATATGCCTGCGGGCGTCCCTCTTGCAGAAGCTGTCGGGGGTCATCGGGTTCAATTGACCAATTTTCCGAAACCAGGTATGGATTTGTTAGATGTGTTTCGGGAAAATGCTCGAGCGCTTATGCCCTGACCCCGATAAACGGACGCTCTTCAGCACCTCTTAAGGTGGCAATTTTTACTGAACAGTATGTTGATGTTGCCGACCTGGCATATGAAAAGATCCGACACAACTCTATTACTAACCGGGAAAACGGGGGCATCTCATGGAGGATTGACATGATTTTTCGACCATCTTTGCGGGAGGGGTTTATTCCTCTTCCGGTAACCTTGATATCAACCCTGAGCGGTCAGGGGATCCGTAACATCGCGCCCTCAGGGGATCCGTAACATCGCGCCCTATTCATGCATCATGCCGATCCTGCGTCCGCTTGATCTTATCACTCTTGCCTCGGCCCGCAGACGGGACACGCTCAACAACATTCGAGAAACAAAAGACTTTGTCGTCAACCTGATCGGCGCGGATTTGGCAGGAGCGGTTATGCCGACCGCACGCTTTTCACCGCCGGATGTCGATGAATTCGAACTCGCGGGTTTGAGCGAGAAACCTTCGGTCAGCATCCGTTCTCCCGGCATTATGGGTTCCTATGCCTGGATGGAATGTGCCCTCTTTAAAATCTATGAGGAAGTGGATTATATCCTTGTTGTCGGGAAGGTGTTACGACTGGAGGTAGCCGATGAGGCCTTGACTCCGGACGGGGATTTGGATGTCAAGAAGGCGCGTCCGCTCATGATGACGGGTAACGCGAAAGGCATGCAGTTTAGCACGGTGACCGACATCAATCATTTTGAGCCCTTCGGTGCGATGTTTCCCGAGATTGAAACATGCTGGGGTGTTGTAAAGAATAATATTGCGAAACACTGTGATTTTACGATGAAGAATTTGATCAAACAACTTGATGACAGTTTTAAAAAAGTAACCAAAGAAACATGCGCAAAGATTGTCCAAAAGATAAG